>CAINOI010000033.1 GCA_903851465.1 uncultured Bacteroidota bacterium
ATCATTGAAATATGAAGACTGTAAAATTTGAGGATGCTGTTGAGCTTTCTAAAATATATCCAGGTTCATTCCAAAATCCAACACATGCAGAGTTGATGCAGCTGGAAGTGGGACATGTTGTTAAAGTATGTGCAAATAATGAAAGATTTTGGACTAAAATTGTTGAAATAAATTTTGATACTGAAGAAATTATAGCCACTGTTGACAATAAATTGTTAAGAAATGATTTGGAGTTATTTGAAAAAGTAAAGTTTAGGTTTAATAATATTTACGCCATTTATCATTTACATACTTAATTATGCAGAGTGCTATATCACCATTGGTCATTCAAGACTCTTCCATTACGGGCAGTATGGATTTTGAATATTTCAATCAACTAATCAAAATAAAATTGAGTTTAAATGTAAATCAAACAAATTATTTATTTGAGACGATCATAGCACCTGATCAAATATTTATAAAAAGCTTGCTTCCAATTGAGGGTATTGAAAATGTAGCATTTTCAAAAAAATGGTATCAAAAAAAATATCTTTTTAATGGTAATATTATTAATCCAATAGGTTTTAAAACACTAGAGGAATTAACCACACAATCCATTTCAATGATAGAACTATTTAATAATCATCAAGATAATTGGATGGAGCATTTAACTGACCTAAAGTATAATAATACAAACTGTTTACGCATTTCAATACATGTTTTAAGAGAACATAAAAAACAACATCATGGAAAATAATGCATTACTGCCATCGCATATTGTTTTATCCTCAAAGCGATATAATGACGCAACTGAGGAAGCGTTAATGCATAAAACATTATTAGAGCTTTCTGAATCCTTATTAATTTATATTGTTGGAATTATGCTGGGTGAGTATAAGTCATCTAAACAAGTCAACCTTAAACTAGAAACTGAATTCTATAAATTTTCAAGACAGAAGCCAAGCTTTGGACACTTTCTATCCATTTTTAGAATGTTGAGTAACGAAATACCTTCTTCAATCTTTAATCCAAAGTTTGACAAACAAAATATATATGATAAAACTGCATTATTGATCCATCAGTTTAGTTTGCTTAAGGATGTGGTTGATGACGGGGCCAATGATAATTTCCAATCATTTGTTGATCAAATTAAAGGAAGAACAATGAGTACCAATAAGGGCCTCCTTGATCTATTTGATATGATTATTGTTATAAGAAATATTTTTGCTCATCCAGAAGAAAAAGCGGGTAAAAAAGAAAATAAACGTAAATGGCCTTTGGGTGACGAATATTTTAATTTTATCAATAGTTATCTTTACAACGCAGTCTTGGAAGTGATAGAAGATGTAGATGTGTTTATAAAATACAAACCGGTTTATGCAAAAAATATTGATGACAAAGGTAAGAAAGGCACTTTTATTTTAGAAACAGGTGAAAAAAGTAAAGAATTTGTATTAGATCTTACAGTCGATGACTTAACAAATTTGTCTACGGAATTTAGATACTTACTTGATAGCAATGATCAAGTATATGTTCAAATTTACTATCATACGATTCCATCTGTAAATCCTGCGGTAGCAAAACAAATTATAGATATTGAAAGAGCTAAGGTTATAGAGCCTCATTTACGCGAAATCATAAAAGAAAAATTAAAGGATGATGGTAAAATAGATAGTATGGAATTCTTGGTGATGCAGGACACAGCAAAAACTGCTGCCATTTCGATAGAAAAATTATTTATAATCATTGATGAGGAAAAAAATAAGCTAGGAATTTTAGATCAAGTAGGCACCCCAGATATGCCAGGTGAGATTTTTATTGATAATAAAAACGAAAATTATCCAATTGTTTTTAATCCTTGGTGGTTGCATTATTTTTCAATTGTACCTAATATTGATAAATCTGTTATCGCAAAACAAAAAACGGATGAAAAGGAGTATAAAGCAAAAATTGACATACTAACAGATAATGTAAAATCTATTGTCAATAATCCAAAAATTCAGACGGAAGAAAAAACATTAAAACAATTACTTTTAAAGAAAAAAGAACTTGAAGGGGGATTTAAAAAAGCATTTGATGAATTATTTAAATCTTTAGCTAAAGCTGCAAATAACGAGAAAGAAAAAATTGAAAATAAAATTTCCGCACTTAAAGATGAAGTTGAAAAAAAATTACCACCAATTGTAACCAAAATACAAGAGTCAGAAGATAAAATCAATGCACTAGAAGAGAGCCAATCAGAAAAACTTTTAGAGGCAAAAAATAAATTAAGTCTAGTTCAAAATACATATGAGTCATTTGCTAAGTCGACCGTATGGGGTATGCATAAAAATATATGGAAGGAGTTAGACCAATATGTGGATGTTTTATTATCTAAAAATTTAAATAAGCATTTTGAAGTAGAGGAGGAATTGTCTGAACCCAATTGGATCAATACAACCAATGCTTGGCAAATTGGTGCCTTATCCTATACATATTGGGCAAGGATTCATCCTGGAAAAGCGCCCTTAGAAAACATTTTTCATATAGGTTATGCGCTTGCGAATCCATTTAAATGGGTCCCTAAAAATATTCACCCAAGTTTAAAGCCGATTTTGAATAAAACAGTCTCAGTGATGTGGACATCTGTAGATGATAAAAGACTCGAAAAAATTGATATTGATAATGTTTTAATTTTAAAGAGAAGAGAATTTAACAAAGAGCTTATCATCAAGTATGAAAAAGAACTTGTTGAATTAGGCGCCAATGTGAAGCTAATACCAATTGAATTTGCAGATGATTCAAGCGACCAAGTAGAACATTTTATGCCTTTTGAATCTTATTTAGAGGTGAGAGATCAATATATTATTGGCCAAATTTATTCTAGGCTATGGACTGTTGAAATGTTTTATGAAAATGGGCAGTTGAATATTCATGCTGTAGGAAAGTATGAAAAAGAGATGCTTACTTTATTACAGTTGTTTTCAAATGTAATTGAGAGACTCAACGATTATGCGCTTGTAATGGGGATCAATGAAGAAGTAATTAAACAGAGAGAGGATCAGGTAACAAGATGGGAGAAGATTCTTATTGAAAAAATTCGACTAAAATATCCACTTGGTGCTGAATTTAAACCAACAAAAGAAGAATTAGCCGAATGGATGCAATTTTCGGAAACCGAACTTGGCATGAGCAAGTATCTTTTCGACTACATTATTAGCAAATTTAGATTTCACAACAGAACAAAAAAAGAGAATGAATCAAACTAATTTATGGTAAAAAAATCCTTTTTATTGTTTCTACTTGTCTTTGCTACTTTAACAATTTCTTTCAGTCAAGAAATAGATAAAGTAGTCAATAAACAAATTTACACTTCATATTATTCTTCCCAATTAAAAGTGCCTTTATATGTAGTTTATGAACTAAATAATGGAGGAGGAGAGGTGAGTAGAAAAGGTATGAGATTTATAGAAGAATCTTTTACTGCAAAAAATAAAGATTATAGTAAGAGTGGATACGATCGAGGACATTTAGTGAGTGCAGAAGATTTCGCATTTGATAAATACCTTGAAGAACTTACATTTAGTTATTTAAATGTATTTCCCCAACATCCTAAATTAAATAGAGGAAGCTGGAAAGCATGGGAGCATAAAATTAGATTAGAAAGCAAAAGAAGTCCATTAAAAATATACGTAGGAGGAATTTATGGAACTAATAAAATAAAAAATAAAATTGCAATTCCTGATTATTGCTGGAAAGTAGTTTATAATAAAAATACTCAAAGAATAATGCATATTTTATTATTTAAAAATGATGCAACACAAGCGGTTATAAGAACGACACTAGATGGGCTTAGAAGTAAATTAAATTATAATATAAATTTCTCTCCTAAATGAAAAAGATTCTATTTTTATTATTCGTCAGCTTTATTGTCCTAAAAGGTTTTTCGCAAGATTCAAGTTTAAAAATAAAAGACAATATATACATAAGAATTAACCCTTTGTCTCTAGCCTCAGAACCTGGAAAAATCCAAAATAGAATATCTCAAAATATCGAAGTTGGTAAAACGTTTGGCCCACTTGATATTGGTGTTGCATTCGGAAGATTGAATACAACAAAAAATGACACATCAAAATTTGCTTTATTGAAACTAACATTTGATGCAGCACAAATAGGGATTTTCAGTAATGAATTTTCAATTGGCGCGGGAACCGTTTTTAAATCTTCAACACCATACATGTTCGACATTAGTTCTACCCTGCTTGCCCAAATTGGTCGTAAGACTGCCGTTGGTGTAGTAGTGGGTACCTCCGATTTTTCTGGACAGTACAATCAATTTACTAAAAATTACTATGGCATATTGATTCGATATGGATACTTAAGGAGTGAAAATGGAGATTTAATAAGCAGAATCACTTCTAGAAAATCTTTTAAATCAAAACCAAGGCTCAAACGTTAATATATCCATTTTTAAATAATGCACTGTAATTATTGCTTTGACCTTCTTCTTGCCTCTTCGGCTTCTTTATAAATCCTAATCCAAGTTAAAGAGATATCAATAATTGCTAATAAAGGTCCTAGTACAATGACCATGACAATCTCTAAACCAGGTGCATAACCAATGACACCATCTAGGGATATATTTTTAGAGCGTTTAAAGAGCTTGTACACACAGTAAATGGCCGATACCAACCAGATAGCAAAAAGAATATTCTTGTCCATAATTTTATTTTAGTGAATATAATATATTTTGTTTTATTTGCAATACATCAATGATGCCTATCATGAAAAAAAGTCTATTTTTTATTACCCTATTGCTTTTGGTCGTATCAAATAAATTAATGGCACAGTGGCCTGCACCTTTCAATACTATTTTAACTAGTATCCAAGATAGCATTACTAAAAAAGTGCTAGCTAGTCCCAAAACATACAGGTATCAGCTTGTATATACACAAATTGATAGAGATCAAAAAGACATTCCTCATTTTACCAATCATACATTATACGCAGATGCAGACAGCTACTTTAATCCAGCTTCGATGGTTAAAATGCCCCTTGCATTTTTGGCGATGGAAAAATTACATGAATTGAATAATCCCGGTGTAAACAAATTCACCAGTATGCAATTTGATAGCAACTATCAAAGACAAGTAGCCATGTATGAAGATGCGAGTGCTCAAAATAAAAAACCATCTATCGCACATTTTATCAAGCGCGCATTTTTGATATCCGAAAATGATCCCTACAACAGACTGTATCAATTTATGGGTCAAGGTCCAACGAATCAACAACTTCTAGCAAAAGGATATAGCAGTACAAAGATCACCAGACAATTTATGGGCTATACTGAAGACCAAAATAGACATACCAATGGGATTAATTTTGTGGATGAAAAAGGATTGCCAATTTTAAAGCTAGCCCCACAATACAATAAAGACAGCTTTCAGTTTGGAGCCCCTATATTCATTGGTGATGCACATTGGAATAGTAGGGACGAAGTAGTGAATGCCCCTTTTGATTTTACTCGACACAATAATATTTCATTAACTGATATGCAAAAAATGTTGCAGTCCGTTATTTTTCCAGCCTCGGTGCCAAAACAAAATAGATTCAATATCGCCGAATCGGATAGGTTATTCTTATTACAGTATCTATCTCAGTATCCATCGGAAACCAATTATCCCAAGTACGACAGTGCGCATTTTTATGATAGCTATGTGAAATTCTTTTTTCAAGACAGTACGCATGCCATGCCAAAGCATATCAGGGTTTTCAATAAAGTAGGATGGGCTTATGGTTTCTTAACGGATGTGTCTTATGTGTTGGACACCAAAAACAATATTGACTATATGCTTTCCGCAACCGTCTATGTCAATAGTGATGGTGTTGTGAACGATTCAAAATATGATGAAGCAACAGTGGGATTTCCCTTTTTAAATCAAATTGGAAAAGCTTTTTATCAATATGAATTACAAAGAGCTAGAAAGTTTAAGCCAATCTTAAAAAATCAGGTGAAGCAATACGAAAAACGCAATCCAAAAGATACTAGGCCTAGCATTTTAAATGCCGACAACTAAAATCTACTGGATTGCGTCTTATCCTACCACTTTATGATACCATCTCCTTAGGTGCTACCAAATAGCACCCATTCCTAAATCCCATAATTGCTTATTCAATGCAGGAATAGCCATATTTTTTAAGTTAAGCCCTCTTGCTTTTAATTTTTCCCATTCAGTTGTGTATTCTTTCAGTAAATCTAAATTAGGTTGATTCACTTGAGGGATATCGCTTTCTGTTTGATTCATCATGAACATATAGTTCGCAGTAAATTTGTTAGGGAAGTTTTCTACATCATCATATGAAGTTGATTTTCTTTGAATCATGTCTTCGTCCCATGCTTTTAAATTTGCAATCAAGCTTGCTGCATTATCTTTTAAGCTTGCATATTGTGCACCACTATAGTTTGCATCTGACTTTAATTTTTTAACCAATGCCTCAATGTGCGTAGCATTGTCTTTTAATTGATTCACCATCTGATGCATTTCTGTTACAGTACTTTCCATCAAACGCATCAAAGAATCATATTGCTGATATTCAATAGCTGTAGTCGTAAAATTTGGATTGGCTTCAATCACTGCTGTTGTGCTGCCAATCATTTTGCCTCCGGCCATCAAACGAATGGTATACTTACCCGGGATGGCTTTATGACCACTAAAACTACTTTCAATATAGACATTTGGAATTGCAGTTGTCGTTGCATGGCGAAGGTTCCACACAAAACGATTCAATCCTTTATCCTTACTTAATGTTGGGTCTTTTCTTGGCGCACCATCATATCGTTTATAGTTTTCGTCTGCTTTAGAACTAAAACGTCTTATTAATTTACCAGATGCATCATTGATTTCCATGCTAAGTTCAACACCTTCTTCCATCTTTGGTAATTGATAATATAAGACCATGCCTGTTGCAGGGTTGACTCCAGATTTTGCTTTAGCACCTGTAAAATCCGCATCATTGTCATCCATTTCGCTGGACCCCATTACTGTTAATGTTGCATCAGGGTTGTATATTTTTACATTACTTGAGTCAGCCTTATATTGACGAATTAAATTTAAATCATCTAATATCCAAAAGGCTCTACCAGAAGTAGATGCAATTAAATTATTTTGGTGCACACGTAAATCGGTGATAGGTGCGATAGGTAAATTTAATTGGAATGGACTCCAGTTTTTACCACCATTATTAGACATATATACGCCTAATTCTGTACCTGCAAATAATAAGTCTTTAATGACATTGTCCTCACGAACGACTCTTGTAAATGCATTGTTTGCAATGCCTGTATTGATTTTAGTCCAAGTGGTGCCGTAATCTGTTGATTTATACAATCCAGGTGTATGATCATTGAATTTGTATCTAGTAGTTGCAATGTATACTGTTGCTTTATCGTGTGGTGATACTTCAATTGCATTGATTAAACATTCTGCCAAACCAGTTGGTGTAATATTTTTCCAATTGGCGCCACCATCTTTTGTTAAGTATACATAACCGTCATCACTACCTGTATAGATCACACCTTTTTCATGAACCGATTCCATCACATACGCTAGCGTACCATAATTTTCTGCACCCACTGCCTCGTTTGTATATGGAACACCAGGTTTTCCTTGTTTAGATTTTTCGTTGCGCGTTAAATCAGGAGAAACTTCCTTCCATGTTTTTCCCATGTCCGAAGTTTTCAATAAATACTGTGATCCGTGATAATAGGTATTTGGTTCATGCTTACTCCAAATGATGGGCGCATTCCAGTTGTATCGATACTTAATATCTTTTGCATCTCTTCCTAAATATTGAATTGGCGCAGCCATAATATTGATACTACCTTTTGTTTTTGTATCTAAGACTTCGATGGTGCCTTGATATGATCCACCTAAAACATACCTTGGATTGTTTGGATCAAATGCTAAGAATGCACTTTCACCTCCCGCAGATGAAGACCAATTTCTTTCATCAATTCCTCCTGCACCAATTGCACGACTTGCAATTTTAACTGAAGTATTGTCTTGTTGACCAGCATAAATATTATAAGGCACTTCATTGTCAACATTGATTCTATAAAATTGTCCTGTAGGCATATTGTTTAAACTACTCCAAGATTTTCCGCCATCGTGTGTTATAGCAGCACCGCCATCATCTGCCATCACCATATTTTTACCATTGCTTGGATGAATCCATAAATCATGGTAATCACCATGCGTGCGTGCAAAATCTGTAAAAGTTTTACCACCATCAATAGATTTTAATGAAGGGGCACTCATCACATACACTGTATTTTCATTTGTAGGATCTGGGAACAGTTCTATATAATACCATGCGCGCTGAATCAAGCGATGGCTCTTATTAACTTGTGACCAACTTGCACCTGCGTCATTAGACACATATAACCCACCAGCATCTTTACTAAAATCACTTTCAATTAATGCATATACTTTTTCAGCATTCGCTCTTGACACAGCAATAGACATTTTACCCATTTCTTTTGGTAAACCATTTTCCATTTTTACCCAGTTGTTACCGCCGTCTGTTGATTTATACAATCCACTTCCTGGTCCGCCACTGATCACTTGCCATGGCAAACGACCATGCTCCCACATTGCAGCATAAAGAATAGAAGGATTTTGCATGTCCATGGATAATTCTGCACAACCCGTTTTATCATCTACATACAATACTTTTTTCCATGTTGTACCACCATCAACCGATTTGTAAATACCACGATCAGTTGACTTGCTATACAATGCACCTTGTGCTGCAACAAAAACAATATTTGGATTTTTTGGATCAATCGCAATTCTTGAAATATGTTGTGTGGCATCTAATCCCATTTTTTTCCAAGTCTTTCCAGCGTCTGTACTTTTATATACACCATCTCCATGATGGGTCATTACACCTCTTACTGCGTGCTCACCCATACCTACATAAACAATATTAGCATCGCTTTCTGCAACAGCAACGGCACCAACAGAACCTGTTTTAAAATAGCCATCGGAAATATTGTTCCAACTGATTCCACTGTTTTCTGTTTTCCATAAACCACCCCCAGTGGTACCCATATAATACACATCTCTATTATTCATTACGCCAGTTGCCATATTGGACCTGCCTCCTCTAAATGGACCAATACTTCTCCATTTTAACGGAGCAAGTTCTTTGTTGATGTCCTGCGCAAAGCCCATTTGTGTAAATACTACTAAGCTTAGTAAAGCGATTATCTTTTTGATCATAAAATTGTTTTAGATGCAATAAATTTAAGCAAAAAAAAGACCCATTGTGCAATGGGTCTAAATAACTTTTATAGATGCTGAAAATTATACGCGGTAAAAATCTGCTTTCCAATTTTGAATGGATTGTTTGATCTCTTTTCCTGATAAATTATTTGCTGCTGCTTTTTCTGCTAGTGCTGGGAATTCAGCATCTGGCGCAAAACGCAATGCAACTACTTGACCTACGGTTAAACTAGCTGGAAGTAATTTTCCTGTTAATACAAAATGGCGTAAATTTTCTTCTGCACGGATGGCTCTATCTTGTGCCTTTAAAGCAAATGTTCTTGCAAAAGCAAAAAGCATCACCAATATAAAGCTGGTTAAAACCAATAAAAAGGCAAGGTATTTATTTTCAGGACTTGCTTTTAATGCATAGTTGATTGACCCTCCAATAAGCGCAAGGATGGCAGGTGCAGTTACATAGTGATACCCTGGAACCATTTGTGCGTGATTGCTAAAATTTTGTTCTTTCATATTGTATATTTTGTGGCAGCAAGATAATTACTTTGTTTAGTTATAGAATTATGAATTTTCAGTATGCATCCGACTTACACCTAGAATGTACCCAAAATAAAAATTTCCCACCCTGTACCTAATTTTTTGAATTATCCCAAAAAACACCAAAATGACCCAATAAATGCCTGTTTTACCTCAAATTTGGACGATTTTACCCAAAAAACACCCAAAATGCTTCAATTTTTGAACCCCATCATGCTCCTATTTCCTCCTTTTTCAAAGGAAAAACAACCCTTTATACGCACCAATAAGGCTATGTAAAATCTAAGGAAGGAACAGGATTTGATTGAAACGCATTCATTAAGGTATACATGGTTTTCTTTTAACGCTATCCTTTGGTTTCCAAGGAATTAAAATTCTATAAATTTTTCATGTAATATTTTCTATTTGGATACTAATAAGCGTTAACTTAACGTTAACAAAAGGGTCATACCTGAGTTTATTATTCACCAAAGTTTTAATTTATGCAAACCAAAGGTTTATGGAGTTTGTTGTTGGTACTTTTTGCAAGTATTTCAATAGCAAACGCACAACAAAAATTGGTAACTGGTAAGGTTGTCGGATACGACAAGTCACCATTGTCCAATGTTTCTGTCCTTGTAAAAGGAACAAGAGTAGCAACAAGTACCGATAATGCGGGTGCTTTTTCTATCTCTGTAGCAAACAATCAAGTATTAACTTTCTCATCTGTAGGATTTGAGTCCAAAGATGTTAGAGTGGGCAACGCTAGTTCGATTGAAGTACGTCTTGCTTTAAAAGACAATACTTTAGAGGAAGTAGTTGTTACTGCAATGGACATCAAGCGTAATCCTAAAGAATTAGGTTACTCTGTACAAAAAGTAAAAGGTAGTGAACTTGCCGAAACACAACGTAACAACTTTGTAAACGGATTACAAGGACGTATCGCTGGTTTAACAATCAATCCTACAAGTGGATTGGCTGGAGCAAGTTCTCAAATTGTATTAAGAGGTTTTAACTCTTTGTCTTTAGACAACTCTCCTTTATTCATTATTGATGGTGTGATCATAGACAACTCAACAGTAAATGAAAATAATAGAAACACTGGATTGGCTGTAAAACCAACAAGTGCCAACGTATCATCTGAAAATAGATCTAACGACTATACCAATCGTATTGCCGATTTGAATCCAAATGATATTGAAAATGTAACGGTGTTAAAAGGTCCAGAAGCAACTGCACTCTATGGTAGCCAAGCAAGTTCTGGAGCAATCGTAATCACCACTAAAAAAGGTGGCGATAGTGAAGGTAAAATAAAAGTAAGCTATGACAATAGCCTTAGATTATCTACTTATACTAGGTATCCAGAAATCATGACAGATTATGATTCTGGTAACAATGGTGTTGCACAAAATATCTTCTCTTATTTTGGCCCTCAATTGCCTTATCCAACAAAAGGAGATAAGAACGCTGCGCGTTATCAGAACTTAGAAAACTTTTTTCAAACTAGTTTTTCTAACACACACAATGTGTCTGCAGAATATGGTAAAGGAAATCATTCAGTACGTATGTCAGGTTCTTACTTAGATGAAAATTCTCCTGTACGTACCAATAATTTTAGAAAATACAATTTCAGAATTGTAACAAATCATAAAATTGGTAAAAATTTAGAAATTTCTCCAAGCATAAGTTATATCAAGAGCTCTAACGATAAGCCATTAAGAGGTGTGAAAGGATATGTATTAAGCTTATTATCTTGGCCTGTTGATAACGATGCAAAAGATTGGATCAATGCAAATGGTACTAAGAAAGGTTTATTTGCTGGCGATCCTAATGCTGAATTAGACAATCCTTACTTTAACTTATACAAAAACAGAAGCCGCGACGAAGTATCAAGAACTGTAGCAACAATTTCTGTTAACTATTCTCCAACAAAATGGTTGACTATTAATGGAAGAGCTGGTTATGATACTTACCAACAAGATGGTTATACAAAGTGGGATTCTGCATCTAACTTCTTAAGCCGTGCACAAAAAGGTGCTTTAGAAAATTACTATCGTAATTATTATGGGTACAACCATACAGTAACTGCGACAGCTAAGAAAAGCTTTGGAAAAGTAAACACAAGATTGATGATAGGTAATATGTGGCAGGATTATGAAACACAAACCACTTCAATTTTTGGTAACAACTTAACAGACGCCAACAGAACAGATAGTGGTAATACTGCAGTTGCTTCAAGAATTCGTAATAGCAATATGAACCGTTTTGGTTTACCAAACTACAATATCAATCGTCAAGCAGCTTATTTTGGTGAAGCAGCTGTGAACTATGATAATAAAGTGTTCTTAACTTATTCTCACCGTTTCGAAGAGTCTTCTATCTTCCCTACTGCCAGCAGAGCATATGATTATCCAGCAGGAAGCGTGAGTGTGATTATGTCAGACATCTTCCCAGTTGTGAAGCAAGTGGCTAGCTATTGGAAGTTGAGAGGATCATTGGCGAGCACTGCTCGTTCTAGTGCGCCTTATGCGAACCAATCTATCTTAAACTTTAACACTGGAAGTGGTGGTGGATACTATTATGATTTCACGAATGCAAATCCTTACTTAACGCCAGAGCGTCAAAAGACAATGGAAGTTGGTTCGGAGATGAAGTTTTTAAATGGCAGATTAAGTACAGAAGCAACTTATTATAAAACCGTAAACACAGACTTGATCGCTGAGAACTTTAGAGCGAGTTATGGTACTGGTTTTGTATTGAATACTTTGAACGTAGGTTCAAATGAGAATACAGGTCTTGAAGTTGTGTTAGACTACTTAGTAGTGAATAAAAAGAATTTTTCTTGGAACACACGTTTCAACTTTAATAGAATGCGTAACAAGGTAACTTCTTTACCTCCTAACGTTCCTGAATTCTACATTTCTGATACTTGGGTTTATGGTAATGCTAGAGGTGGTTTGGCAAATGGCGGACCAACAACTACAATTACTTCTCATGGTTATTTAAGAAACGATGCTGGTCAAATTTTAATTAGCCCAACCACTGGATTACCATTGATTGATGCCAACTTTAAAGTTAGAGGAGATCGTAACCCAGACTTTACTTTAGGCTGGTTAAATAATATCACTTACAAAAATTTAAGAATCTCTTTCTTATGGGATGTTAAAGTTGGCGGTGATATCTTTAATGCGACCGAAAAATACTTAACTGCTATTGGTAGAAGCGCAATTACTAAAGACAGAGATATTGCAAGAGTGGTGCCAGGTGTTTTAAAAGACGGAAAAGAGAATACAACTTCTCCAACTCAAAACAATATTTTGCTAACTCCGGCAGCAAATTCTTTGTACTATTCTACAATGCCAGAAGAAGCATTTATCGAAAAAGATGTGAACTGGTTTAGATTAAGAGATCTTACTTTTAACTATAACGTAAAGAAATTGTTAAAGGGTGATGTTGATAAATTAGCTAAAACATTGAATGTATTTTTAACGATTAGTGATTTAGTTCTTATTTCCAACTATAGAGGAGCTGATCCTGCAGTAGGTGCAACAACTTCTGCTAGCCGTGGTGTTAGTGGATTTGGTTTTGACTATGGAAACATGGGTGCGCCAGTAAGCTTCAATTTTGGATTTAGAGCTTCTTTTTAATCAATAAAAACTTTTATTTATGAAATATAATTTTAAAAATCTTTTAGCACTAAGCGCACTACTTATTTTAGTAGCGTCTTGTTCTAAAAAAATAGACGAGGCATATAAAAACCCGAACTACGATGTGAAGGTGGCTCCAGAAACTTTAATGCCTCAGATAGTTGCCTCAATGGCAGGAAACTACGGTGGACATGGACCAATGAATGATATTAGATACATTGGCGCATACGTTCAAAACTTTGCTTTTGCTGGAACGCAAAGTAATTTTGATAAAATGGGTTATACCAATACAGACGTTGCACAATCTTTCTGGCGTTCTCATTATTATGATATTGGACAAAACAATGTTAAAATGATTGAGTGGGCTTTGGAAAACAAGCAATGGGAATTAGCAGGTGTTGGTAAAGCAATTTTCGCATGGAGCTGGTTAACACTAACCGATTATCATGGTGAAGTTATTTTGAAAGACGCTTTCAATACAGACTTAATCACATTTAGATATGACACGCAGGAAGAAGTGTATATGAATGCAAGAAAACTTTCTTTTGAAGCCCTGGATTTATTGAATAAAACAGGAGAGAATGGAAGTCAAGCGGCATTAACAACAGGCGACGCTTTCTTATATGCAGGCAATGTTGCAAAATGGAAGAAGTTTGTTTATGGCGTATTGGCTAGAACACATCATCACTTATCTAATAAAGCCATCTACAAAGCGGATTCAGTATTGTATTATACGAATCTTGCAATGAAAGAAACAACAGACGATGCTTTAGTGAAGTTTGCTGCAACAAGTGTGAGTGCCACTAACAATTTCTTTGGTCCTTTTAGAAATAACTTAGGTGGAGCTACAGTAGCATCTCCAACTGCCATCAGACAATCTGCATTTATTGCTGATTTAATGAGTGGTTTAAACGCAACATTTAGCGGTGTGGCAGATCCTAGGGCAATTTATTTGTTAAGAAAAAATACAAGCGGAACTTTCAAAGGTGTTGAGCCTGTTAAAGGACAAACAGTTATGTTAGGTGCCGATCGTCCAGAAAGTTTCCATGGTTTATCTCAAGCTACAGGCACAGTGAATACTGCACCTGCAACAGATGTAAACTGTCGATTTATCTTTAGAAACAATGCGCCTTTCCCTGTAATGACTGCGAGTGAAATGGCGTTTATGCGTGCTGAAGCTGCTTTCATCAAAGGGGATAAAGCAACTGCTTTAGCAGCATATAAAGACGGTATCTCTAAGCACTTTGATTTATTGATGGCGAACTACAATACCAATGTGCCAACGGCAGATTTGTTAACAACAGCTACAAGAGATGCATTCTTAGCAAATACAAAAGTAGTACCTACAAGTGCTACTAGCTTAACATTACCAATGATCATGTTACAAAAATACATTGCGCTTTGGGGTCATGGTACGATGGAAACATGGGTAGATATGCGTAGATACCACTACACAGATAAGGATGCAAATGGTGTACAAGTTTACACTGGTTTTACAGTGCCTTCTGCTACAGATTTGTTCCCAGACAATGGTAGTAAATTGGTATACAGAATGCGTCCAAGATTTAACTCTGAGTATGTATGGAACATCAATGAGTTAAACAGAATTGGTGCAACTACAATAGATTACCATACTAAAGAAATGTGGTTCTCAACAAAGTAGTCAACGAATACATTTAGTAAGATTCGAATAGAGAAGGCCTCCCAGCAATGGGGGGCCTTTTTGTATGTGATCTTTTTTAATTAGAAACCTTAACTTTAGGTCATTGATTTGTAACCCTATGAACCATACTATGAAATACCAAAAGCTAAGTTTACATCTTGCATCTATCTTTTTTTGCTTCTACCTTCTAGCAATGCCTGCTATGGCACAAAAAATTGAATGGAAAAATGTTTCAAACGAGTTTGGTCTAAGTTCAAATACAATTCAAGTTTTTGCATCTACTTCTGCTACATTAAATGACAGCGTATTTAAGGCCTATTATGTGCTTATTAATACCAATGCACCTAAACTAGAAATGGGTGTAGATACTACTTTATATAGACGCTTAACGCCATCGGCATTTTATGAAAGACTAGCACAGCCAACTGTTGTAATGAATGCTTCCTTTTTTGAATTCAAGAATAATACGAATTTAAATGTGTTGGTCCATCGCGGGAATATATTGGCATTGAATAAACAAGACATAGATGGAAAGGGAAAAGACACCTTAACCTTTACGCATGTTTTGTCCTCGGCCTTTGGAATGCAAAAAAATGGCAAGATGGATATTGCTTATACCTATACCGATTCTAATAGTAAGAAGGTATTATACCAACAAAATCCAATGACACCTGTCAAAGATAAAAATGCAAAACTATCATTGAAAGAGGATGTCCTTTCAAATTTGAATCCATGGAAATTAGATTGGGCAGTAGGTGGAGGACCAGTTTTGGTGAAAGACGGCACTATATTTATTTCAAATAACGAGGAAAAGAAATTTTCAGGCAAAGCCATTGCAGACCATCATCCTCGCACTGCAATGGGTTATACAAAAGATGGACACTTAATTTTATTAGCAGTGCAAGGTCGTATGAAAAATATTGCAGTGGGCACTACACTCACAGAGACGGCACAAATATTTATTGATCTTGGTGCAGTAGAAGCTATTAATTTAGATGGCGGTGGTAGTAGTTGTTTATTGGTGAATGGAAAAGAAACCATCAAACCTTCCGATCCAACTGGACAAAGACCAGTACCCGCAGTATTTTTTGTGAAATAAAAGAGACAAACTTAGACTACATTCTAAATCTTACAATGCTTTACAGCGTTGATTATTAGCCTATTTTCTATTTTCAAATATATTTTTTATTCTGAAATTATTGAGCGTATTTTTACGCAGTAAAGCAGTTCATTGATTTTTTATTTTAATGCTATCTACTTACACAATTCAGTGTCAGTATAAAATAAAATAGCATGATAAAATCAACACGCTTTATAGGGATATTTTTCCTGTCATTGATATTTCTAAACGCATGTTCAAAAAAAGATCAACTAGGTCCATTGGTTGAACCTCCAATACAAAATCCAGTTGCGCCGCTTTCGGCTCCACTGTTTGATGAATTGAATGAAACGATTGCGAGATTTGACCCTTTGTATTTACAAATTGTATATAAAGACAAAAGGACTAAAGCAGATATCAATGAGGAAGCAGCTAGATTATTGAACGCAATCAATCAAAACCCAACAAGCCTGGTCCTACAAAAAGAGTTGACCGACTTGTATCACTTTAAGAACTTTGCTGATTTACAAAAAGCGTCTAATACAATCAGCAATAATTCAAGTGAATTGAAAAAGACTTTCCTTGGTAAAGACACAGTGCTTTCAAAAGCAAAAATGAACCAACTGAACGAAGCAAGAAATACGTTTATAAATAATAAGATTAGTAGCCTTCAAAAAGCAAGTCAAAAAAGTAGCAGTGGACTATGGCAAGATAATGCAGCATGGATCTTAGATGAGTTTCATTATTATTCGCAAATTGGAAATTTAGAAATGGGCTTGGATGAGATAGAAGATTTAGGCGGTGCAGGTTCTGGCCCTGGATGTAATGAATCTTGTTGTTGGGAGTATCAAAATTGTCTAATTGAATCAAAATCACAATATATAAAAAATTATGTATTATATTTTGGTGGCGGGGTGATTACTGGTGCAACTGCTGGATTTGCTATAGGAACTTATGTTCCAGGTATTGGCAATTTAATTGGAGCAACTGGTGGAGCATTTTATGGTAGTTATTTAGCTGGCACAACAGGTTATATAGTAGCAGTAAGTTTATACATAAACGATCAAAAAGTTTGTGCATTGAACTATAAAGCATGTATTCAAAGAAAAAATGGAAATTAAATATCTTAATATGAATTTTTTAAAAAACTACATACAAAATTTACGTTTTAAGACATTTTATTTTTTTTATGTAATATGTATGATTAATGTGATGTTTGCTAATTCTTCTAAACATATATTTAAAAACGGGTATCATTTTTTCTACTTCTTCTTATCAATTTTACCCGTCTATATGTTAGGCGTAGTTTTTATGTTACGATTAGTATACGAACTAGAAGGACCTCCTAGAAGCCCATTTTACTTATTGAAATATTCATTTTATTTTATGATTTTAATTCTTTCCAGTGCACCCTTCCTTTACTTATGGGCCATGCGCGATGTCATTAGCCATTTAAAATGGTAGATTCATTTATTTAAGCTTTACAGAAAAAACGAACCGAATTTATTCGGTTCGTTTTTATTTATTTTGTATCTTTGTTCCATCATCAAGAAGCCTTCAATGGCTGCCAACCGAGAGAGTCGAACTCCGCGGTGGTAAAATAGATGAGGACTTACTGTCAAATTCAAAACGTAATCTCCTTTATCCTTTTTCTTGGTCTGATTCATTGAATGAATTTAAAAGCATCATGCCATGTCTGTATCGAAACAAAATATAGAAAAAGAACTGAACAAGCCTAGTAAAGCAAATAGTAGCAAACTCAATCCGGGTGCGTCTAATGACATGCAATTGTTTATTGAAACTAGTACCCCTTTGAAAGTAAAAGGCAAACTTCAATTGAGTTACTTAAACGAACAATTTGAAGGCAGCTTTATTGCAACACCTAACTTAATAAAATTAAAAACCATACAACCCTTTAAGGGTATGGTTGCTGCAGTTGGATTGGAGCCAGGTAGTTCAGCCCCATTTTTACAAAACAATAGTGGCTTGAGTAAGGTAGGTCAACAGCAAATCTATTTTCTGGTATTTGATATATTCCATTTGTATAATTTATTTCGCCTAAAGCCACAAGCATTACTGGCATTGTATCAGGAAGCATTGGCGATTTTAAAAACAAAAGGCGAAACGGTTGAATTTGGCAAAATAGATCCAAGTTCAGATTTAGGAAACACCATTGCAACTTGGTTACATAGTCAAGTGAAGCAAAAATTTAAACATAGTTATTGTTCGCCAAAAGGATTACTCTATAGCTTTCAAAATCTATTGGGCTTGTTTCCGAAGGACTTTGTCCTATAATAGGTTAATCTTAAAAAGAGTTAAAGGAATAACATAAAAAAATTAACTCAAATCGTAATTATATTTATTGCTTATTCGCTATTTTGTACACGCTATGATAGGATTTCAATTCACCCCATTTAAAGCTGGCGAAAACAAAAAAAGCATGTTCGAGCAAATGCTCGACCTGTTTACTGAACTATTGAATTATACCAATGGGGATGCCACAGAAGCTTTAGACTGGCTCAACCAATTAGACCGAAAGCATAAATTCACCAATGACGACTATGGTATGGGTGATTTTATTGAAGATTTGAAGGAAAATGGCTACTTAAAGGAAAATGGTCCAGACGGCAGTTTTAAGATTACTTCCAAAACAGAACAGACAATTCGTAAAAAGAGCCTAGAAGACATCTTCGGTAAGCTTAAAAAAGGCAGCAAAGGCAATCACCAAACCAATAAAACGGGACCTAGTGCAGAACTTAGTCCAGACACAAGGGCCTATCAATTTGGTGACAATATTGACCAAGTAGATTTTACAGAAAGTATCCGAAATGCACAAATCAATCATGGCGTTGAAAATTTCACGATGCATGAAAACGATTTACTCATTCGTGAAAGTGATTTTAAAACACAGACTTCTACCGTGTTGATGATTGATATTTCTCATTCTATGATATTATATGGAGAGGATCGTATCACTCCAGCAAAAAAAGTGGCGATGGCTTTGTGTGAATTAATTACCACTAAATACCCTAAAGACACAATAGATATCGTTGTTTTTGGAAACGATGCATGGAGTATTGAAATTAAAGACCTTCCCTATTTACAAGTAGGTCCTTATCATACCAATACAGTTGCAGGACTAGAATTGGCGATGGATTTATTGCGTCGTCGTAAAAATCCAAACAAACAGATTTTTATGATCACCGATGGCAAGCCAACTTGTTTAAAAATTGGTTCTAAATACTATAAGAATAGTTTTGGGTTAGACAGAAAAGTAGTGAATCGTTGTCTAAATTTGGCGGCGCAGTGTAAAAAGTTAAAAATTCCAGTAACGACTTTTATGATTGCATCTGATCCTTATTTGCAAAAATTTGTGGAAGAGTTTACCGAGATGAATCATGGTAAAGCATTCTTCGCATCTTTAGATAAGCTAGGCAGTTTTATATTTAATGATTTTGAAAGCGGAAAGCGAAAAACAGTATACTAAAATGAAAAAAGAAATGGCGAATAAAAAAGCAACTGATAGCAAAAAAATAGTTGGTATTGAAAAAATCAATACACTTGGTCAATTGGTTAAATCTGGTTATCAGTCCAAATCTATAAAGGAAGAAGTGCGTGATAATTTAGTGAGCTGTTTACAAAATAAAGAAAATCCTTTCACGGGCATTTTGGGTTATGAAGACACGGTTATACCTGATACAGAGCGTGCGCTATTGAGCAGACATAATATTTTATTTTTAGGATTACGTGGACAAGCTAAAACAAGAATGGCGCGTCAGATGACTGACTTACTAGATGAATATATACCAGTTATTATGGGCAGCGAAGTCAATGACGATCCGTTGAAACCATTAAGCAAATTTGCAAAAGATTTAATTGCAGAACACGGAGATGATACGCCAATTCATTGGCTACACCGTTCGGAGCGTTATGGAGAAAAATTAGCCACGCCCGATGTAAGTGTTGCAGATCTAATTGGCGACATTGATCCTATCAAAGCAGCGAATTTGAAATTGAGTTTTTCTGATGAAAAAGTGATTCACTACGGTATTATTCCAAGAAGCAATCGTTGCATTTTTGTGATCAATGAATTACCAGATTTACAAGCAAGAATACAGGTGTCTTTATTCAATATCTTACAAGAAGGCGATATTCAAATACGCGGTTTTAAATTGCGTATGCCATTGGATATTTTATTTGTCTTTACTGCAAACCCAGAAGATTATACCAACAGAGGTAGTATTGTTACACCGTTAAAAGATAGAATTGAAAGCCAAATATTAACGCACTATCCCAAAACCCTAGAAACCTCTTTGGCGATTACAGAACAAGAGGCAGATATTTTAGAAGTACAAAAGCAAAGAGTGGATATAAGTGATTTAATTAAGCGATTGATTGAACAAGTTTCTTTTGAGGCAAGATCTAATGAATTTGTAGATAAGAAAAGTGGCGTGAGTGCGCGTTTAACCATCGCGGCATTTGAAAATGCCATTAGCTCAGCAGAGCGTCGTGCGATTATCCACAACGAAAAACATACTTATGTTTGGATCAGTGATTTAATGGGTATCATCCCTTCTATTACTGGAAAAATTGAATTGGTTTATGAAGGTGAGCAAGAAGGTCCATATGAAGTGGCTTTGAATTTATTGAACAAGGCCATTCGTACTCAGTTTATTGAATACTTCCCTAATCCTGAATTGTTGAAGAAGAAAAAAATGGTCAATAAAAAGGGAGAGGAAAAGGCGCTAGACAATCCTTACAAGGCCATTACTAGCTGGTTTGATGGAGGGAATCATTTGAACCTAATGTTGGATATGAAGGATGCTGATAAAGTAGTTGCTTTATATAAGGTGGATGGCTTATTTGGTTTAGTAAAAAAATACTATCCTCATGCCAATGAAAAAGAAAGCGCTTTATTAATGGAATTTGTTTTACATGGCCTTGCTGCATTTTCATTGATCAATAAAAAAATGATTGATGGCAAAATTGAATTCAATGATTTAATGAGCAGTATGATGAATTTAAATAGTTTTGGCGAAGAGGACGATTTCAATGAATCTGACTATCAATAAACTAAGGCTATGAACTATCGTCACAAAGCCTTTATTAAGTTTGCATGTATTGTATGTATAACATTTTGTATAAGTCAATCTTATTCAAAACTACATGCGCAGCCCTTTAAACAAGAGATCCTTCAATTTCAAAAATCAGATAGTATTGTCATGCCTCCCAAGGGGCAAATTGTATTTGCCGGAAGCTCTTCGTTTACAAAGTGGAAAGATGTGGCAATGTATTTTCCGGGTTATCCCATTATCAATAGAGGATTTGGTGGCGCTACCTTAGTGGATTTAATTTATTTCATAGACGAGGCTATTCTCAAGTATCAGCCTAGTCAAGTTTTTATTTATTGTGGAGAAAATGACATAGCCGATGTAGATACGGTTAGCCCTGCTACTGTATTACAAAGATTTAAAACCCTGCATACAATTTTATTAAAAAAATTACCAAAGACTACAAAAGTAGTTTTCGTTTCTTTAAAACCAAGTGTTGCTAGATGGCATTTAGAATCAAAATTTATAGAAACAAATAAATTGATTGAAGGATATATTGCCACACAAAAAAATATACAATATTTGGATGTACATACTGCAATGCTGGATGAAAATAAAGAAGTGCTTAAAGATATCTTTATATCGGATAAATTGCACATGAATCCCAAAGGCTATTTGATATGGCAAAAGCAATTTGTACCATATTTAACAATACCAAAATAGTTGAATTGAATCTCAGATTAAACTATTTAGTTTTATCCAATTTGATTTTAGTAAACACCTGTAAGTGAGGTAATGCAAGTACCGCAATGCCAATAAATAAAAGCGGTAAGACTTCTTTGATACTCCATGCCTCCATTGAAAAATAAATAAACACAATAATGCCAGTCCATGCTACGACTGCATAGGGCACGGCTTTGGTGAGTAATTTTTTCCATCCAAGGAAACTGTTTTCCATTTCAAATTCTTGTCTTATTTTATCAAAAGACAAAATAGAATGCCATAGCCCAAAATAAAAACTAAAACACAACCATAGTGGCAATAGCATATTTAAAATCGTTAAACAGCCAATTTGCATCACTGCAAAAAAGAATTGCTTTGTGTCGGAGAAAAAATATTTATGTGAAAAGAATAAACTAATATGGATGCCTACAAGTGTTGCCTGAGAAATAGGCAATATGATATTTGCA
This sequence comes from uncultured Bacteroidota bacterium, assembly GCA_903851465.1. GTDB lineage: Bacteria > Bacteroidota > Bacteroidia > Chitinophagales > Chitinophagaceae > Sediminibacterium. The sequence continues at coordinate 22,409 of CAINOI010000033.1, forward strand.
TAATATATGTACTCATTTGCCTGCATCTTAGATTGTCCTAGTAAAACAAATACATCTATAGCTGTGTGAATATTTTTACTGAGTAGAAATAAAATCCAGCTAAGGCCTAAAACACTATAACAAAACTTATGTATCCCGGTATAGCTTTTACCTAACCAATCTATTTCGCCAAAATGGAAAGCGGTTAATCCAATGAAAATGAGGATGGCGATTGTTGGTAAAAAATACCAAACCAATCCGTAGGCCAACATGTTTAGGATGTATTTTAATAAAAACAGATAACCATGTTTTTTATCAGCTCCTACATTGATTTTTTGATCTATATAAAAGTCTAATGCGCCGTGGGGGATACCTAATACAAATAAGGTAACAAATAAAACCCCTAATTGCTGGCTCGTTGACAATGGGAAATAGGCATGTAATAATGCTAAACCGAATCCAATGACCAAAAGTAGTTGTCTGAGCTTTATTTGCATATAGTAGGCATAAAAAAAGGGGCGAGTTATGCACTCGCCCCTTAAAGATAGGATGAATTAAGCAGCTTTTCTGCTCAATGCATATATAACAAGACCGAATCCGATTTTATTTACAGCATCACCGATGTTGTAAACAATATCCATATTCAAGCCAATATTTGCAAATCCTGCATACCATTGTCCATCAGCAGTTCCGATTAAATATCCTAGAGGATAGATAGCCCAACCTACTAAAATGAACCAACCTAATGCTTTGTTTGCAGATGCAACTGCAGTACCAGCACTTGTAGCTAATTTCTTAACATCGCCCATCCATACTTCATACACAATGTAGAAGTAAGCAAGCGCACTTACTGTACCCCAAACTGTAGCACTACCTAATCCAGCTTCACCCATGTAACCTGTTACCAACATTACAACAGAAGCTAAGATCATTTTCCATAATAAACTTGTTGTACCACCAGCTTTTTTTGTGATCAAGTAGAACTCAACACACATCAAAGGCACAGTTAACAACCAATCTACATAACGGAAGAAGGTTGGAGAATCATGCGTTTCAGCATAATAACTACGCATGTAGTAATAGTGAACAGCAGCGATAAAAGTGATCAAACCCGATACTAATACCGAAGTGCGCCACTCTTGACTTGTGTTGCTCAATTCAAAAAAGAAAAAAACCGAAGCGGCCATCATAGCCATTGTGCCTACAAAGAAAGTAAACGAAACATAGTCCGTTTTAGCAATCGTTGTCATAGCGTCTAATAAAAATAGAGAATCCATATTGTGGAGATTTGGTGAACGTGGTTATAACATATGTTAGTTAGAACATGAATTTAAATAAATTGTTTGAAAATTTAAAAAAAAATTTAAACAAAATCAGATTTTTTTTATCAATGTTGCATCATTGATCATTTAAAAAAACATACATAATCAATCAGTTAGGTTCATTTCTTATTTTTTTAATAACAATATTTTTTATTATCTATATAATTGATAGTCATTTATTTAAATACTATTTTAACATTTTTAGCATTTTTACAGTGATTTTCGGATTGAAATACCCTTTTTTATAGGCAATTGTACTGCATTGTCCATGCTCAACACACCATTTACCCAGATGTATTTGAATCCTTTTGCATATTGATGGGAGTCTTCGAAAGTGGCCATGTCTGAAACCTCATCTGCATCAAATACAACGATGTCTGCATAATACCCTTCTTGTAAGATGCCTCTTTTTTCGATATTGAATTTACTTGCAGGTAAGGAGGTCATTCTCCTAATGGCTTCTTCTAAACTTAATACGGCCATTGTTCTCACATATCTTCCTAGTACGCGTGAATTGGTGCCATATGCTCTAGGATGAGGTTTGCCATATCCCTTCATCGCGATGCCAGCATCACTTGCGAACATATTAAAAGGATATTGCATAATGGCTTTGACATCAGATTCAGTCATGCCATGGTAAATCATCTGCGCCCCACCTTGTTCCATCATTTGTATGATTGTTTCTGCTTCATCTAATGCCTTGTTTTTATTGCCTCTTAATAGATTAATGGCTTCGATATCTTTTCCATTGTAATTGCTGTCTGCTTTGTAATTGGCGACTACGGCATAGGTAAAATGCTTGATTCCTCTTTCTTTTAATATACCAATGATTTCATTGGCTACTTTTTTTCGAATGGTTGGATTTTTTAATCTGGCAAAAATGGAGTCCTGTCCATCAGATAACACCCAGTCTGGCAACAAGACACTTAATTGGGTGCTACTAGCAGTATAAGGGTATTGGTCAATGGTCACATCTATGCCCTCTTTTCTTGCATTCACAACCAATGGAATTGTTTCATTACTTCGGCCCCAATTGTTTTGACCGCTAATTTTAAAATGCGAAATCTCAACTGGTATGGTAGCCGCCCTTCCAATTTGGATGGCTTCGTTTACCGCATCCACTACTTGATTTTCTTCGTTTCTAATATGAGATGCATAGACGCCTCCATTAGCAGCAACAACTTTAGCAAGTCTTACAATTTCTTCTGTAGGCGCATATGTGCCTGGGATATAAATTAAACCAGTGGACATTCCTACTGCACCATCTTGCATCGCTTGTGCTGCTATTTTTTCCATTGCCTGCATTTCGGCTTCTGTAGCATGTCTGTTTGCTGTGCCCATCACCTGCTTACGAATGGTATTGTGCCCAATTAGAGATGCAATATTAATGGACATGCCAATGGAGTCTAGTTGATTAAAATAGGCATTTAAATTATCAGCTGATCCGCCACAATTCCCTGTTACCACAGTGGTTACACCGTCGTATAAAAAATTACTTGCCAATGGATTTCTGAATTCGCCACCTTCTAAATGCCCGTGTACATCAATAAACCCCGGCGCAACAATCATACCTTTGGCATCCACTTCTTTGGTTGCTTTCCAATTTTTTAAATTGCCTATAGCAATAATTCGGTTGCCTTTAATAGCTAGATCTTTATATTGCCATTGATTCCCTGTACCATCAATTAGTTTCCCGTTACGAATAATATAATCTGCAGTTTGTGCTTTTGTTTGCAGCAAAGTAAAAACGAAGGCAAAGAGTAGGAGGCTATTTTTCATAAAACTATTTTTGTCTACTCAATTTACTAAATCCTGATCCATTTGTCATTCATTTTTATTTATTCAACCTAAAAAATGTATTTTCATTGGATCAATTATGAATCTATGAAAAAGTATTTTGTACTCTTTGTTGTCACATTAGCTTGTTCAACAAATCTAAAAGCGCAACAAACTCAAAAACCGCCTTTACATGGTAAAGACTGGGTAGCTATCACAGGTAAACCTTTAGCTGCAACTGCAGGATCAATGGTGTTTCAAAAGGGGGGCAATGCAGTGGATGCTGCATGTGCTATGCTTGCTGCAACTTGTACGATGTGGGATGTGTTAAGTTGGGGTGGTGAGACGCAAGCGTTGATCTATAATCCCAACACAAAAAAAGTGATTGCCATTAGTGCCATGGGCTTTGCACCAACAGGTGCTACGCCAGCATTTTTTAAAGGGAAAGGTTTTAGTTACCCCCCAGAATACGGTCCTTTAGCAGCAACGACACCTGGTACACCAGGAGGTATTTGTTTGATGTTGGCCAATTATGGCTCTATGAGTTTAAAAGAAGTTTTGGCGCCTGCAATGGATCTAGCTGCAGGCTATCCAATTGATGCACAAACTGCAAACAGCATTGAACGAGGTAAAGCAATGATTAAAACATGGCCTTATAGTAAGAAAGTATTGTTACCGCATTTAGGTGAAAAACGCGAAGCACCAGAAGCCGGTGAAATATTTGTTCAAAAAGATTTATTGAACACTTTACAAAAAATGGTCGATGCGGAGCAAGCTGCATTGAAACAAGGCAAGTCTCGTAAAGAGGCTATCTGGGCTGCTTATGATCGTTTTTATAAAGGAGATATTGCAGATGAATTTGTAAGAGGTGTGCAAGAGCAAGGTGGATTGATTACCAAAGAAGATTTAAAAAACTGGAGACCTACGGAAGAAGCACCATCGATGGTGAACTATAAAGGGATAGATGTATATAAGTTACAGGCATGGACACAAGGACCTTCTTTATTACAAGCTTTAAATATTGTTGAAAATTTTGACTTGAAAAAAATGGGCTATAATTCTGCGGATTATATGCATGTCATTTATCAAGCAATGAATTTAAGTTTTGCAGATCGTGATTTTTATTACGGTGATCCAAAGTTTGCGACCAACCAACCAATGACCGGCTTGTTAAGTAAAGCGTATGCGAAACAAAGAGCAGGAGAAATTAATATGGCCATGAACAATGCCAATGCGGGTCCTGGAGATCCTTATCCTTTTGAAGGAAAAATAAATCCTTTTTTAGATTTAATTAAAGCAAAAGGATTTCAGCCTTCAACAGATACTGCAAAAAATAAAACTGGATTTGCGCCAGCACATGATTTAAGAACAGTTGCTGCAATAAGTCCTTCTGAAAAATTATCAACTGATGCTGCTTATATGGACCGCTTATGGAGAGGTACTACAACAGTTGAAGCAGCGGATAAAGAAGGATGGGTTGTTTCTATCACACCAAGTGGTGGATGGTTGCCTGCAACCATTGCTGGTAATACAGGAGTGGGTATGAGTCAACGCATGCAAAGTTTTGTATTGGATTCTGCACAAAATCCATTCAACGTAGTTGCGCCAGGTAAAAGACCTAGAGTCACTTTAACGCCAAGTATAGCAATGAAAGACGGCAAGCCTTATATGGCATTCGGTGTGCAAGGTGGCGACACGCAGGATCAAAATTTATTACAGTTTTTTTTAAATATGGTTGAGTTTGGTATGACAGTTCAAGAAGCGACAGAAGCAGCGAATATCAATTCCAATCAACTTTGGCTTTCTTTAGGAGGCACAAAAATTGCTGATAGAAAACCAAGACCAGGAAGTATATTGTTGCATGATAATGTTTCTGAGTGGGTTCGAAAAGACTTAAGAGCAAGAGGGTATAATTTAACTTTTGATGATCGCACAAGTGGTCCTATCAATGCCATTTTATTTGATTGGAAACATGGATCAATGTGGGGTGGAAGCTCTAATCATGGAGAAGATTATGGAATCGCATGGTAACATACATAAAAGAGCTTGGGAATAGGAATTAATTTGATATCGAATAAACAAAAATAAAATGAGTCAGAATAGAAGAAAATTTTTAAGCACTGCATTTTTGACTGCAGGCACATTAGGATTAGGAGGCAAGGTTTTAGCAAATGATGCTGCAAATAAGTATGATATCAATTTACCTAAATCAATTAAGGACTTAACGCCAATGAAAGATGGTGTTGTACCCATTACAGTAGAAGAACGCAAGCAAAGAATTGCCAAGGCTCAATCTATTATGGAGCAAGAAAAAATAGATGCTATTTTTTTAGAGGGTACTGTATCATGTTTTTATTTTACAGGAATGCGATGGGGACAAAGCGAAAGAACTTTTGGAGTAGTCATTCCAGCTAAAGGACCTATTGCTTATGTCTGTCCAAAGTTCGAAGAAGATAGGGCGATGGAATTATTAAACCCGGTATTTGGTGATGAAGTTAGATGTTGGGAAGAACATGAAAGTCCGTATGCCTTAATTTTTAATATCATTAAAGACCGCGGCGTTAAGTATAAAAAAATTGGAATGGAAGAACGAGTTCGTTTTTTCATTGCTGATGGGGTTAAAAAATTAGCAACTGGCTTTGAGATTGTTGACGCAACACCAGTGACTGCTGGTTGTAGAATGTATAAAACAAAAGCAGAATTGGCTTTGATGCAGTACTCAAGTGATGTGACGATTAAAGCATACCAAGCAGCTTTTGCGACCATTCGACCAGAGATGTCTCAGTCTGAATTTAGCGGCAATATCAGCGCGGCATTTAGGAAGCTAGGTTATAGCGGCAGCGCTTCGGTACAAGTAGGTAAGTATTCAGCTTTGCCTCATGGAAGCATCACACCTCAAGTGATTCACGAGGGTGATATTGTGATGGTAGATGGTGGAACAAGTGTAGAAGGGTATGCTTCTGATATCACTAGAACCATTGTAGTAGGCAAACCAACCCAAAGACAAATTGATGTTTGGAATATAGAATTGCAAGCACAGAACGCAGCTTTTGCTGCAATCAAAATTGGCGCACCATGTGAAGTAGTGGATGCAGCAGCTAGAGCAGTCATTGAAAAAGCTGGATTCAAAAGCAATTATAAATTACCAGGCCTTCCGCACAGAACGGGACACGGCATTGGCTTAGAAGGGCATGAGTGGACTAATTTTGTAAAAGGCAATAAAACACCTATGGCAGTGGGCATGTGTTTTAGCAATGAACCTACTATTTCTATTCCTGGTGAATTTGGTATTCGATTAGAAGACTGTTTATACATCGCGGAAGATGGACCACATTATTTCTCGAAACAAAGTATTTCTATCGAGCAACCATTTGGATAAATATAAGAGATGATTTTTTATTTACAATCAATGCGATTATATTTTAAATAAAGACAATTCAAATAAAAAAGGAGCTACAATCGTAGCTCCTTTTTTATGTCCTATCTAAAGCGACTTTGTTCGTATGTCAAATTATTTATACAACTGATTGAATAACATCTTATAAGTAGAATGTGTTTGACCTCTAAATGTAATTTCAGGCCCATAAACAAACAACTTTCCTTTTCCGACTTTTGCTTCAAAAGCCGCAACCCCATCTTGCAAGTAGGCTTGTCCAAACGCCCATCCACTTCTTAAAGTTTTATCTGATGCAAACCAAGCAAGTGGTGTTATGGTACCATTGGCTATGGCATCTGGTTGTACTTTGAATACAGGGCTATTATTAAAGTAGACATCTGCTTTATTTTTCATACCCCAGTTGGCTTTTACCAAAGGTGCTACCGCTACTTGTAAGATACTACCTGGGATATAAAATTTCTCACCTGGAAGTGTGCGCTCTTTGCCATTATTCATTTCTGTAATGGCATTTTTAACTGGCAGTTTAAAATGGTAGGCTAAGTTGGCACTCGATCCTATTGTAATCACTGTTCCTCCTGCTTCTACAAAACTCTTTAATGCAGGAATAGATTTTTCAGCAGTCATTTTTCCAAGCATCTCATGAAACTCAGCTGGGATCTCGTCTAAGTTGGGTTCTTTTTCGTCATAAGGAGAAGCTGGTCCCTCAACCACTGAAGGGATAGCACCGTCTACAAAAACAATGGCATCGAATTTGTCTTTTAAATTACCTGCATTGATTTCTTTTGCATACAATAATTTAAAATCAAAATGATGTTGCTCTAAAATCCATCTTACCCATCCAGAAGGCATAGAACCACCATAACGATCCCATAACCCAATTTTCAAAGTTGAAATTTTAACGGCGTCTGTAGGAAGACTTTCTACTGCAATGAAATTTAAACCTGCTTTTGCAATGGTCTCTTTATCTTTAGATTCATCTGCCATTTCGAAATAAAATCCAAGTTGATTTTTATAAACTGTTTTACCTGCTTTTAATAAATCATTGATTTTAACAAAACTATTGTTATCATTAGATTGGATAGCATAAAATTTATTGACATTACCAGGTGAAAGTAATACGGTACTTTTTACATTTTGTAATTGACCATAAGGAATGGTTTCAAATGGACCATTAAAATCATCTAAGATTCTGTCAAACTCAACACCCATCGTATATGCCGGTGTCCATCCTGCTGCATCATAAGGACGCACTGGTGGCCCTCCAGGATATAAAAAATCATTTGGGTGATCCTGTGGGTCAAACATATCCAATACATGCGCTCTAAATGCTTGGTTGGTTCTTACCACATAAGATCCTGCTGGATAATTTTTTCCATTCACAACAAAGTCATTGGTTGCTTTATGCACTTTGATACCACTTTGAATTAAGATATTGACAAATGCCACTGCGCTACTCGTTTGAAGGGCAGGAATAATATAGCCTCTAGGATCTCTTAGTGCTGGTGCCTTATATACTTTGGCATAATTTTGTAATGCAATACTATCTAAACGCGTGTCTCTTTTTTCTGTCTTTAATTGTTCGGTTAACATTTCAACTTTATTAGGAGAAAGGGTCCAGTTGTCTCTGTTGCCAGATTCAATCGCCTCTTTACCCATTCGATACATATTCAATAAGACCTCGTCTTTATATCTTGCTGCATAGTTGAGTACGGCATAATTTAATGAAATAGAATAATCGATGGAGTTTTTGAAATACCACTTTTGTGGAGCAATTGGAAAAGGCAATCCACTATTTGGAATCAATCTTTGAGGTACCAATGGAATATTCATTGGGGTTGGACTACCAATGATCTCGGTTAAAATACCAACAATGTTATGGTAATATGCTGTGGTTCTTAATCCACCATTCCACCAAGTAGAATAAACCGATCCGCCTTTCATAGTATAACCAGGTTTTTGCTCGGCATTTAAACGGCTACTCATTGCAGCACCCATTGCGTCCAAACTTGTAATCAATAATGGACTATACACATAATTAAATGGATCTCTGTAAGGAGGGCCTGCAACAACGGTTCCAGCTGGACCTGTTTGATGGTGGTTGTATAAAATTTGAGGCATCCACTCGATATATTGTTGGCGACTCATATTTTTTGACTCACTCATGTTCATCATAAAAAAGTCACGATTATTATCATGCCCAATATATTTTTGATACAAACGTGGCAATGCATTAGTAGACCTCTTTAAAGTATCTGTGTTGCGCATATACCAATTTGAAACTAATTCTTGTCCATCAGGATTCGCGTGTACAAATAAGATGATGGTGTTTTTTAAAATATTTTTTGTTTCATCATCCTGTCTTGTGATGATCTGGTACATGGATTCTATCCATTGATGTATACCCACCACCTCGGTTGCGTGTAATCCACCATCAATCCATACCACTGCCTTTCCGTCATTCGCTAGTTGCTTCGCATCTTCTTCTGATAATCCTTCCGCTCTTGCTAATTTTTGAGAGATTGATTTGTATTTTTGTAATTGCTTGATATTGTCTGGACTGGATACAATCATCATATAATGATTACGGCCTTCCTCTGTTTTACCAATCGTAACTAATTTAACTTTGTTAGAGCTAGCTTCTACTTTTTTTAAATAAGCTTCTGTTGCAGTGAAAGTGGCTAACTTATAGTTGTCACCAATGTTGAATCCAAAATGGCTTTTTGGACTAGGAACAGATTGTGCAATAAGTTGAACACTTAATAATAGCACAATACCGAGCAGAGATAAAATTCGACGCATAGTGTTGTTTTTTGTTCAAACTAAAGTTAACAAGGCAGGCTTGAATTTTAAAACAAATTTTATGAATGGAGCAGGGATACACTATTGTATTCTGTACAACATGATTTGAGCACTTGGGGTTGCCGGTCTAGAAGGATTGGTTAAGCTACTTGTTTTTAATAATTGAGTTTGATTGTGTTTAACACTAAAAAACAATTCTAGATAATCATCTTCTCCAATGACCATGATTGATTGACCTGTAAAAAGATTTTTGATGCCTACTGGGCCAGTTAGAAATTGCCTAAGACTATTAGCGTATGCAGCGCCATTTCGCCTAATCCAGATACTTATTTCGTCATTGGCTATTTGTGCATTGTACACTTGAAGGCTATACTGAACCACATAAGTCCCCGCTTTCACCACAAGTAGTTTTGTTGGTTCTAGACTGGAATTAAGACCAATCGCAACTTGATTTTGACTGATTGTGTCTCGCCACTTTACCGCAGTGGCTGTATTGACTAAGGCCATTTGCTTAGAGGTATCTGTAAATGCACCAAAATGAACTTCAAAAGGCAGAAAGCCTAAACTTAAAGCCAACTCCGAAGCACTAATCTCTCCCTTGTTCATTTTTTGGTTAATTCTATTGCTTAAACTCGCCGTATCTTTTTTATCTAATTTTAAAGTCAATGCTTGGATAGATGCTTTGCTTAAAATTTTAAGACTATCAGGAATGTTATTGACTTTGTCCAGTTGCAATGCCAATTTAAAGGCGGATAGATTATTGACGCCAGTGCCACCCTGCGGTATACTTAAAACACCTTCTACATTTTCCGCTAGGACATGATCTGCAGAAAAAGCATAGGCTGCATATTGAATTTGTTGTTGTCCAATCCTAATAAATTGTAAATGATTTTCTGGATCAATTTCTACACGCATAAAATATGCACTAACCGTCCAATTGATTTTTTCAAATGCACCAATAGTGATTATTTTAGCAGGCTCTTCAGCACCAATTAAAATGGTAAACAATCCCAAGGGACTAGTTGTAATAGATTTTAATTCTTGATACAAAATTTCTTCGGCTAATGTATCTTTTAAAATACTAATTCTAATTTGCATTAATTTATTAGGCATAATTACACCATTGCTTGTTCTAGCTACGGCCTGAAACGCAATACCCTTATGGCTTTGACCCCAACCTATTTGACAATAAAGTAGGGATGCAATGCATACTACTAGCACAATCAGCTTCATGGCTTTATAAATTTTATATACTTGACTAAATAATTTGTGTTACTATCAAAAGTCATATACTCTGGTAAATACAATACTTGCATCATGTATACGCCGCTCGCAAGTGCATTGAGATGAATGAATCTTCCTAGATAACCACTTCGATATTTTGTTTGATCATTGATCAAGAGTTGACCTTGCAAATTCAAAATCTTGTATCCAAATAAAATCAAATCGGGCTCTTTTGAAAAAAGTATAATAGCCTCTCCACGAAATGTGTTTTTTAATTCGATACTTGGATTGTATTTTTCTCCAATGGCATTATTCGCAAAACGATGAATGGTTGGTTGTAAAAATCCAGCACTAAAACAATAGGCATTCGTTTGGTCTAGCGACATATTGGTAAGACCAAGATCTAGTCGCCAATCCATTTGTATGCCATCCACTTGATTTGACACAAAACTATCAGCAGCTAGGCTCAATGTTTGTAAAGGCAATTGTTGTCCATACAATTGAACAACAAAGAATGGTAATAGGATAAGGAAGCAGCTATAAATTAACTTAAGAAAACGCATGGGTTAAACCTAGACATTCTAAGTGCTGCTTTTTCAAGTATTTATACCTAAAACAGCTACTGGCCTAAAATAGCATCATTTGCATTGATTTTAAAAATAGATCTAATCGACAAATTGGGAAAAATTATTATCTTTAAACTGTGAATTATAATATAACCACTATGAGATATAAAATCTTGATTTTAGTATTAAGCATTGGCTTTTTTGGCTGTAGTAAAGGTGGAGACAGTCCTGCACCAACTCCAAAACCAATTGTAGTTGTTGAACCAAGTTTAACAGCAGCAAATGGCGTAACAGTTGATATAGATCCAGGTACTAATAATATCTATGCAGTGGTGGGTACTTCCCAAAAAATGGAAGTTAGAATAGCAGCCTTACCAGCCAGTGGAGTAACAATAGAAACAAAACTGATCAAAGTATTAGATAATACAACTGCTTTTACCAATAGTATTTCATCCACCAGCTTGAATAACCCTGTGACTGTAACAGGGTTAGTACCAGGGGTATTGTACAATTTATCTGTGGTAGTGACTTCAAAAACTACCGCTTCCAATACAAAAACGGTCGAATTCAAAATGGCTGCAAAATAAGCAGGACCATTTATAAAATATTGATCCCTTATCTTTTTAGATAGGGGATTTTTTTTGTACCTTATGTCTTGAAATTATTTCATCACTATCATAAAAAATTGCCATGCTTATTCAATTCTTTAAACGCATTGTAGTATGTGATTGTTTACTAAGTTTTTCTTTACCCATTTTTGCGCAAAAAAAATATACCGAAAAAGATTTAGCTGCCTTAAAGCAAACCCTTATGCAGTCTGTTGCTGGTAAGTCTAAGGAAGTACAAGTAATGGTAGATCAAATTTTTAGTTTTGCCGAATTGGGATTTCAAGAGGTTGAAACCTCAAAATATATTACATCAGTTTTATCAAAAAATGGGTTCACTGTAGAAAATGGCATTGCCAATGTACCTACTGCTTGGATGGCAAAATGGGGTACTGGTTCGCCTGTGATTGCATTGGGAAGTGATGTAGATTGTATTCCTAAAGCCTCTCAAAAACCAGGCGTAGCCTATAAAGCACCGATTGTGGAAGGCGCACCTGGTCATGGTGAAGGACATAATTCTGGACAAGCTGTCATCATATATGCTGCCATTGCAATGAAAGAATTAATGGAGCGTGAAAAATTACCAGGTACTATTTTAATTTGGCCAGGTATTGCAGAAGAATTAGTTGGAACAAAAGCATGGTATGTACGAGACGGTTATTTTAAAAATGTAGATGCTTGTATTTTCACACATGTGAGTGGTGACTTTACTTCTAGCTATGGTGATAACGGGGGCAATGGTTTAGTGAGTGTACGATTTGATTTTGAAGGAGAAGCGGCGCATGCAGCAGGTGCTCCTTGGAGAGCAAAAAGTGCATTGGACGCGGTAGAATTAATGAATGTGGGATGGAATTTTAAGAGAGAGCATTTAAAACCAACCAATAGATCACACTATGTAATTGTAGATGGAGGCGACCAACCAAATGTGGTACCAAGCAAGGCAAGTGTATGGTATTATTTTAGAGAGCGTACTTATGAAGATATCAAGATGAACTATGAATCAGGTATCAAAATAGCAGAAGGTGCAGCAATGATGACCAATACTAAAATGACACATCAAATGTTAGGCACTGCATGGCCTGGTCATTTTAACAAACCACTTGCAGAAGCCATGTATGCTAATATTAAAAAAGTAGGTATGCCTGTTTGGGATGAGAAAGACATTGCCTTGGCGAAGGGTGTTCAAACTTTAGTGGAAGCGCCAAAGAAAGACCAACAAGGCAATCCAATAGATGGATTAAAAACGACCGTTGACACCTTAAAAGGTTCGGTTGCATTTTCTTGGGGTGGAGGATCTGATGATATTGCAGATATCTCTTGGAACCTACCAACCATTGTGCTAAGGTATCCAGCCAATATACCAGGGACAAAAGGACATCATTGGGCAGATGCCATTGCCATGGCGACACCTATTGCACACAAAGGATCTTTGGTGGGTGCAGAAGCCACTGCGATGACTTTGTTGGATTTATTTACTAAGCCTAGTTTAGTAGCGGATGCAAAAAAATATTTTAAGGAAGTGCAAACAAAAGAAACACAGTACATTCCATTTATCACTAAAAACGATCCGCCTGCAATTCATTTGAATAAAGAAATTCAAGGCACATATAGAAGTCAACTTGAAAAATTTTATTATGATCCAAGTAAGTATGGCACTTATTTAGAACAATTAGGGATTGTTTATCCAACTATAAAGTAAATCTTATTTAAAAATCGCGTTAGGTGAAATATCTAGCGTTTAAAGTTGAAAAAAAGGAGAGCGCATTGCGCTCTCCTTTTTTTATTGATTTTTGCAAAATTTATTTTTTACTAGCAATCGCTCCTATTGCGTAAACTAGTTTATCTAAATCTTGAAGCCTAGTATACACGTGGGGCGTGATTCTGACACAGCTTACATTTTCCCATACAATACCTACTGTATGAATTTTATATTTTGAAAACAAGGCGCTGTCTAGTTCTCCGGGTGTCATGCCGTCCACACTCACGCCGCAAATACCACAAGCAAATTCAGGTTTAAAAGAAGTATGAATTTTTACTTTAGGTATGGATACGACTTTGCTGGCCCAATAATTTTTTAGATAACGAATGCGTTCCTCTTTTCTTTTACTTCCGATTGCATTATGAAAATTAATGGCCTCTCCAATACCTTGTTCAATTGGAAAGCTTCTTGTACCAAGGGTTTCAAACTTTCTTATATCAGCACTGTTGGGCTGGTCATTGCAAACCAGTGGCCAAATTTTAGCAATATTTTCTTTCTTAATCCATAACATCCCAGAGCCTATTGGAGCGGATAAAAATTTATGCAATGAAGTGCCAAAGTAATCGCATCCCAATTCAGGTACTTTAAAATCCAAAAGCCCAAAACTATGCGCACCATCTACAATGGTTTCGATACCATGTCGTTTTGCCATTGCACATAATTTTTGAACGGGCATGATTTGTCCAATCCAATTAATCACATGTGTGATATGAATTATTTTTGTTTTAGGTGTGATCGCTTTTTCAAATGCAGCAACAATTGCATCTTCGTCTTCGATCGGAAATTTAAAATTCAATTGGTTGTATACAACGCCATCCCTAGTGCTTCTTTGTTTCCAAGCATTGATCATATTGGGGTAGTCTTGCTTGGTCCCAATGATTTCATCACCCGCTTTTAAGTTCAATCCAAAAATGACGGTGTTCAATGCTTCGGTTGCATTTCTGTTAATGGCCACTTCTTCTGGGTCGGCACCTGCAAGTTGCGCTAATTTATACCTAAGCGGTTCTCTGCCTTGGTCTAAAATGCGCCACATAAAATAGGAAGGACCTTCATTGGAAAGTTGATTAAATCGTTCAACCGCTTCTTGAACAATTCTAGGGCTAGGACTTACACCTCCGTTATTTAAATTAATGATATTTGGACTAGCCGTATAGCCTTGCTGCACCACCGACCAATAATCCTCGTCCGCTGCAATCTCAATAGGCGATAAAGCTTGTTTTTGCAAATTGACATGATGGAATTCAGCAGCATGGGCCTGATTGAATAAACTATTTGCCGAAAAAGCGCCAGCAGCTATTCCTAATTTTTGAATGAAATTTCTACGATTTGACATAAGCTAGATTTGCACCATCAATTTAAATAAATATTTGACACGATGTTGTACAAAACTTAGTAAATTAGATTCCTATTAAAATTTAAATTTTTTTCAGCTATGAAAAAGCAAGTCTTATTCCCACTAATTTTCGGTTTTATTTCCACTTTGGCAGTCGCTCAAGTGCCTAATGATGTGTATCGAATGGAAGCAGTCTCAAGACCTAAAATTTCTCCAGAAGGCAGTTGGATTTTGTATAGTCAATCAAAAATTGATGCTGCAAAAGACAGATCAGTCTCTAAATTATATATGATGTCTATGGATGGAAAAGAGACCATCACCTTAACAGAGCAAACAAAGGGTGTTGGCAATTACCAATGGAGTCCTGACGGGAAATACATTTCTTATTTAACAAAAGGAAAAGACGAGGACAATGGTTCACAAGTTTTTTTAATGGATCGCCGAGGTGGAGAAGGTGTACAGCTAACGAATATCAAAGGAGAGATTAATGATTATGTTTGGTTCAATAGCGGTAAAAAAATGATCGTAGTCATAAAAGATTTCAACTACGCAGATACTGCAAAGTCTAAAGTTAGAACGCCGTATGAAATGACTAGGTACAAATTCAAACAAGACAACGAAGGTTATTTAGACAATCGTAAAACACATATCTATCTATTTGATTTAACTACAAAAAAATTAGATACTTTAACAAGTGGAAACTATAATGAGGGGGATGTGGCTATAAGTGCAGACGATTCAATGATTGCCTATGTGAGCAATGTTTCAGAAAATCCTGACAAGAATTCTAACACGGATTTATTTTTACTAAACCTTTCCAAAGGTTCGACACCATTGCAGTTTACGAAATTTAAAGGTGCTAACACGAGTCCAGTATTTAGTCCAGACAATACTAAAATTGTTTTTTTACAATCTAGCTCGGAAAGAAATTTCGATATGTATGACATAACACAATTAGGCATATATGATCTTAAATCGAAAGCATTATCAATCGTTTCAAAAAATTATGACCGTGCATTCTCTTCTATTTTTTGGTCTAAAGATGGCCAGTCTATTTTATCTTTAGTTGAAGACGATAGAAAACAAAACCTTGTTCAATTTAATATACAAACTCAAAAACCAGAACAATTAACAAATGAGATGGGTGTGTATAGTGCTATGGATATGAATGACAAGGGCGATATTGTTTTAATGTATAGCAATTTAGAAACACCAGCTGAAATTTATAGTTATCAAAATAAATCGACCAAAAGATTGACTTATTTACAAGATGCATTTGTGAAAAGTATTAAAAAGGGATACCATAAAGGTTTTCAGTCTACTTCTTCGGACGGTACTTTAGTTTCTGGTATCTT
Source organism: uncultured Bacteroidota bacterium (assembly GCA_903851465.1). Classification (GTDB taxonomy): domain Bacteria; phylum Bacteroidota; class Bacteroidia; order Chitinophagales; family Chitinophagaceae; genus Sediminibacterium. Next base: position 38,524 of record CAINOI010000033.1, read on the forward strand.
ACATTTACCAGATAGTGGTGCAAAAAATCTACCATTGATTTTATTCATTCATGGTGGTCCAGTGGCACAAGATGATTATTCTTTTGATATGACCAATCGTATTTATGCCGAAGCAGGCTATGCGGTGGCCAATGTGAATTATCGTGGTAGTAGCGGTAGAGGCGTTGCTTTTACAAGTGCAATTTATGCTGACTGGGGAAACAAGGAAGTAAAAGACATTGTGGGTGCAGCAGATTATTTAATTAAAGAAGGGATTGCGGATCCAAATAGACTAGGTATTGCAGGCTGGAGCTATGGCGGTATTTTGACCAATTATACCATTGCCACAGACAAACGATTTAAAGCTGGAGTAAGTGGTGCAGGTAGCTCACTCATGATGTCGGTATATGGATCTGATCAATACATTGCGCAATATGAAGATGAATTAGGTAAGCCCTGGGATAATCCTAAAAAATGGGAGGCATTGTCTTATCCATTCTATAAAGTAAAAGAGATTAAAGCGCCTGTGTTGTTCATGGCAAGTCAAGCAGATTTTAATGTGCCTGTCATTGGCGCTGAGCAAATGTACCAAGCATTTAAATCTGAAGGTATTCCAACTGAATTGATCATCTATCCAAATCAGAATCATGGCATACGCGTACCAAGTTATATTGTGCATCGTCATAATGCACATATTAATTGGTTCAATAAATATTTAAAATGAAAATAAGCATCACCTGGTTGCTATTTGTTGGTGTGATTGCAGTGAATGCGCTGGCCAATATTTTACCTATCAATGGGTATAATACTGGCCAGATATCTGCATTCTATCCTAATGCATTTGTACCAGCAGGCTTTACATTTTCTATTTGGGGAGTGATTTATTTATTGTTGTTATCTTATACCATTGGATTGACTTACTATTCAATACAACGCCAACATCACCCTAAAGCTTTTATATTTATTGAGCGCATCAATACTTATTTTTTATTGACCTGCGTTTTCAATATGGCTTGGATTGTGGCATGGCATTATTTGCAGATTGAATTATCTGTACTGATCATGTTATTATTTTTAAGCACATTGATTCAATTGTTTTTGAAAAGCAAATCAATGGCCAATGAATTAAGCTTAACGCAGAGATTTATTTTACAAACACCATTTATAGTATACTTAGGCTGGATCTCAGTTGCCACTATCGCTAATATTACCGCCTTATTGGTCGCCTATAAATGGACCGCATTTGCAGTAGATCCAGTTTATTGGAGTGCAGCCATGATTTTGATTGCAATTGTACTTGCTCTGCTGATGTTAAGAAAATTCAAAGTTGTCGAATTTGCTTTAGTAGTAGCTTGGGCTTTATGGGGTATTTACAATGCACAAGGTCCTGCAGCGCCATTACTAGCTAAATTAACTGCAGCTGGAATTGGGATATTAATTGCAGCAGTGTTGTTTACTTTAATACAAAAGCCAAGAAAAAATATAATGGCGTAAATTGCACCATGATAACGAAGTCAGAATTAAAATTACTGTTTCCCGACTTAGAAGAGGGATTGTATGATGCAATCCTAGAAAATGCAGAAATCAAAGAAGTACCAGCGGGCACCGCCTTGTTAAAAGTGGGACAAAATATTCGTTCAACCATGATGGTGATAGAAGGTACCGTTAAACTGTATCAAGAAGATGAGGAAGGAGACGAATACTTTATGTATTATATCTCCCCAGGACAAGCTTGTGCGGTATCAATGGTTTGTAGCTTTCAGGCAGAGCAAAGTCAAGTATTAGCAAAAGCAATGACAGATGTGACTTTGATTTCTATTCCAATTAAGTTTATGGACAAGTGGCTAAGTGAATTTAAGAGCTGGCATTATTTTGTGATTAAGACTTACAGAACTCGATACGAGGAATTGTTAAAAACAGTGAATGAAGTTGCTTTTAAAAATATGGATGAACGTTTGGAATTTTATTTAAAAAAACAGGTTGATAAGTTTGGCACTACTATTAAATTGACGCACCAAGAAATTGCATCCGATTTAAATAGTTCAAGAGAAGTGATAAGTAGATTAATGAAGAAGATGGAAAAAAATGGCTGGATCGTCTTACAAAGAAACAGTTTTGAGTGGATTAAGAAATAACTTGATACATAATAGGAACTAAAGACGTAATAAAAAAGGCCTCGAAATTCGAGGCCTTTTTTTAAACATTGTAAAACGCGTTAGTGCGGTAATTTATCTTTAAAAAAACCATAGGTCCAAGTTCCTGCAATGGCACTTAGGATTACAACCAATACAGCGTAGAATCCAGCACCAATATGAGCAAACAAAGGACCTGGACAAGCTCCAGTAATCGCCCAGCCAAACCCAAATAATAAACCTCCATATATTTGACCTTTGTTGAATTCTTTATCAGCAATTTTGATCACTTCTCCATGAATCGTTTTGACATTGAATTTCTTAATCAAAAATACAGAGATTGCACCAACAAAAACAGCAGTTCCAATTACGCCAAACATATGGAAACTTTGCAAGCGAAACATCTCTTGAATTCTGAACCAAGAAATGATTTCTGCTTTAACAAATACAATACCAAATAGTATACCTACAATGGTATATTTTAAATTATACCAAGCTGGATGTTGTTGTTCTGATGCATTCACACAAGCTGTGTTGCTATCTATATTTTGTACCCTTTCGTTGTTCATTGTTTAATTTTTATAAGGATAAAATCCAAGGTAAAATAATATTGGCCATTAAGAATCCTCCTGCCATAAAGCAAATAGTGGCAACAAGAGAAGGCCATTGTAAATTACTCAGGCCCATAATAGAATGGCCTGAAGTACAACCACCTGCATACCTTGTTCCAAAGCCAACTAAAAATCCCCCTACGACCATCATGATAAAACCACGAATGGTGAATAGAGCTTCAAAGCTAAATAATTCAGAAGGTAGCATATAATTGTAATTACGAATACCGTATTGTGCTAATTCTGACTGTAATGCCGGACTCACTTGAATAGGGGCATTGGTCATTAAATAATGAGTTGCTAAAAATGCGCCTAATAAAATTCCGCCTACAAAAAAGAAATTCCAAATTTCTTTTTTCCAATCATATTTAAAGAATTGAATGTCTGCTGGAAAACAAGCAGCGCAAATATGTCTAAGATTAGAAGAGATACCAAAAGACTTATTGCCTAAAATAAGTAATGCGGGTACAATGAGTCCAATAATAACACCAGCCACATACCAAGGCCAGGGTTGTTGAATCTGTTCGATCATGTTGATTGTTTTTATTTAGAATAGAATTTTTTAATGGGCTTGTATGGCCCATATTTATGTTGTTGCTCTGAAAAGCTATCTGCATATGGGCCAAATGCGAAATCAATCGGTTTTTTATCGTATTTAGGCCAGTCTTTTGATTGGTCTTTATGTGGCCTAGGTTGACTATTCACATACGCTGCTACATCCCAGCACTCCTCTTCTGTTAATGTAGGAGCCGCATGTGAGGTTAATAGATAAGGCATATTATTTTTTACATAACCTGCAAAATTGCTAATCCTAAATAAACCAGCACCATCATTGTAACTATGTGGACCCCAAAGTGGCGGATACGAATATTCTAATTCATCGAGTGTTAATTGTCCTTCTCCATTTGCACCATGACAACTTTGACATTGTGCAGTGTAAACAATTTGTCCTTTTTGTGGATCTGCTGCTCGATCTAAAAAAGCTAATTTTTCAATGCCAGATCCATGTGGCTTCTGACCTTTTTCAACATCTTGCCCTAACCATTTGATATAAGCATAGATGGCTTTGAATTCTCTACTGTTGCTGTCCACGGCAGTTCCGTTTAAACTTCTTTCCATACAATCTGCTACACGCTTGTAGATGCTTTCAACCTGTCCGCTTCGGTCTCTAAATTTAGGATAGGTAGAAAATACAGCAGCATAATTATTACCCCATGCCTTTGCGCCAGCTTGTAAGTGACAGTTTTGGCAATTCATACCATTGGTAATTTGAGCAACAGAACCTTTAGGTCCAAGGTATTTAGAAGTGTGTGCAATTAAATCTTGTCCATATATAATTAAGGCACGCTCTTCTCCAACTGTTGTGTTATCAAGGTAGATACTTGGCCCTACCCATGTGCTATCCTTATTGGGTATGGTGCCGTCAATTTTTAAATAATCTCCGCTAATAAAGCCCACTAAAAAATAGATACCAATCACTGCGACGATACCAATAAGAACTAGATATTGTTTTTTCATGACATACAAATTTAAAAGTGAAAATTCAATATAAAATTAATATGCCCCATGTTTACTTTATTGATATAATATTTCGCATCATTATAAGTATCGCCAATTGCATCCTTATGAAAATAAGTTAGCTGCGTGTCCCATCCTTTCCAGAAACCTTTGAAAGTATAACGAAGATCTATATTATATTGAAAATAGCTAGGTAGTCCATATTTATTCATCGCATAGTTTTTAACATCAGCTAGTTGATAATAACCGGCTGCCAAGCTTAAAGTCAAGGGTAAACTAGATGGAATAAATTTTGATTTAAACATATAGGCAGTTAGGTCTCCCATGCCTTCGCTACGCTCACCTTGTAGAAAAGTGTAAAATGGATCTCGTCCCCATTCTCTCGGCATTAAATATCTTCCATGCTTTGTTATTCTAGTAAAATTCAACGAATGGTCCCAATGCCCAATCTGTCTTCCAAGTCTTCCGCCAAATACTAAAGCAGACTGACTAGGATTAAAATAAGTTTTTTCCTTCGAATCATTGCCCCCATTATTGATTACAGTTTGACCAATTAATTGGACCCCATAATAGTATGGACTTGTTTTGGAAGCAGACTTATCATATTGAATTAAGCTGCTATTAAATATATTATCTACATACTGATTCCAGAATTGTATTTTTTTTGATTTTTTAAATTCAAATTCAGCACCAATTAATGCAACGCCTGCTGTAGTTAACTGATTTTTATATCCAGACTTGCTTCCATCTATATTGACACCAGTTGAAAAAACACCGATAGATTGATTGGCCTTAAACCAAGCCACAGTGCCCCCAGGCGAGAATTGATTTAGCCAACCTGCATAGAACTTATTTTTACGGTATTTATATTGACCCCAAAGGCCTTGAACTTCTGTCGGTCGCATTCTCCCATCTTGTAAATTAATAAATGGCGTATTTAATAGCTGCTTCCCTAATGTAATACTGAGTTGCTTTTTTTGATATTGAACGTACAATTCCTCCAACCGTTTCATGTCTGTTTTATTTGAAGGATTGGTCACATCAAAAAGGCCTAATTCATATCTGTTCGCAGTCGCTGCTAAAGGATGTAATGTGGTTAGGTCTGTTGAAAACACATTATAGACCATAAAGCCACTTATTCCAAATTGAATATTAGAGCGTGGTTTTGTAAGAAATTTTAATCCCCCGCCTAGTGCATATGCATATTCTTCTTTATTATTTTGATTATATGTACTGCTATAAAATGATCTAACATGCCCTTGTACTGTACCCATTTGAAAATGTTTCATCAAGCTGCTATCCTTTTGAATAAGCTCCTCTTGGGCAGAAGCATTTCCTAAAATAAGTGAGCAAAAAAGTAGAAAAAAGAGATGCTTATTCATGAAGCGCATTTGCATAATTAGTGAACACTAGATATTGGGAAAAATAATTGTTGGGCGATGATATACAAACCCATTACTAAAACAAACCAGCCAAAACCGGCTTTTAGTTTATGACCATCTATTCGCTTACTTAATACATCTCCAATGAAAATACCTACAATAGCAAGTGCAGTAACGCTCAATAATAAAGTCCAATCTATTGCACTTTTTCCTAAATCGCCAGTAAATCCAATTAAAGACTTGGCGGCAATGATTAATAAAGAGGTACCCACCGCTTGCTTCATTGGAAGTTGACTCAACATCACCAGCGCTGGGATAATTAAAAATCCACCGCCTGCGCCAACTAAGCCAGTAAGCACACCTACGAATGCACCCTCTAATAAAATCATAGGGTAATTAAATTTTTGGGCTGCTTCTTTTAAATCCATATTGCCAGTTTTTGAGCGTATCATAGAAAAAGAAGCTGCGACCATTAAAATGGCAAATAACAACATCATCATTAAAGATTTTGTTATTTCAAAACCAGCAATCGAGCCAAGCGCTGAGGGAATAGCCGGCACCAAAAACTTTCTAGTTGCAAATACAGCAATGATGGATGGAATGCCAAAAATGATAGCAGTTTTTATATTTACAAATCCTTGCTTGTATTTAGGCCAAGCACCAACAAGACTACTTGAGCCAACTATAAAAAGTGAGTAGGCAGTTGCTAAAACAGGTTCTACATGAAATAAATAGACTAAAACTGGAACCGTAAGAATACTTCCTCCTCCGCCAATTAATCCAAGAGAGATGCCAATTAAAATTGAAGCCAAATAGCCTATGATTTCCATGTTGTATTATTTGACACAAAGGTGCTTTTATAAAAATAAAAGGTAGGTGATAAATGTCACCTACCCAATTATTTTAGCAAAAAATATGAATACTGAATCAATAAATTTAAACTATCAACCAAGGTTTTAAAACTATGTTATAAATGTTGTATTTTGAGCCGAAACTAGCTTTATAATAATTATTTAAATACCATGAAAAATTTACATTTAATAGCATTGTGCCTTTTATTATTTACAAGTTCAGTGGTCATGGCTCAAGATAAAAAACAAAGCCACATCAAGTGGTGCTACAATTAAATTCTGCGGATACTGCAGTTTGGAGCGGTATGCTTGGTAATATTCGTAATTTTCAAAAAGTATGGCCTGGTAATGTTACAATAGAAGTGGTCGTGCATGGGAAGGCTTTGAATTTTTTAGTGGCAGAAAAGTCACACTTAGTATCAGAAATTGAGGCAATGACAAAACTTGGTGTTGTTTTTAATGCTTGTGAAAACACCATGAATAAATATGGCATTCGAAAAGACATGCTCATTCCTACTGTTAGTTCTGTACCATCTGGTGTAGCAGAATTAGTGATAAAACAAGAGGAAGGTTGGAGCTATTTAAAGACAGGATATTAATTATATGGAAAAAGAGGCATTAGATTATCACGCAAAAGGCAGACCTGGTAAAATTGAAGTGAATCCAACCAAAGAAACGGATACCCAAAAAGACCTTGCATTGGCTTATTCTCCTGGAGTTGCTGCACCTTGCTTAGCGATTGAAGCAGATCCAAGCAAAGTCTATGATTACACCACAAAAGGAAATCTAGTAGCGGTAATCTCCAATGGCACAGCTGTATTGGGATTAGGTGATATTGGTCCATTGGCAAGTAAGCCGGTCATGGAAGGGAAGGCAGTGTTATTTAAAATATTTGCAGACATTGATGTTTTTGATTTAGAACTGGACACAAAGGATGTAGAAGAATTCATCAAAACTGTGAAGATATTATCTCCTACTTTTGGTGGGATTAATTTAGAAGATATATCTGCCCCTAACTGTTTTGAAATAGAGGAAAGATTAAAAGCAGAGTTGAATATTCCAATCATGCACGACGATCAGCATGGTACTGCAATTGTGAGCGCTGCTGCACTCTTAAATGCACTTGAGTTGGTAGGAAAAAAAATTGAAAATATCAAAGTTGTCATTAATGGAGCAGGCGCTTCTGCCACTTCTTGTGCAAGCATTTACTTAGCATTAGGTGTACAATGTGAAAACTTATTCATGTTTGATTCTAAGGGATTAATCCATGAAGACCGCGATAATTTAGACGGCCGAAAAAAATTATTTACCAATCAACATTACGCAGTAGATGCTTCTTTAGAAGAAGTCCTAGTAGATGCAGATATGTTCTTAGGCTTGTCTAAAGCAGATATTTTAAATGAAAAGATGTTACTTTCTATGGCAAAGAATTGCATTGTTTTTGCATTAGCAAATCCGAATCCAGAAATTAGTTACGATATCGCAATGCAAACCAGACCAGATATCATTTTTGCCACAGGTAGAAGCGATTACCCTAATCAGGTAAACAATGTATTAGGCTTCCCTTATATTTTTAGAGGTGCTTTAGACGTGCGCGCAACTAAAATTAATGAGGCAATGAAATTGGCTGCAGTACATGCTTTGGCTGATTTAACTAAATTGCCAGTCCCTCAAGAAGTGGTTGATATTTACGGAGGAGCACCAATTGAATTTGGGCCGACCTATATTCTGCCTAAGCCTTTTGATAATAGACTATTAAAAGCTGTATCAACCGCAGTTTCAAAAGCAGCAATTGCTTCTGGAGTTGCACAATTGACAGAAATTCCAAGTTAGGACAACAATTCAAAATACAATCTTGTAGATTTGTGATATATGTCACAAAAAGAAGTATTAATAATATGCACCTTTGTTTTCTGAGAGACCTTAATAGTTTTTCAATAAAAAATTAGGGCAAATTATTAATATCAATAAAAAAATAGCAGTATGTTTTTTCAACACGTATACGACAAAACTTTAGCACAAGCTAGTTATTTCATTGGATGCCAAAAGGCAGGAGTAGCAGCAGTGATTGATCCCAAGCGCGATATCGACACTTATATAGAAATAGCGAAACAAAATAATATGCAAATCACGCATATTTTTGAAACCCATATCCACGCAGATTTTTTAACAGGATCTAGAGAGTTAGCGGCTGTTACAGGTGCTAAAATGTATTTATCAGATGAGGGTGGCCCAGGTTGGCAATATGAATTTGCACATGAGGGTTTGAAACATAATGCTGAAATTATGGTTGGTAACTTAAAAATTCAAGTATTACATACTCCAGGACATACACCAGAAAGTATCAGCTTTTTATTAACCGATACCCCAGCTAGCAATGAGCCGGTGATGTTGTTTACTGGAGACTTTGTGTTTGTTGGAGATATTGGTCGTCCAGATTTATTAGAGAAAGCAGCAGGATTAGTTGGCACACAAGAAAAAGGAGCAGAACAAATGTACGATTCCATTCATTTGTTTTCGGACTTGCCAGACTTTATCCAAGTATGGCCTGGACATGGCGCTGGATCTGCTTGTGGCAAGGCTTTGGGGGCTGTACCAAGCACCACAATTGGTTATGAGAAAAAAAGAAACTGGGCATTTCAATACGGTGCAGACAAAGCAGGGTTCGTACAATTTTTATTGACAGACCAGCCCGAACCTCCTAGGTACTTTGCTAAAATGAAGGAGTTGAATAAAGTCAATCGCCCTTTATTGACTGAAGTGCCAAAGATTAAAGCATTATTAAGTGCGGAATTAAAAACTGCCATGGATAAGGGCATCAAAGTGATTGACACAAGAAATAAATTAGAGTTTCAAAATGGGTTCATACCAGGAAGTATCAATATTCAAGGAAACAATTCGTTTGCTACTTGGATGGGTTGGTTTGTTTCTTATGATGAACAATTTATTTTAATTGCAGAGCCAAGTCAAATGGACGACTTGACAAGAAAATTAATGCGTATTGGTTTAGATAATATTTTTGGCTTTGTGGATGTGGGTAAAATCAACCAATTATATGCTGGTAGTTTGTCAAAGTCTAATATGGTATCGATTGAAACAGTAAAAGCGAATAAGGATGCTGAAATAATTGATATTAGAGGTGTTGCCGAATTTAATAGCGGACATATTGCAGGTGCAAAAAATGTATTTGTTGGAACCTTATTGCAAAATTTAGACAATGTGCCTAAGGACAAACCAGTGATCTTGCATTGTCAAGGTGGTGACAGGGCAGCGATTGGCTATTCATTGCTTGTTAAAGAGGGCTATACCAATATAGTCAATTATAGTGGTGGCATCAATGAGTGGGTAAAAGAAGGACAGCCAATTGTAAACTAAAAGGGTATTAATGCTAAACAATTGACAAAAGAATTTGTTATCCAATAATGAAGGGTGTCAAAAAACAAAATCTGCCAGAAAAAATATGTAAAGCCTGTGGTCGTCCATTTAGTTGGCGAAAAAAATGGGAGCGATGCTGGGATGTAGTACAGTATTGTAGCGAAGGCTGTAAAAAACTAAAGCCTAAAATGTGATGCTAATTTAAGCATCCCGTATAAAAATTAAATAACTTCTTGAATAAAAAATTAGATAGCGCGATGATTCATTGCGCTATCTTTTTGAAATCTTATTCCCACTTGTTTTTTGACGACTACATTTAAATCTTATTACATCTGTATTTCTTAAAACAGCATGCTTCGTTTTTCTAGAAGCCATGCGTTTGCGCCACATTCTAAAACTAGAAGGCTTTGAGTTGGCACGCATAAATTCAATCACTTCCTTTTCACTCAATCCAAACTGAAACTGAATCGCTTCAAAAGGCGTACGATCCTCCCAGGCCATTTCAATAATGCGGTCTCTATCTTTTTCGACCCATTCAGGTCTTAAAATAGGTTCTGCTGGTCTTGTATGGATTATATCTGTTTTTTCCATTGTACTATTTCCTTTATTTTAATGCTTTTAAAAATTGTTCTGCGTTATTCAAATGTATAGCTCTTTTTTCTTCAGGCATTTTATCCCAGGTACTTAATAGCATTGCCCATCTTGGATTTTTTGAAAACACCACACGCTGTTTGGATAAAAAGCGCCAAAATAAGCCATCCCATATGGGTTGCCATTCGCCTTTAGGAAAGTCCCCCATCTTCATTAAATAGTTGGACCCACAGATATAGGGCTTGGTGGTGATCATGCCTCCATCTGCAAACTGAGACATACCATATACATTGGGCACCATCACCCAGTCATAAGCATCGATATACATTTCCATAAACCATTGGTATACCTCATCTGGTGCAATCTCGCAGAGCAACATAAAATTCCCTAATACCATTAGCCTTTCAATATGATGATTGTATCCAGACTCAAGTAGTTTTTTTATACTGATATCTATTGGATCAATTCCGGTTGTGCCATTGTAAAAAGATTGTGGCATTTTTTTAGTAAAGCCCCAGAAATTTTTTGTCCTTTGTTGACTACCAATTTTCCGATAGGTTAATTGTACAAATTCTCTCCATCCAATAATTTGTCTCACAATGCCTTCGATGCTGTTGATAGGCGCTTTTGCTTTTTGATAAGCATACAATAAAGCTTGTAAAAATTCAGCAGGTTGGATGAGTCCTACATTGATCAATGGGCTTAATACACTATGAAATAAAGTTTTTTCTGCCACAACCATGGCATCTTCATAAATACCAAATTGTTCTAGCTTATCTGCAATGAATAAATCCATAGCTTTTTTCGCATCAGCATGTGTCACTGGATAGTACAAGTCTTTTTTTGCTGAATTAAAGGGCGCTTCAGATAATCCCGGGTTGTTTTTAAAATTTGTTTTTACATATTGAGTTGCTTCTTCTATATAAATATTGGATTCAAAAAAATGAATGCTTGGTATCGTTGTATTTTTTGGAATTTTTTTTCTGTTCTCTACATCAAAACTCCATTGTCCTCCTACAGGGCTTCCATCTTCTTCTATTAAAATCTTTCTTTGTTTTCTTTGTTCTGTATAAAAACTTGTTTGGAAATAGGTTTTCTTATTGCCAAGTAGTTCAACACTTTCCGTTTGATTATTTAAAAAATTGGGACTAGGCAAGTAGGTCAATTCGATTCCATTTTGCTTGCTTGCCTTTTTTAATTGTTGATCTAACAAGTAATCACATGGGTCGTAGAGTTTAATTTTTTCAACACCTTTAGACTTAAGCGCTTGGACTAAGTTTGAAACTTTAGAACAGGCGTCTTTAGCTTCTATATAATGACAGTGGTATCCTTTTTGAATAAGCTGTTCGTTATAATATTTCATCGATGCCCTATGAAACAAAATCTTTTGTTGATGAAATTGATATTGAAGAAAAAATAGATCAGATTCAATGATGTAAAAATCACCTCCTCCAATGCCTATTTCGGACTGTTCATAAAGTTGATGTGGAAATACGAGCTGTACCTGCATTTATTTTAAACATTTTACAGCTAAAATTGTTCATTGAGTAGTACAATTAATGCCGATCAATGAATATCACTTACGCTGCGCTTTTAGAGCAGGTCAAATCTTATCAACCCGGGAAATACCATGCCACAAGGAATTATATTAATGGCGCAGTGACAAGCTGGTCGCCCTATATCTCTAGAGGGTTGCTGAGTCCGGTATTGGTCATGGAGCAGCTTAAAGAGCAGCACAGTTATCAAGAGTGGATTGGTTTTATGCAACAAATGGCCTGGCGTGAGTATTTTCAAAGAGTTTGGCAGCATCAAGGGGATCTAATTTTACAAGATCTAAAGGCCCCTCAAACAAATGTCCTTTTAGAACAATTGCCGCTACCTATTCAGCATGCAAATATTGGCATCAATGCAATTGACAATGCAATTGCTCAATTGTATGATACAGGCTATTTGCACAATCATCTAAGAATGTATCTTTCCATGTTGCATTCAAATATTTTTAAAGCAGCTTGGTTGCCAGGCGCAAAATGGATGTATGCCCATTTATTGGACCACGATCCTGCTGCAAATTTTTTAAGTTGGCAATGGGTAGCAGGCACTTTTAGTAGTAAAAAATACATCGCAAATCAAGAGAATATCAATAAGTACACCAATACAAAACAGGAAGATACTTTTTTAGATACTGAATATGAAAATTTAACTGAAGCTATTTATAATTTAGATGGTCAGATTAAATCAAATCATACTGTTAATTGGCCAGCACCTTTAGACCAACATTTCGACATTGATACCACTACTATTTTAAATAATATTAACGAGAAGAACCTGCTTCAGGAATTAGATATCAATCAGGTAACGCCCAATCAACCTTTTTGTATTTATAATAGTTTTAATCTAGATTCTCTCTGGCATGCCGATGAATCAGTGAATCGAATTTTATTACTTGAACCCAATCATTTTGAACAATTTCCTATTTCGGAAAAAGTGCTACAATTTGTAATTGATTTAGCGATGACCAATATTCCCGATATACAAATTTTCATTGGCAACTTTGAAGATCTAATCCAAGTGATAAAGACAACTTCAATCACTTCAAATGTATCGGCTGAAAATTTAGTAGATGTTGTTTCTGAAAACAGCAAACCTATCATATACTTTAAAGAACATCCTACAACCAAGCACTATCAAGGCATACGAGAAGAACGAGATTGGTTGTTTTCTCAAGTGGATGGGTATTATCCTAGTTTTTTTGGCTATTGGAAAAAATGCGAACGCTTGTTGAAATAAAAAAACGCCCCGAACTCGGGGCGTTTTTTTCGCAAATTTATTTTTGTAACTTTCAAATGAACAGTTGCAATTTGGTATTTTATTTCTTGCGCTCTACATCTTTATTCATTTCGTCAATATCTACAGAACGTTCTGTTTGATCGCCTAATAAATACTTAGAAAAATAGTCAGCAGTTCTCCAGAACCAATATTCATTCATGTCTCCAAAACTGTGTCTTTGCGTTGGTAAAATCAACATATCAAAGCGCTTATTGGCTTTAATCAAAGCATTCACCACTCTTAACGTATTGGCAGGGTGCACATTGTTATCAATCTCACCATGAATTAGTAATAATTTTCCTTTTAAGTTTTTAGCTAAGTCTGGATTTTTATCAATCATATAGCTGAAAGAGGTGTCGCCTTTCTCAGAAATATTTTCTTTCACACCATGATGTTTTTCACTCCACCATCTGTTGTATACACTATTATCATGGTTGCCTGCGTTACTTACTGCTACTTTAAAGATATCTGGGTAAACCAATATAGCTGCAGTGCTCATGAATCCGCCACCGCTATGACCATGAATACCTGCTTTGTTTCTATCAATGAAACTAAATCTATCCGCTAATTGTTCGATGGTTGCTTTTTTATCGGCCAGACCATAATCTCTTAAATTGTTGTAGCCATAGTTATGATACCATTTGCTTCTTGCATAGTGGCCACCTCTATTACCCATTGTTACCACTACAAAACCTAATTGAGCTAATCGGTCAATACGATCCATGCCCTTACTGAAAGACTTGTTTACAGACTCTGTTTGTGGACCAGGGTATACATATTCAATAATTGGATATTTTTTAGTGCTATCAAAATCATAAGGCTTATACATTACGCCGTATAAATCGGTGATACCATCGTCTGCTTTAATCTTAAATGTTTCAGGAAATTTATAACCTGATGCCATTAAATTTCTTAAATCAGCAGTTTCAAGATCCATTAATTTTCTTCCGTCAGCGCTATGTAAGCTTGATACAGGCGTGGTGTTGACTCTAGATGAAGTATTTACAAAATAGGTATTGTTATCATTTAGGCTAAAGCTATGATCAAAATTGCCTGCATTTAATAACTGCATGCCAGAACCATCCAAATTAATTTTATATAAATGCATGTAGTATGGATCTTCCTTACTTCCACCACTCATTGACTCTTTGCCATTGGCAGAAAAATAAACCACTCTTTTAGTTTCGTCTACACCAATTATTTCTTCTACATGCCATGCGCCTTGTGTGATTTGATTTTTTAAATTCCCTTGCCCATCGTATAAATATAAATGCGCCCATCCATCACGCTCACTCCATTCAATGAGCTCAGCGCCATTTTTAATTAGTTCTGGCTTTTTAATTTCAATAGAGGTATTCAATGATTCTGCCACTACTACTTTAACTTCACCAGTCGTTGTATTCACCACACATTGGTCAATCTTCTTTAAATCACGACTTGTTCTAGCAAGGTATAGTTGCTCATTGGTTCCTAACCAGATCATTGGTTTGAATTCATCATCTCTTGCATTGGCTGCAGCTGACTTATTCCACATCGCAATATCTTGATCTTTATAAAGTGACACATTGATTTCCTTATTGGTATAGTTCACCATGTCCACCAACATTAAATGATCTACTGGCGCTTCTTTCTCGCCTGGCATCCAATACTTATAAGTTTCCAAAGTTGGTCTAGGGTCAGCAATACTATTGATCACCCATAAATCTTTCACCTTTCTGTTATCTACTTTTACAATAGCAAGCTGCTTACTATTTTCACTCCAATAACCACCAACAGGTTTTCTTTTATTTTTGTTTTTTTCTGCATCTACATTTGTTTCGCCACCTTCACTATGCCATCCAAAATTTTGTATACCATCTTTTGTAATAGCAGTTTCAACAATGGTACTATCGTCTTCATTGATCAAAGCTTTTTCATAATTGGCTTTGTCCATATAGTATAGGTTGTAGTTACGTCCAAAAACAACTTTAGATTGGTCTGGCGCCATATTTGCCCAGCTTGGTTTTCTTTTAGGCTTTGTGAATCCAACTAGCTCATTCAATTGAGCTGTGTTCAAATTGTATTCAAAATAAAATACTTTTTTAATTTTTTCTGCCTTAGCATCTTTTTTAGCACCTGGCTTATCAATTTCAATACTACTTTTTACTTCAAATTGAATCCAGTTCTCATCCTTAATAAATTTTAAAGAATCAATTGGAAGATGTTGTGCATCAAATGGGTCTTTAACGATTTTTGTTAAAGCAGCAGCAAGTTGATCTTTGTCAAACATCGCCTTCTTTTCGTTTTTTACTGGGTCTACAATCATCCATTGTTTTCCTTCACTTGTTTCGTAGGTATACCAAAATTTATTGGATTGCTTTAACCAATGAGGATCAACAGATAAGGAGAAAATCATCTTATCCAATTTCTTTGGAGAAAATCTTGCGGCTAAATCATAATTTGCTTTTTGTTGACCAAAAATCAAAAGAGGTAAGGCAAGTAATACTAAAAAAAGTTGTTTACGCATAATGTATATATTAAGTGTAGAAAATTAATACATTTTTTTGAATTATAACCTAATTTGTGATGAATACATGATCATGAAAAAAGCCCTATTTACTACGCTGTTATTTGCACCATTGATGTTCATTAATGGATTTGCTCAAACCACGAATCAGTTTAAGCCTGCTGTATTTGCAGATGAAAATAGAAAGGCAAAACTACAAGCTGCGATGCCTCTTGTGGAAGATTTATATAAAGAATATGCAACAAAATACCATTTTCCAGCCTATGCATTTGCCATTGTATTAGACGGAGAGTTGTTGTATAAAAAAGCAGCTGGCTGGGCGAATATTGAAGAAAAGATTCCAGCAAATGATGAGACCATGTTTCGTATCGCTTCTATGTCCAAAAGCTTTACCACCATGGCGATACTCCAATTAAGAGATGCCGGAAAATTAAGACTAGATGACCCTGTTAATCAATATATTCCTGCTATGAAAGGCCAAGTGTTAACCAAGGATGGCGCACCCATCACCATCCGACATTTAATGTCTCATCAGGCTGGTTTTCCCGAAGACAATCCATGGGGAGATAGACAATTGGATGATTCAGAAGCAGATTTAATTGCGTTAATTGAAAAAGGCCTCTCGTTTTCAAATACAACAGGGTCTTATTATGAATATAGCAATCTTGGTTTTGCCATGCTAGGTTATATTATACACCAGGTTTCTGGATTAACCTATGACGCCTACATTAAGCAATCTATATTGGATCCTTTAGGCATGCAGCATACTACCTATGAATACAGGACTATTCCAACAAAAAATTTAGCAAAAGGCTATCGAACTATTAAAGGCAACTGGGTGAATGTACCTTTACTAAAAGATGGCATCTATGGTGCAATGGGTGGGATGATTACTTCGATAGATGATTTTGCAAAATATTTGGCATTGCATCAAGCTGCTTGGCCAGAGCGAAACGAGCCAGAAAACAAAGTGATTAAAAGAAGTACAGTGAGAGAAATGCACCAGCCTTATACTTTTATTGATTTAAATCCAAATTATCAATTTCCATCTGGGAAAAAACTTGCTACTACAAGTAGTTATAGCTATGGATTAAATTGGATGCATGACGCCGAATCAAAAACAAGTATAGGTCATAGCGGCGGCCTTCCAGGATTTGGCAGTAATTGGCGTTTTTTACCAGAATATGGATTGGGCGTGATCTTTTTTGCAAATCATACCTATGCACCCACTTCAAAAATGAACTTGATTGTTTTGGATACCTTAGTTAAAATAGCAAAACTTCAACCAAGAATCGTTTCTGTTTCTCCAATTCTTGAACAAAGACAAAAAGCGTTGCTATCAATGATTCCTAGCTGGGAGAAGATACCAGCCATTTTTGCTGAGAACTTTTTTGACGACTATTTATTAGACGAATTAAAAGCCGAAGCCAAACAATTATTTGAAAAAGCAGGTGCCATTAAATCTGTTGGTAAAATGATTGCAGAAAATCAATTAAGAGGCTATTGTGTTCTAGAAGGGGCTAAGCAAAATTTAAAATTAAGTTTCACTTTAAGTCCAGAAAATCCAGCTTTGATACAGGAGTATCACTTAGAGTTGATGGATCCTAAATAAAAACCAAATGAAAAAAATTATTTTATTTTTTACACTATTTATTTCTATATCCGCTTTTTCGGCTTTTAAATCAAAGCCTCGTGAATATTATATAACACAAGTGTATCATTGTACTTCAACTGGTCAGCTAGATAAAATTGATGGGTATTTAAAAAATATTTACTTACCGCATCTTCATCAACAAGGCATCACCAATGTAGGTGTTTTTGAACCCATTACCAATGATACAGCTAAGGATAAGTCCATCATGGTGTGGATACCATTAACTTGCCTTGATCAACTTGATGGACTAGATCAACAAAAAGAGGCAATAGACCCCTTAAAAGAAAACAGTTTATTAAGTTTAGTCTCATCGAATGGGGTATTGCCTTACAATAGACTCGAAACAACAATCTCTAAATCGTTTAAGTATCTACCACAATTCCAAAAAACAACTTCATTCCAAAAATCTCCAGAAAATATTTATGAATTTAGGAGTTATGAAAGTGCAGATGAATCGTTGTTTCTTAAAAAAGTACACATGTTCGATGAGGGCAAAGAAATAGAGTTGTTTAATACCTTAAATTTTAATGCCTTGTTTTATAGTAAAGTCATAGCAGGGGATAGAATGCCTAATTTACTTTATATCACAAGATTCAGTAATCTTGCAGACAGAGAAGTCCATTGGAAAATTTTTGAAGACAACCCATATTGGAAGCAAATGAGTCAACTTCCTGAATACCTGAATACCGTTTCAAAAGCAGATATTGTATTGATGCGCGCTAAGCCTTATTCTGACTTATAAATCCATTTAAAGTGCTATTGTAAAAAAAGAGCATCAGCCCCCCGGCTAATGCTCTTATAAATTACCAAATGTATTTTACTACATTGGTCTTTTTCTGCGCATCATTTCGTTGCGCATTTTATTTAAAAGTTCTCTGTCTACTTTCAAAGCCAGGTTCACTCTTTCTTCTGTTTTTAAAATTGGCATCAAGTCTTTCTTAAACTTTTTTCTTATCACTAACATTGCTTCTTGAAATTCAATCTCATCTTCTTTTTTTGCTTGCATCAAACCTTGACTCGCATCTTTTTGTTCGTTGTATAGCGGCCAAAATTTTTCTGCTTCTGCAGGAGTTAGGTCCAATTTTTTGGTAATGAATTGAATTTTAAATAATTCTAATTTTTCTCTTTGTTGTTTTGTCATTGGCCTTGGCGGTGGCGGCTGGTTCTCCATATCTTGTCTATCACGCATAGGGGGTCTGTTTTGACCATTCATTGTTCGTCCTTGTGCTTGAGCAACAAATACAGATACAATTAAAATAAAGAGACATAGTATTTTTTTCATAAAGTTTATGATTTAAAATTTAGACGAATTAATTTTGGAATAGTTTAAGATAAATTTGATAATTATTTTTCTTTTTAATTATTGGTTGATATTAAATTAGTTCCTACAACTTCAATGGCGCTATTCCATTCTACTTCGGCTACAAGTTCATTGTTGTTCACATAGGCTTCAATCAATTCGTCAGGTAGCGTTTCAATGTCAATCATTTCCACTTTGGCTATTGTATTTGTTGTGTCTTCTGCCTTATTAAAAAATAGGTATCCAGTTGCAATGGCAAAAAATAAACTTGCAGCAACCAAGTATTTTTTTTGATTTGAAAATAGGGAAACAATACGCGCTTTTTGTGGCGCTTGCCCTTCTGCTTTAATTTTTTGCATTAAATCCAGTTCAAACTGATCAAAATACCCAGCAGGCACCTGCTTGGCTTTTGCCTCAAAGCTTTTAAGGGCTTCTTCTACATTTTTTGAAATTGATTCGTTTTCTATATCGTTCATATCGTTCATGTCGTTAATTAGACCTATTGTTTGCCTAAAGGTTTAAGCTTGTTGGAGTAATTCGGTCATTTTTTTGACCGCTTGGTGATAATTGGCCTTAGCACCTCCAACGGTCGTGCCAGTGATAGAGGCTATTTTTTCGTAATCAAAAGCCTCATAATACCTTAACATAAATACAAATCGTTGTTTTTCAGGTAATTCGGCAATAGCCCGTTCTAATTTAATCTGAATTTCAGTCTCTCTTAATGCATTTTGGCTGGAAGGATGTTCTAGAGTATGATCCAACTCATTTTGGTTATTGTGTGCGTTCAATCGTTTTTTCTGGGCTATAAAGTTGAGGGTTTCGTTATAAGCTACCCTAAAAAGCCAAGTACTAAAAGCGCTTTCTTGCTTAAATCCATCCAATTTATTCCAGACTTTAATCCAAACTGCCTGTGCGATATCATCCGCATCTGCATGCTCGAGTACCATTTTCTTAATTTGAAAAAATACAGGTTCGCGATGTCTTTTTAGCAGCTGCGTAAATGCGCCCTCTTTTGAATCGCCGTTTTGGAATTGTATAATAAGTGCTTGGTCCGTCATACGCGTTGAAGTTAGACCAAAAAGAAATCAAAAAGTTTAATACAAGTTAATTTGTATGCTATAGTTTAATGATGGTCTTTACATATTGATGTATTCCATTTTGAATTCTAATGTAATACACTCCTGGTTTTAATGCACTACCAAGCAATGTGACGCTATTCATGCCAGCGTAACTATAGGTTGCATCCACTAATAATTTAATGACGGTTCCGGAAGTATCAAGTAATTGAACTAATGTATGTCCTCCCTCGGTTTTAAATTCTATTCTGGATTGATTTGAAAATGGATTTGGATAAGCCACAATCATGGCATTTTTTTCAAAAACAGGATTTTTCATTTCAACAGCACAAGCACTTGCATTGATTAAGTTTAAAGTTGGAAATTGCTTGAGCATGATTTCTTGGTTGTCTGCATCTTTCACACAGAACCAATTTATTAAAATCGAATTATAAATTGTCCTAAAATCATATTGATAAGGCACATTATCACCTACTGTTACGTTAGCAGGTATTGTCGGATTATCTCCAAAAACACCTCCTCGCACATTTTTTCCAAATAAAAATAATGGGGCAGCTGCACCATGATCTGTTCCTCCACTCGCATTTGATTTAATCCTTCTTCCAAACTCCGAATAGGTCATACCTATTACCCTATCTTCGATCTCCTGATTTTTGATATCATTCTGAAAAGCACCGATGGCTTCTGAGACTGCACCTAATAAATTCGCATGTGTTCCTGTGGATGTATCTGTTGTTACTGCTTGACCTGCGTGCGTATCAAATCCACCATAATTGACTAAGTAAATTTTTGTTTTCAATCCACCTTTAATCAATCTTGATACAATTTTTAATTGATTGGCAAGACTTGTATTAGGATAAGTGACTTGTTCTTTCACAGCATCAGATGCCGCTTTAATGCGCGTTGCATATTTATTGGTCTGCTTTGAAATTCTTCTTATAAAACTCAATTCATAACCTGCATTGGTATTTGGAACCGTTTGTTCAGCCCCATCAAATAAATTATAAAAGGAACCTGGGTCAGAAATACTCATACCCATATTCACGATTGGGCCCTGACAAGTGAGTGAAGTCATTGAACCAATTTGAATGGCTAAGGGATCCGTATCTACTTCATTTGGATAATTGTCTGGGAAGCCTGGATAATTGTTATCCAAGAAACGACCAACCCATCCTGTATTTAAATATTCGTTGCTGTCGGAGCCACTCATCCAAATATCGGTTGCCCTAAAATGTGAAAAATTTGGCTGAGGATAGCCCACTGCCTGTACAACATTAAGCTGCCCCTCATTGAATAATCTTTGCATGGCTGTCATGGATGGATGCAATCCAGTGCCATCAAATCCATTTAAACCTAGTATCTTTTTTTCGGGAATAGCAATATTGGTTCTTGCATTATAATATGCACCATATTGATTGATTGGAAGCACCGTATTCAGTCCATCATTTCCCCCATTCAATTGAATAATCACTAGTACCCTGTCATTGTTTACATTCGATAATACTTCTGGTTCAACCATACTGTGGTTATTTAACACATGTATTGGATTACCACTAATGACCGTAGGTGTTAGTACTGCAAGACTATTGCGTATAAAAGTGCTTCTTTTCATTTAACTTAATTGATAGTCTGGCAGGTTCATAATATATTTTACAAGCGCTTTCAATCGATTATTCACCAAATTAAAATTGATTGTATTTTGATTAGCTTGATAAATATTCCAAGCGTCTGTCCAATAGTAATCAGAAGTTTGTCCACTTAATAAAATCTGTTTTTTTAAATTGTCTTTGATCGTTTGATCTATTTCGGTGGAAATTAAAAGATCAAACAAATCTTGAATCAATTGGTTAGGATTGGATGGATTGCTTGAAACTGCTTTTGCAAAAGGGATTAAATCAATGATGACCTTTCTTCCGTTTCTTGTATAGCCTGTCTCAATCATCAAGTCGGTAAATTTATTTCGCTTTGGCAGTGTATCGGCATTGATCCACAATTCACCATATTCAGGTGACTGATAATAGGCAGGCCAGCCAGCTACATTAGGCGGATCTGCAGGATTTTGCCCAAAGCTAGTTACCTGAGCTACCATATTATTGAAATGCAAATAGGCGTCTGCATAATCTGTAATTGCATTTGGAAAAACGACATTGGTTTTACGCAAAGTGCCAATGACATGGTCAATCGGACTTTTGATTTGACAACCAATGTAGATGGGGTCATAAAAATGCGCACTATTAAAAAGCGCAGTCAATACGGGCTTAATTTCAAAATTATTATTTTTGAAAATCGTAGCCAATGGGGCAATGATATTTTTTTCAACGGTCTCGTCAATATAATAAAAGACAAACCACCTGTAAATTCTTCTGCAGATATATTTTGCCATATCCTCTTTTGCAAATAACATGTCAATCAACTCGTCTGTTTCGCCAGCCCCTGCAGCACCTGATTTTCCAGTAATCACTTTATTATTATAGTAACTAGAAAATTGCTTACTGCCTGTATCATGTCTTGTTGCATCAAAATAACTATTGAAACTAGCATTGATACGCCATCCGGTTAAAACTCTTGCAGCAGCTTTTACATCTGATTCAGTATATTGAATGGCATTGTCCTTGCCAACAGTAAACAGTTCTTGTAATTCTCTGCCATAGTTTTCGTCTGGGGCAGTTGCTGCATTCAGGTAACCATTTAAGTACCTCAACATACCAGGATCAATGGTGACCGCTTTGATCATTGTTTTAAAATTCCCAAGCGCATTTTTTCTTAAAGTATCATGGTGTTGATACACATAATTAGCAAAAGAAATTGTATCGGCTTCCGTACTAAAATGATTGCCCCAAAACAAAGTCATTTTTTCTCTGATACTCACATCTTGATGAATCATCACCCCAGTAAGCCATTTTTTAAAGCTATTCCTTCTTAAGCTATTGATGGTGCCGTCATTGGTTGGATTATTGATCCATGTAGTTCCAGGGGCAACAGCAGGATCAATGACAGTGGCGGTATTGTATTCATTGAGTGGAGGACTAGGAAGAGGGTCTGATGGATTGAGTATTGAGGTCACTGAAGCATTCAGCCCCAATGCTAAAAATTGTTGAATTTCGGAATACTTGGCGCCAAATAGCACTCTATTTAATAAATGAGTCGTTGTTTGCTTCGTCCAAGGACCTTGATAGGTTTCAAGTCCTTTATTGCTAGAAAGAGGGCTTAGCGGCATGCAAGTGATTTGTAAGCAATTTAGACAATTTTCAAATTCAAAAGTTTAAAGCGCTAATTTTTTCATCCCGGACGTCATCATTTTTTTCGTTTGCATTCAAAATGAAATTATCTTTAAAGCAATTCTAAAAATTCAGAATATGAGCATGATTAAATTAATATGTATCGCATTGTTAATCCCTTGTTTAGGAAGTAGTCAATTGATAAACAAAGTAGTCACTAAGTCAGAAACAGAAAGAATAGAGCGCGTTTTAGCTTCGGATGAAATGGAAGGTCGCAGGACATTTAGTCCAGGCATTGATAAAGCTGCAGCATTTATAGCGAAGGAGTTTGAGTCTACAGGACTAAAGTCTTTAAAAGGCGATAATAATTATCTACAAAGTTTTACCATTAACAGACCAAAATTTATCAGCTTGTCCGCAAGTACAGACGGCGCTGCTATCGACAACAAGCAAGTCATTGTAGTGACAATTGAACCAGAAATCAATATCACTGAAGCTTCAGGATATATTGTTTCAAAAATAGCAGCAGGAGAAAATTTAAATCAGGCAGCAGCAAAAATGATTGGCTCGAATCAAAAAACGATTGTGTTAGTAGATGAGTCGCATGCCCAAAACTTTGGAAGACTGGTTCGTTTTAAAAATAATTTAGCTTCGAATCAATCTACTGTGATTTTTATATTGACCAATACAGCACCCGTTAAGTATGCTATACAAGCGAGTCATCAAATTGAATCCATGAAATTAGCCAATGTGGTGGCTATGATTCCTGGGAAAACTTTACCAAATGAATATGTGATCTTTTCAGGTCATTACGATCACCTAGGTGTGAATGCAAAAAACATGATCAATGGAGATTCAATTTACAATGGCGCTAATGATGATGCTGCAGGAACCACTGCAATGATTATGTTGTCAAAATATTATAAAGCACTTAACAATAATGCACGCACTATTTTATTCGCTGCATTTACTGCAGAAGAAGTGGGCGGATATGGTGCACAATATTTTTCAAAGCAATTGGATCCATCAAAAGTAGTGGCCATGTTTAATATCGAAATGATTGGCACAGAAAGTAAGTGGGGAAAGAATAGCGCCTATATCACTGGATTTGATAAGACCAGCATGGGCGCAATTTTGCAAAAAAACTTAGAGGGGTCTAGCTTTAAATTTTATCCAGACCCTTATACAGAACAAAATTTATTTTACCGATCAGACAATGCAACCCTTGCTAGGCTGGGTGTAGCAGCGCATACCATCTCCACTTCAAAAATGGATTCGGAACCAAATTACCATAAAGCATCTGATCAAATAGAAACTTTAGATCTAGACAATATGAATGAAATCATTAAAGCGATTGCTTTAAGTGCAGGCTCTATTGTTGCAGGAAAAGACACCCCAACAAGAGTGGACACCACCCAATTAAAATAATTAAAAGACTTCTGATGATATGAAAAAGCAATTTGTACTTTTTTTACTTTGTATTTGTGTCTCTGCGAGCGCACAAGTAAAAACTTATTTTCCACCTGCAGACCAATGGGAAAGAAAAACCCCAGCTAGTTTACGTATAGATAGTAATTTAATTCATGAAGCAATTCAATATGCCTTAACGCATGAGACAAAATTTCCAAAAAATTTATTGTTAACGCAAGCCATGCAATTTGGAAAAGAACCCTTTTCGGATCCTATTGGACCAATGGCAAGCCGAGGTCCGGCTGCGGGTATGATTGTTTACAAAGGATATATTATTGCAGAATGGGGTGATCTAAACGCAGTGGAGATGGTGAACAGTGTTACAAAAAGTATGTTATCTACTGTAGTTGGCTTAGCTGTAGAAAAAGGGTTGATTCGTTCGACAGAAGATAAAGTAGCAAGTTATATGCCACCAATTGAATTGGTAAATGAAACATCAACAATTGAACAGAATCCAATTGCAAAATCTGCTTTCATTTATCCTTTTGAAACTGAACACAATAGAAAAATAAATTGGGAGCATTTATTAAGACAAACAAGTGATTGGGAAGGTGTCTTATGGGGCAAGCCAGATTGGGCAGATAGGCCTTCAGATAAACCAGAGGAGTGGACTACAAGAAAAAGATTTGAGCCAGGTACGGTATACAAATACAATGACACTAGAGTCAACGCTTTGGCATTGGCGGCCACCACAGTTTGGAGAAAGCCTTTACCAGAAGTATTGAGAGAACAAGTCATGCAACCAATTGGTGCTAGCAATACATGGGCATGGACAGGCTATAAAAATGCATGGATCGTGTTAGACGGGAAGATGATTCAGTCAGTGAGTGGTGGCGGGCATTTTGGCGGCGGATTATTTATCAATGCCTATGATATGGCTAGATTCGGATTGCTCACTTTAAGAAATGGTAATTGGAATGGTCAACAAATCATATCAGAGCGTTGGATCAAAAAATCACAGATACCAACAAGTGCAAATACTGGCTATGGTTTTATGAATTATTTTTTAAACACGGACAAAAAAATGTATCCATCTGCGCCAGCATCTGCCTATGCTCATATCGGCAATGGTACCAATGCGATTTATGTTGATAGAGAAAATGATATTGTTGCAGTTATCAAATGGATGGATGATAAATCAATCGACGGTTTTTTAAAATTAATGCTGACTGCGCTGCCAAAATAAATTTTAATACCTGCTTTTTGCTTTTTGTAACTTATGAAAGCTAGTATATGAAGTCAATAGTAATCCAAAGAATACAACTGCCATAATGGTGTTGTTCAATGGGTCGCCCACTGCTATATGAGCTACTGCAGCAGAAATATACATTATCCCGAATCCTACATAAGCCCACTCTTTAACCTTTGCAGGTATCGCAGGTATAATTAGCAATACTAGTCCAATGAGTTGACCAATGCTAACTTCTAGTCCTAACCAACGAGGAATACCAAGATGCGTTGCGCCGTCAATGGCCATTTTAGAATTCATAAAAATAGCGGTAGATGCAAATAAACAAATGATACTTGTTGTTACCCAGTAAATTATTTTAGTTGTTTTCATGGGCTAGCATTAAAAATGGTTTTAAATTACAATGAATTTACAAAAAATTTTAAATATGCAAAAATCAATCCTTTATATTGTTTGTATTTTGTTTTCAATACAAACGAATCTAAATGCGCAATCCAAAAATATAGCCGAATCTGCCAATTCCGAAAAGGAAGTCAAGCAAGTGATTCAAAATATGTTTCATGCTATGCAACAAGCAGACACCAATTTATTAAAAACCTGTTTTTCAGATAAAGTTATTTTCCAAACGATTTTAAATAAGCCAGAGGGGGCAGTCATTAAAACAGAATCTATCAATGATTTTATTCAAAGCATTAGCAAGCAAATGCCTAATGTATTAGATGAAAGAATTGAATTTGGGGCAATTCAAATTGATCCTTTAATGGCCACAGTGTGGACGCCTTATTCATTTTATTACAAAGGGCAATATTCCCACAAAGGTGTCAACAGTTTCCAGCTGGTTAAATTAAAAGAAGGTTGGAAGATTCAATACCTGATTGATACGAGGTATAAATAATCAAGGATTGTTTTCAATAATTTATTGCTTGACTGCTTTTAATTGATTTTGAAATTGCTGAGGCTGATTGGTTGTTATCCATTCTACACCTTGCTGTTGTAAGATGGCTAAATCAGATAATTCATTCACAGTCCAGCTGCCAATTTTTAATCCTGCTTTTTTAGCATTTTCACTTAGCTGACTATTCATTTTAAATGTGGTATAATGTAAATTAATACCATCAAATTGATTTTGCACCACAGCATCAATGGTTAAGTCAGACTCAAGGTATAATACTGTTGCTTTTGGCTTTTTTTCTTTTATCCATAAAAGAATGTCTTTGCTAAAACTGATATATACAATTCGTTGCTCGATCTTTAATTTTTTTGCTAAAGCCAATGTTTCAATCGTTGCTAAATAGTCTTGTGCTTTATCTTTAATTGCTGCTTTAATTTCACAAATGAGTAAAGTCTTGTGCTTATCTCGCGTCCCGCTCAAAAAATATTGTTCAAGGGTTGGCAAAGATTCTCCATTGGATAATTTGTTTCTGTTTAAAAAGTCGTAAGTATTTTTTTGAATGGTATCCCCAAAAAATACTGGGTCATGGTTCACAACAAGCACTCCATCTATTGTTCTTCTAACATCAAATTCTGCTCCATCACATTTTAATGCAATTGCTTTTTCTAATGAGGCTATTGAATTTTCTGGTAAGTTAAACTCCTTCCATGCACCACGATGTGCAATAATTTTTGTTTCTTGTGCGATTGATGTATTCATAAGTAGGATCAAAAAAGGGGCACATATAATTTTAAACATACAATTAATTTAACTGGTTGTGCATTGAATGAAAGATGCTGTCAATTGAAGATAGCATGCCCGTTTTGTTATTAGTTTAAGTATTAAGGTACTAAAATAATATAAGTTAAACAGCATTTGCTAAATTTTCATATTTACTTAACTTTGCGTTCTTCAAAACACTGTATGAATAATCGTATCCAGCAATTAAAAATAGCAATAGAGCCTAGTAGAGCACAATTATTAGCACACCCTGTGTACCATCAAATTCAGACTTTAGCTGAATTGCAAAAATTTGCTGAAGTGCATGTGTTTGCAGTATGGGATTTTATGAGTTTGCTTAAATCTTTACAACAAAAATTAACCTGTGTACAAACGCCATGGGTGCCAATTGGATCGGCAAATACAAGGTATTTAATCAATGAAATTGTGTTGGGCGAAGAATCTGATGTAGATGCATTTGACAATCGTATTAGTCATTTTGAATTGTATCAACAAGCCATGCGTCAAATGGGTGCATCTACCAATGCCATCCAAGGTTTAATGCAATCGCTTCAAGCAGGTTTAAGTATTGAAAATGCTATTCAACAATTAAATTGCGCAGATTCAGTAAAAGATTTTTTGAACTTTACTTTTAAGATTGTGAACCATGCACCAGCACATGTTCAAGCGGCTGTTTTTACTTTTGGACGAGAGGATTTAATTCCAGATATGTTTACCCGTTTATTAGAAAAGCTAGTAGCAGAATCACCTGAAAAAGTGTCCATTTTTAAATATTACATCGAAAGACATATCGAAGTGGATGGTGGCCATCATAGTCATTTAGCTTTGGAGATGGTATCAGAGCTTTGTGGAGAGGATGCCGCAAAGTGGAAGGAAGCAGAACAAGCATCAATCGAAGCTTTACAAATCCGCGCTAAACTATGGAATGCAGTGACTGCATAAACAAATAGCATTCGGAGATTGGGAAAGTGGCTTTATATTGCCTCAAACTCTCCTATCTCGGTATTTTTTCTGACTTTATCTGCTTCAAAATATTTACCATTCATGGCAATATAAACGCCTGTTGGAAGCACTTGTGTAAATGCGAGCGCACTACCCAAATTAAATAAACCATCCGAACTACCAAACTTATAAGGGATCATTGCACCTGTAAGCACAATCGTTTTGTTAGGGCAATGTTTTTGTAAATAAAGCGCAGTGATGGTCATGGTATCTGTGCCGTGTGTAATCAAAATTTTTTCTGCATCAGTCGCATTACATGCAGAAGCAATGACTGCACGATCTTCATCTATAAAGTCTAAACTATCTTTCATCATCAAAGTTGCAATCGATAAATCCAAATTGCTTCTGCCTAAGCTTAGCATTTCATGTAAATGTGTTTCTTTAAAAAAAAGATTACCGTTTAACTCATTGTAGGCTTTATCAAAAGTGCCACCAGTTACAAAAACTTGTATACTTAAATTCATAAATATTTTATTTTGGGTCCATCCACATGTCTTTTCTGTCTAACCATTTGTTATCGGAAAAGGATTCTTTACTTGCCAAAGTTCGGGTATATTTTTGAGTCCGCTCAGTAGAACTTGGTTGATATGCTACAGTACCAATAATACTTAAGGCTTTGCTAAAATAAGTTTCGCCAGGGTTCCCCAAGGTTTTATAGGGTAACACATTGTCTGCTAGGATATAGTTTGGCGTAAATCCGTTGACTGTGCCATAATCGGATGCCCCAATCGCATTGGTGGTAAGAAAAGTAATTGGCTGTAGTCCATAGTCCCATCTCTTATTAGGGTCAGTGATGGTGAATGAGCCTACATTTTTCCCGTAAGTATTTTCTCCAATTAAAATCACCTCCATAAAAGGCTTTAAATTATTAATGACCAATTCACTTGCAGAAGCCGTATTGCCTGCGGTTAAAACAAAGACACGACTGAGTGTACCTAAATTATTGGGTTCGGATTTGAATAAAGTTTCAAAGGCACTAGCTCCAGCGTTTTTTTCTAAATAAGCGGTATAAGTACTGTTGTACACTTTTTTATTCATCAATTTACCCACTTTAGCTGCAGCATCTTTTACGGTTAAGTTGGTAATCAAATCCGAAGAAACAACATAGCCACCTCCATTGTATCTAAAGTCCAAAACCAATTCATTCACCCCTGCAGACTTGAAGCGACCAAATATGGCCCTCAAGCTATCATCAAAGCTTGTCAAAAACTGGCTATAAGCA
The DNA here is from genome assembly GCA_903851465.1 of uncultured Bacteroidota bacterium. Classification (GTDB taxonomy): domain Bacteria; phylum Bacteroidota; class Bacteroidia; order Chitinophagales; family Chitinophagaceae; genus Sediminibacterium. The sequence continues at coordinate 68,098 of CAINOI010000033.1, forward strand.
AGGTAACCCACTTTTTTACCAGACCATGCAATAATGGTATCTGCTAAAATTGGATTGGTTTGCAATTCAACTTTTGTAACGGTAACAGATCTGCCATTGGAAACAAATGCGCCGCCAACAAAATCGCCAAGACCAAGCTTTAAGGTCTGATTGGCTAAAATGGTGGTATAGTTTGTGCTAGTGATGGTTTGATCATCTACCTTTAAAATAATATCGCCTCTTTTTAATCCAGCTTTCTGGGCAGGGCTTCCCTTCAATACATAAGCAAGCACAAAAGCAAGACTAGTCCTTGTATCATCTGTATAAAAAGCATTGTTTTTAACGCCTAATACTGTACTTACGCCATTTAATTGATTTTGTAAATTGGTATAGCTTTCGTCGATCCATGAAAAACGATCTGTTTTACCGTAGTCATTTAAAAGTGTATAAAAATAATCGGTAGGCTTAGCATCTGTTTTGGTACTCGCTAAGCTTGGCATTTTATCATTCCATAAATAATAGTAGGACATGACTTCGTGAATCCATTTGTTAGGCGCCGTATTTGCACTTGTACTCGTTGTTGGTGTTTCCTTGGGTGCATCAGATTCTTTTTTACAAGCAAAGATTAAAGTAGAAAGGGATAGAATAAATAGTAATTTTTTCATGCGATTAAAAGTTTCATCATAAATTTAATTAAACTATTGTTAACACAAAGAAAAATTTAATCTCTACTAATTTGATAGACAAATAAAATTGTCTAATTTTGTGTCCTAGCATTAAATAAAAAAAGTCAACAAAATAATTCCACCATCAGCTCGTCAATCAATCTATATAAAATGAGAAAATTTTTTATCGCAACTATTGTTACAATACTTTCTTTGGCCATTTTTGGATCAGCCAATGCACAAAAAAATTACTATTTTGAAGAATTGAAACAATGGGACGCCGCTAGAGTCGCCGCATTGAAGGATCCTAATGGTTGGCTGAATTTAGAAGGATTGTTTTGGTTTAAAAAAGGGGTAAACAGTTTCGGTTCGGCCTCAACAAATGATTTGGTTTATGACAATGCTGCTTTCCCAAAACATTTAGGTGATTTTATTTATGAAGACGGGAAAGTGTATTGGAAGGATGGCATTTCAGAAAAAATTACAATGAATGACGGTGATCTAGTGCTTACAAATTCCGGGACATTCAATTTATTAACTGCAACAGAAGGTAAATATATCAGTCGATGGAAAGATTTTGTTTGGATCGTGATTCAAAGAGAAGACAAAGTGGGGGTGAGATTTAGAAATTTAAAAGCAAAAACTTTATTGGAATTTAAAGGCATTGAAAGATTTCCCGTAGATGCAAAATGGCGTATCAAAGCTAAAGTGATTCCTCAAAATCAAAACCCTTTGATGATCATGAATGTGTTGGGACAAAATACAGCGCAAAAACATGGAGGTCAATTGGTTTTTGAAATCGAAGGTAAAACCTATCGATTGGATGCCATAGATGAAGGCGGAATCAGGTTATTCGTGACTTTTGCAGATGCTACCTCTGGTAAAACAACTTACGGGTCGGGTAGATTTATAGAAATAGAAAAGCCGGATGCAGAAGGATTTACCTATATCGACTTTAATAAGGCCTATAATCCGCCATGTGCCTTTACTGAATTTGCGACCTGTCCGCTTCCACCTCCACAAAATAGGTTAAGTATTGCCATTCCCGCAGGCGAAAAAAAATATGGACATCATTAATCGCTCCATTAACTTTGGTGCCAAATGCAACAGTTGACACCATCCAATCCCCCCAAGATTGCCGTTATCGGACTAGGCTACGTGGGCTTGCCCTTGGCTTTGGCATTTTCTAAGCAATATCAAGTGATTGGATATGACTTAGACAGTTCAAGGGTGGATGCGCTCAAAAAAGGCAAGGATACCACTTTAGAAACTACTATAGAAGCGCTTCATGCCGCTAGCAATTTGGTCCTAACCGATGATCTTTCATTGATTGCTGATGCGACAATCTACATTGTTACCGTGCCAACGCCTGTGCATGCAGATAAAAGTCCAGATTTATCTTTCTTATTATATGCTACTTCTCAAATTGCAACTCTATTAAAACAGAGCGATATCGTGATTTACGAAAGCACCGTATATCCAGGTTGTACTGAAGAGGATTGTGTTCCAGTGCTTGAAAAAATTTCAGGACTTAAATTTAATGTAGATTTTTATTGTGGTTATTCTCCAGAGAGAATTAATCCAGGGGACAAGGTGAATACTTTAACAAAGATTCAAAAAATTACTTCAGGTTCTACACCCGAAATTGCAAAGTATATAGATCAACTCTATGCAAGTATCATTACAGCAGGCACTTATGCTGCACCTTCTATTAAAGTAGCAGAAGCTGCTAAGTCCATTGAAAATGCACAGAGAGACATTAATATTTCTTTTGTCAATGAATTGGCATTGATTTTTGATCGGATGGGTATAGATACCCACGAAGTATTAGCAGCAGCAGGCACTAAATGGAATTTTTTACCATTTAAACCAGGATTAGTAGGAGGACATTGCATTGGTGTAGATCCTTATTATTTAGCACATAAAGCCAAAATAGTTGGCTATGATCCAAGAGTGATTTTATCGGGGCGCGATGTCAATGATCAGATGAGTGCTTTTGTAAGTAATAAGCTGATACAATTATTGGCACATTCAGGAAAAAAAATTCAGGCTGCAAAGGTCTTAGTGCTTGGTGTCACATTCAAAGAAAATTGCCCTGATTTTAGAAACTCAAAAGTATTTGAAATCATCCATCAGCTTAAAGCAGAAGGCGCTCATGTAGCGGCTTTTGATCCTTATGCCAATGCAATTGAAGTATTTCAAAAACATCAAGTACAATTGATCACCGCTTTCGAAAAATACGATGTTATTTTATTAGCAGTGGCACATGATTTTTTTAAAGCATTGGATTATACTTCGTTAAAAACAAGTCCAAACGCAATTGTTTATGATACCAAGGCGTTTTTAGATCGTTCTATTGTCACTGCAAGATTATAAAAATAAAAAATTAAAATATGATAGAGTCAAAAAGATTCGGTTCCAAAAAAGCATTAATTGATATAGACGAAACCATTTGTTTTTATTCAGATAAAAGAGTGTATGAACTAGCGGAACCTAATTTTGATAATATTGCTAAAATTAACAAGCTCTATGATGAAGGCTGGCATATTACCTATTGGACAGGAAGGGGCGAAAGTTCAAAAAGAGATTTGAGACCATTGACTTTAGAGCAGTTAACAAAATGGGGCTGTAAGTTCAACGATTTAATTACAGGATATTGTCCTAACGGTGGCGCTGTAAAACCAAATTTTGATTTGGTGATTGATGATAAAGCAAAAAGAATCGAAGAATTATAAATACTGCGTAGCTATTTTTATTAAAGGGCCATTTCGGCCCTTTTTCTTTTTCTTGCAAAGGGCAAATAGAATAACCAAAAATGTGCAATGGCTGCTATCTCAAAACAAATGAGGTAAAAAGGCCATTCGCCAATAATGAATGGATTATTGGCAGAAGGCCGTTCCCTTAAAAACATATAATTGGTTCCAATGGCATAGTTAAGGATGCCCACAGAAAATACCACTAATTGAGAGTAACCAAAAATAACCAACCAAGACTTTGGTCTAGGTACAAATCCATTGTGTATGATAATATATAGCACAACCAATAATAAACCAGCATGCTCAATAAAATAGCTATAAAAATTATAGCCCTTGATACCATTGTTAAATTCTGGTGTAAGTAGAGCATGAATCCCTCCTAATAAACCCCAGTAATAAACAAACTCACCTAATAATTGATTTTTATTAAATAAGTAGATGATGCATAAGAAAGTACTAATACTACATAAATGTGCAGGAATATTTTGTTGAATATTCCATGAGCCGGTATAAAAATTATAAAATTGCTCAATACCCAAATTAGCAATCAATAAAATAGCAATAAAAAAATCATATTGTTTGATTTGAATATTTTTAAGGTATTTAGGCACCTGAATCAATAAGAAGATACTTCCTCCAATCCATAAAATACTCTCCCACCATAGTGGAGAGAAAGTGGCAAGTGTAATTGATTTTTCAAACTGCATGCTGCAATTTACGCCAATCTGAGTAGATTCTATCGACTAGGGTATTAAACTATAAAGTTAGATTTTATCTGAAGGGGTTAAATACCTTAAAAAAATGGACCATTCATGTAGAATTGAATTAATTAAGACAGCTTCTACTTTATCTATTGTTTTTTTATAGATGCAAAAAAATAATCTTCACCAAGAGGACCAACGACAAGTATTTATATGTGATCAACAAGCCATTTATGCTATGGGATGTAGCCAATTGGTTCAAGCACATCCTATGTGTAATGGGTATCGGATACTAACCTCTTTAGACGAAATCAACAATTTCAATATAGGACTCTCCCAAGGGTTATTGATTATTGATTGTGCCCTATTTGATTTTGATTCACTGACAGTGAAAAAGAAAATCAATACCCTTAAGCAAATTTTTCCTTTAATTATTTTGCTGAATAAAGATACTCCCGATTATATACTCTACCAGTTAATTGAGCTCGAAGTAGATGTGCTTGTTTCTCGAAATATGTCAAGTCAAGAATGGAACAAAGCGGTAGAAATGGCTTGTCAGCACAAGGTTTATTTTTGTCAAGATACCGCCGAACGTGTTTTACAACTCACTCAGGTAATGGATAAAATTAATTTAATAGAGCGCGTAAATTCGTTAAGTCTATATGATAAATATATTTTAATCCGCATCTGCGAAGAAGCTTCTAGTAAACAAATTGCTGCTGAGCTTGGGCATAGCAAACGAACGATAGAAGGTCATAGAACTAGACTCATGCAAACACTCAATGTAAAAAATGTAGCTGGGCTTGTTAAAATTGCTTTAATTACGAAACTCTATGAACATTATCTTTCTAATCCGGGATGGTATGCTAGTTTCTTGTTGGCCAAAACATCTTCTTTATAGTAATGGATGGTTTTGAACTGTCCATGGATAAATCCATATGCTTGATCTGTAAAATTTTTGCTTTCAGCAAACCTGCTTTGACCACCTGTAATAATCGTTTTTGCTTTCAGTCTCTTTCCAAATTCTACAGCAGCAACAAAACTATTGCCTGTATAACCATATCGCTTAATAGTATTGGGGTAGCGTCTACTTTCAAAGGAGGGAAGTGCACCCCATTTAGAAGAGGCTTGTTGCACAGCTAAGCTAGGTAAGTTGTCGTCAAAATTGGCACCTGGCGCCACTCTTTGAAAACGATTCATAGCCCCCCATGTAATCTCCCAACCACCATACCACTTTTCAAATTGGTCTAAAGTGGCTTCTAATAATTTTATTTTAGTTTCAAACGCAACCTCTTGGTCCATACGATTGTATTTTAATACAATTTGAGTGGCAGCTTCCTCTGTGTTTGCAGGAGGAATAACAGCACTCCATTTAGTAGCCCATTCAATTGCAATGCTTGTTGCAACTGAATTCGTATCGGCAACATGATCCCAATTGGCTAAATAATCAATTGCACTTTTCGTTCTTGGGGCAAGATTTGCTTTTTTTGCGGATTGTATAAAACTAGGTAACAAAATATCGAATGCACTTAGTTTTTTATTATATCCTAAAGCAATCAATTCATCCAAATTGATTTTATCAATTTTTGATAGTAATGCAACTGCAGTGATGCCTCTTCCATTTTCACCATCTGGTGCCATATAAGCAGGGTAGTTAGTTGCTTTTGGACTTTGATCACCTGCGACAGTAAATGGCGTGGCGTTACAATTTTGTAACCAACCATTTGTAGGATTAATGCTTTGTACTATTTCATTTAAAGGATGCACCCCTTGCCAGTCTGTTGCTTTTGTGCTCCCATCTACATACTTGGTGTAATCAAAACTTGGATTGCGCTTTGGCATAAAATTACCATGCCAGTAGGCGATATTGCCAGCTGCATCTGCGTACACAGTGTTGTTGCTATTATTGGCTAATAGTCCCATGGCTTTTGTATAGTCTGCTAGGCTTTTTGATTTTGTTCTTGTCCAGCATTCCATTAAGGCATCTAAAGAACGATTGTTTTCTTGCAAGCTTAACCATTTCCCCTTTTCCATACCCATGACTGGTCCGTGTTGTGTATAATAAGTATCAAAGCTTTTTGATTTTAAAATACCATTATCGACATATTGAATGCTGATATTTCTTTGACCTACTTTCTTTTTTTCTTTTTCGTAGGTATAAAACAATTCATTGTTTATTTTTTCAGTTTGCTCTTCATATACATCTGCTACATCGGCATAGCTGCTTGTATGCATCCATCCACACTGTTCGTTAAAGCCCTGATAAATAAAGAACTGTCCCCAGGTAACAGCACCGTATGCATTTAATCCTTCTTCGCTGACCATATGCATTTCTGATCTAAAATAAAATGGTACATGTGGATTGATATACAACATGGCATTGCCCGACTTACTATGTTTTGGAGCTATTGCAAAACCATTCGAACCCTTTAAGGTGTTATCCTCCATATCATAGTTAGGCTGTTCAAATATTGTTTGTATCGTTGGCGTATGTTGATTAACACCAACCGCATTTTGATTTGAATACAACTGTTGACCATAAAAAGCTTCAACATGTTTTTCGGTGATGCCTGCAGACCTTGTTGGAGAAACGCTACCGTCTGTCCACATCAAATGGTACCAAGGTTTAAATTTTTTGAGCACAACAGGTTTTACTGCTGGATGTTTTGATAAATAATAGTTGATGCCATCGGCATGCGCGATTAATAATTGCTTAAACCAATTTGGGCTCCTTTCAAAATCTTTCACTGCTTCTGCACTATCTTGAATCAGTTGCATCATTAAATCTTCGTATATCAATTTAGACCCCTCCATTTCGGCGCGTCGTCCTAGCATTTCTAAAAAATTCTTTTCAATCTGCGGAAAATTTTCTTCGCATTGTGCATACATTAATCCAAATACCGCATCGGCATCGGTTTTTCCATAAATATGTGGGATATCCCACTCATCTCGAAGGATGGTGGTTTGTTTTGCATGTTGATTCCATCTAACTAGTTCTGCACTTGTTGGTTTTTGTGCAAATAATACAATCACACCCATTACCAAGCAACTTAGTAAAGCAACTTTTTTCATACAATGAATTTAATACCGGCCAGTTTATAATCTTTTAATCTCTCACCCTTTTTATACTAATCCCCAAGTTTTAATTCTTTCTAAATTAATTCTTGCACATTCAAGTGGCGTAATACCTTGATAAGACTCTTGTTCTATGATAAAATGTTTTGTCCCACCTATTGCCTTAGCTAGTAAACAAACTGCTTTTGGATCTACAAGACCATTTCCAAGAATGGTACTATCATGCTGGTCATTCATTTCCCCAACAGGCACTTTGATTTCATCTTTTACATGCACTGACACAAAACGGCCTGGGTATTTTTTGATCCAATCCATGCCTCTTGCCCCAATTCCAAACATATTGCCAAAATCCAATTGGTGAATCACCAAATCGGGATCAGTTTCTTTTAAAATAATATCATAGATCAATTGTCCATTCACTTTTTCTATAAATTCGAAGTTGTGGTTATGGTATCCAAAGCGCATGCCGGATTCTTGACATAGTTCCCCAGATAAATTAAATATTTCTAATTGATGCATTAATGCATCATAAGAAGTGCGGACCTTTTCATCCATCCAGGCACTAATGACATAGTCTTGTCCAATTGTCACTGCATCATCGATGGTGTATTTCCAAGCATCTGTAAATGCCTTTTTTTGATTATCCCAATGGCTTGCATTCAATGAAGTATGACCACTTGGCATTTGCATGCCAAGGTCATTTAATATTTTCTTAAACTCAATTGCATTATAGCCATAAAACTTTCTGTTGGCGTAATTGGCGTGCTCCACATATTGATAACCCATTTTTGACAGTGCTTTTAAAGTACCTAATGGGTCTTTAAACATGTTATCACGCACTGCATACAATTGAATGCCAATTAGGGTCTTTGCATCGGCACTGGTATTTTTCGCCCACAAGGTGGTTGGCGCAATACCAATCCCTAATAAGGCGATACCCGTATTTTGGATAAATTTTCTTCTTGAATGTTGCATAGTGTTTAGTCCTCTACCTTCGTATTTTTAGTTGGTTTTTTATCTAAGTATTCTTTACGATCTACTTTTGAATTACCTGTCACCAGCTCATCTAAATTAGCACCATTGTATAGACGACCATTTTTCATCACATATTGGATGCTATTGGTATTTTTAATGTCTTCTAATGGATTCTTATTTAGAATAATTAAGTCTGCTAATTTACCTGCACTGATACTTCCTAGATCTTTATCTAATCCTAAACTCTCTGCACCTAATATAGTGGCTGTTTTCAAGGCATCTAAATTACGCATACCACCAGATTGCATAGACCATAATTCCCAATGGTATCCCAATCCTTGTAATTGACCGTGGCTTCCTACACCCGCAAGACCACCTGCTTCTACAATCTGCTTCATGCTCTTAGCATGTTTTTGAAACACATGTTCTTCTGGCAAGAACCAAGTAGCGCGACGTCTAGACTTGCTTGCTAATTCTTCGTAAGGGGTATAGTACTGCATTTTTGGATCACCATATACATTCTCTGTTTCATAATAAAAATTCTCTGCCCATGGTCCACCATAAGAAACCAGTAAGGTAGGTGTCACTGCCATTTTTGAACTTGCAATTGTTTTTACCACATCATTGTACAAAGGATAAATTGGTAAAGAGTGCTCATGACCAGGGTAGCCATCTATTAAATTGGTCATGTTCAATTTAAAATCTAAGCCACCTTCTGTGGTAGGCATTAACTTTTGGTTTTTAGCTGCTTGAATCACCCATTGTCTATGCTTACGATTCCCTACTAAATACATTTTAATATACTTGGTATTGTAATATTTACTGTATTGCGCTAAAACAGATTCTGCTTGTGCAGAGTCTTTTAAATTGTAAGACCAATAACCCACACCAGGGCCAGTTGAATAGACTCTTGGCCCAACCATTTTACCTGCTTCTACTAAATCACTATAGGTTAATACATCTGTTGTTGCCGTTTGTGGATCACGTGTTGTTGTTACGCCATACGCTAAATTGGCTGCATAAATCCAAACTTGATTTTTATGAATACCCCAGCTAGGCCACATATGTGAGTGTGTATCTATAAAGCCTGGCACCACAGTTTTCCCTGCAAGGTTGACGCGCTTAGCGCCAGCAGGCACTTTCAATGAACCAGATTTTCCAACTGCTTGAATTCTATTCTTTACAATTAAGATATCACCGTTGTTAATCACTTGATCCCCATTCATTGTAATGATTCTTGCATTGGTCAATAACACTGTTGTGCTAGGCATATCATTTTCATAATACACTTTCACCCAAGTTTCATTGGCCTTGTATTTAGGTGTTTCTTTTTTATCGTCTTTTTTAGCAATATTGGTACTGTCTTTTTTCGTGGTATCTTTTTTAATTGCAGCTTCTAATTTTTTTGCTGTAGCTAAACTATCATCAAAAGCATAAGCGGCATCAATGTCATAAGTGAAATGCGCTGCACCTAAACTCCAATGAATTGTTTTTCCATCTGCTTGCCAGCTAGGAAATTCTCCTCCGATTTCAGTCAATAATTTACTAGGGAATGCTGCATTCTTTGCATCCGCAACAGAAATCGAAACCGATTTACCAGATTTTGGAATCGTCACAAAATAAATATTGTTATTTACTTGCGCAATCGCTGCAGCTCCTTTCGGTGACAATAAAATATTGTTCGCATTTGAAGGAGGATTGTTTTCTTTTGCAGCATCGTCTTCATCCATCACTTCTGGAATAACACAAGGGTCAGCCAACGGCTTACCGCGATGCTCAGGAATACTTCCAAAAGTAGTAATACCAGAAATTTTTGCAATTTCTTTTTCATCCCCACCATCCCACTGAATTGAAATCAATCTACCACGATTGTTTAAATAAATACGACCATCGTTCATTGCAAAATGTGGATTGTATCTTCCATTTGCTTTATCAATAATAGTTTCATTGCCTGTAGTTAAATCAATCCATGCCAATTCGTCTTCTGCATCATCATAACTAGGCTCAATGGCATCTTTAAATTTCTGTGCGTTGGTTTTATTGTAAATTAATTTATTGCCAGTTGGATCAATCGCAAGGCCTTGGTATAAAGCATTTTCTTTTGAGATGATTTTTTCTGTGTTATTACTTAAATCAATAAAACGAATAGCACCACCATCAGGATTCCAAGTTGTAAAATAAATGCCATTACCAGCATTATTCCAAACTGGTTGCGCTTCTGTGAAATCATTTTTTGTTAAGCGCTTAGGAGTGCCATTTGGATAATCCATGACATACAATCTATTCAATACGGTAAATGCCAATTGTTTTCCGTTTGGTGAAGGCACCGCATCTCTTATCTGCGTTGCCATTGTTGCAACCGTATCCTTGATAGGGTATTTGAACAACACTTCTGGTCCCATTTCAATTTTAGCATCCACCGTATAGGGAATCGCAGTTTGTGCTGCAGACTCAATATCAATCTTATTTATTTTTCCACCGTAAGAGGCTAATAAGTATTTGCTATCAGGCGTAAAACTCATTGTAGGCAATACACCTAGCACCGCAATAGATTCTTGGTCATCTCTTTGTACCGGATAAGCCAACCAAGCTTCTTCGCCGGTTGTTAAATTTCTTTTAACCAATCCAGTTTTATCTTCATAACGAGATCCATATACCAACCATTTTCCATCTTTAGACAATACTGGTGTAAATGCAGAACCATATCTAGATGCAATGGTTCTTGTTGTTCCTTTTTCTCTATCATACACACCAATGCTATATTGAGGTAACATGGCGTTGTAGTTCCAAGCGCCATTGCGTGCACTATAATAAATATAACGACCATCTGCACTTACAGCTGGGTCAATTGTTTTTAAAGTAGCAGGTGCGTCAATCAAACTAGTGCCCGCACCACCATTCTTATGCATCAAATACAATTTAGTATTACGACGACCTTTTGTATACACAATATAATTTCCGTCTGGTGTGTAGACAGCACCTGGAAAATTATTATTTTGCTCATCTGTTAATGCAAGTGTATCTTTTTTCTCTAAATCTATGTACCATATATTTTCTGCACCAGAGCGGTCAGATAAAAAAAGAATGCGTTTACCATCGGGGCTAAAACTTGGATGGTTATCGTAAGCCATACCTTTGGTAATAGCTGTTGCTTTTCCGCCTTCCATTGGGATACTATAGATATCGCCCATCAAATCAAATAATATGGTTTTTCCATCAGGGCTAACTGCAAGTGAAGTCCATGTACCTTCGTTGGTAGAAAAGTCAATCGACCTAGTTGCTTTTAATGGCAATCCTTTAAATTGACTAAAATTGGTACTGTCTTTTTTAGGACTTTTTTTGTCCTGTGCCTGTGCATTGATTAAACCAAGCCCCATGAATAGGGTCAAAGCAATTATTCTCATAATGATTATTTTTTGAAAGTTACATCAATCCAATAGTTCCCGAAAAAAAATGAAATAATTGGAGTTCGCCGTTCATCAAATATTTTAATAGTTTTAACTAAAAATTTAGGTAGAAATTGGCTTCTATGACTTAATTTCGGTAACTCAATCGTATATTTACAATATGAACAAATACAAAATGATGCAATTTATTTTTATAAATTGCTTATTATTAACTAGTTATGTTGGATTTGCACAAAATTTAACCATTCAGGGCACTTTAAAGGATAGTATTGCCAATAGGGCGCTTAATTCAGCGACCGTTTCATTGGTATACGCAAAGGACTCTTCCTTGGTTAGTTTTTCAAGAACGAATGAGGCTGGGGTCTTTAATTTTAAAAATGTCACACCTGGATCTTACTTGATTTCTGTTTCTTATGTGGGCTATGTTCCAAAATGGGTGCCTGTTCTAAATGGAACAGAAAAAACAGCGGACATGGGCGTGATTTTTATGAACGATGTAAATAGCATGTCTACAGTAACGGTGACTGCGCGCAGACCGCCGGTTGTTATTAATGGAGATTCAGTTGAATTTAATTCTGAGAATTTTAAGACAGCACCGAATGCAGTGGTAGAAGATTTATTAAAAAAGATGCCAGGGATGGAAGTGGATAAAGCGGGGGGCATTACAGTCAACGGGAAAACTGTGACTAAGGTTTTTGTGAATGGAAAAGAATTTTTCTCTGGGGATCCTAAAATGGCTACTAAAAATTTACCTGCAGATGCGGTAGATAAAATTCAGGTATACGATCGTAAATCTGACCAAGCCATGTTCACTGGCATTGATGATGGTTCAGAAGAAACAGCGATTAATTTAAAATTAAAAAAAGACCGTAATAAATCCACATTTGGTAAATTGAATGGAGGCGCTGGAACGCCGAATGTTTTTGATGCACAAGGCAATATCAATGTAATTAATAATGACGAACAGTTTTCTGCCATTGGTGGTGCGAATAATACCAACAGACAAAATTTTTCTAGTCGTAACATTGTTAATTTTTCGGGAGGTGGTGGTGGAAGACCAGGTGCTGGTGCGGGTGTAACGATTAATATTGGAGGTGGTGGTTCAGGAGAGACAGATGCCAATGCACAAGGAATTGCTGAAACTTATTCTATTGGAGGCAACTACTCAAATTTATTCAATAGTAAAAAAATTGAGTTCAATGCCAATACAGCGATTAGTGATATAGAGCGCAATACTAATAGTTTATCTTTTACACAAAACCTTACACCAGGCAATCAGTTCAACAGAAGTTCTATTTCAAATTCAATCAATAGGAACCAACAACAAAGTTTTGGGGGTACCATTGACCAAAAGGTGTCAGAAACTTTTTCATATAAATTCACACCTAGCATAAGCTGGCAACAAACAAATTCCTCTAGTGAAGATTCCACTTTAACAAGATCGGGCTTAGATGCGAATGGCGCCATCACCAACAGAAATACAACCGCTTCAACAAGCATTTCCGACGCGGTTAATCTTTCAAATACTTTATTATTAAGAAAAAAATTCGCCAAAAAAGGCAGAACGATTTCTTCTACCATTACACAAAGTTACAATCAATCTAATTCAACAGGTAGTCAATACACGAGCCAATTTTTTTATAATAAAGGGGTATTGACATCTGATTCAATTTTAGACCAACAAAATATCCGTAAAGGAAACACAGCAAGTTATTCTGCTAATGTTATATACACAGAACCAGTAAGTAAAAAATCATTGTTAGAATTCAATTCGTATTTGAGTAAAACCATTGGCGAATCAAGTAAAAAAGTATATGATCAAAATAATGTGACGGATAATTACGATCTTTTGAACAATCGTTTAACCAATGAATTCAATAGTGAATATACTTATAGTGGTGGAGGGATGAGCTTTAGATCTAATCAAAAGAAATTTAATTTTTCAACTGGAGTTTCATTACAAAATGCGGTATTAGATGGAGAGAATATTAGTGCAAAAAAGAACTTTAGTCAAAGTTTTCAAGACATCTTGCCAAATGCTACTTTTAGATACAACTTCTCTCAAACGAAAAATTTAAATATAGATTATCGTACATCCACCAATCAGCCTTCGATTACCCAATTACAACCTGTATTAGATCAAAGCAATATTAATAGACAATCAATAGGTAATCCAGATTTAAAAAGGAGCTATGTTCATAATGTGAATATTCGCTTTTTCAGTTCTAAAATTTTAGCAGGTAAAAATTTCTTTTCTACATTGAATGCATCTACTACCAATAATTCGATCGTCAATTATGATAGCGTATTACCAAATCGTACGATTCTTTCCAAGCCTGTCAACGTGAATGGTGCATATAGAATTAACGGAACAATGAATTATGGTTTTGGGATTAAAAAATTGAATTCAAGACTAAGTTTTGGCTTAAGTGCTGGTTTGAATAATGGTATCTCTTATAACAATGGCTTGTTAAATACCATTGTTACTAAGTCTACTGGTCCTAATGTCAGTTATAGTTATATACTAGACGATGTGATTGATATCAATTTGACCGCACGTTATTCCTATAGTAAGACGACGAATGAAATCAATCCAACATTGAATACCAACTATTTGACAAAAGTTTTTGGGGCAGAAATGACCAATTACCTGCCATTGAATATTGTATTGAATCAATCCTTTAACTATGCTATTAACTCTGGACGTGCTCCGGGTTTTAATACAGCAGTACCCATTTGGAATGCAAGCTTTTCTAAATTTTTCATGAAAAATAAGAGAGCCGAAATTAAGATGAGCGCCTTTGACTTATTGAATAAAAACATCGGTATTAGCAGAAACGTGTCTCAGAATCAGATTGTAGACAGATCTTATAATGTAATTAGTCAATATTTTTTATTGAGCTTTACCTATAGTTTACAAAAATCTGGTTTAGGTGGTGGGGCAAAAGCAGGTGGCATGATGATAAGAATGTAAAATCGCGTAGTTTTAAAAAAGATAAATAATAAGATTAATTAAAATAAAGTAAAATTTCATTTATGAAAAAAATACAAATAGTAGTAGGATTATTGATTGCATTCACTGGTATCTCAACAACAGTTACGGCACAAATGAAGGAAGGTAAAATTAGTTATGAGCGTAAAATCAACATGCATCGTAACTTACCGGATCCTCAAATGAAGTCGATGATTCCTGAATTCAGAACAGATAAATTTGAATTAATTTTTAATGAGTCAGTAAGTTTATTTAGATCAGTGGTGGATGATGAAGCACCCGATCCATTTGCCAATGCAGGTGGTGGAGGCGGTGGCGGTATGCGCATGAACTTTAGAATGCCAACTGCAAATACATATACTGATCTTGCAAAACAAATGCAATATGAAGAGCGTGCATTTTTTGAAAAAGAATTTTTAATTGTAGATTCTTTAAAGCAATACAAGTGGAAATTATCAGAGGAAACTAAAACGATTGCTAAACAATTATGTAAAAAAGCCACAACAATGATTTCAGCTCCTCAGATGCGCATGCGTGTTAGTATAGGAAGAGGTGGTGAAAATAATACTGATACAGCAGCAGGGAATACTCCAAGAGCACCAAAAGAAACAGAATTAGTAGTATGGTATGCCGAGAATATTCCTGTGTCTTTTGGCCCTGATAATTATAGTGGTTTGCCTGGTGTGATTATGGAGATTGATCAAGACAATGGCGCAACAGTAACAACTGCTGTTGAAGTCAGTGCGAAGTATCCAAAAAAAGAATTGGTTGCACCTACGAAGGGTGATAAAATGAACAGAGCCCAGTTCCAAGAAAATATGCAGAAACTTATGCAAGATATGCAAAGAGGTAGAGGTGGTATGGGCGGAATAAATATTCGCGTAGGAGGAGGTAATTAATCTTAATAAAACTCAATTGAGTTTGTATATAAAAAAAGGGACGCAAATTGCGTCCCTTTTTTTATGGAATCAAGTGCCACTTCCAGCCAAGTGCAATCGTTCTATTGTCTCCTAAATAATACGCATAGGCATTGTTACCACGGACACTAAAATTTTTGGTTGCCATGGTGGCATAAAAATGATTTGTCAAGTTCATGCATTGCAACCAAAATGCATGTTTTTTCATGTTATAGTTCACCCTTAGATTCAATACATCAAATCCATTGTAGCGAGTAGCATTGATCTCGTCCATGAAATAGCCAGACTGGTGTTGCCATTCTATGGAGGAGCTTAAGGCATTATTCCATTGACTTAATAAAGTGAGGTTGCTAAAAAAGCGAGGCGCGGCTACCATTTCTTTATTGCTAATATCGGTTCCTTTTAAAATCGTATTCACGTAAAGATGCTTGGCATTGCTGCCATTAAAATTGACCTGAAATAATTTGCTAAAATTGTATTTCACTTGGTATTCTATACCATAGTGTTTTGTTTGTCCTGTATTTTGATTCAGGTTGACGCCGTCTGCTTGTCGGACAGACACAATTTCATTGCGACCATTCAATTGGTATAAGGCCCATTCTATATAACCATTAGGGATGCTTATCCAAGATCCAATTTCATAATTCGAAAAACTTTGAGGTAATAAATAAGGTACACGAACGGCATTGTAGATCTCGGTGATTTGAGGAGGCACAAAGCCTTTGCTATAATTTAAATAGCCACCCCAGTTTGGTTGATTGTAAGTCATGCCAATTTTTGGCGCCCAGTTGGAGAACAAGTTATTTGCAGAAGGCGTTCCTGTAGCTAACTTATTTTTAAATTGGTAATCAAATTGATCGTACCTCAGTGCAGCATTGACGCGTAAATTTTTTGCAATAGGTTGAATCCAATTAGCATACACTGCTTTATTATAAATTGTAGTGGTATACTTGGTAATTAAACTATCAATAGCTGGTCTAGTAAATCTTGTAAATTTATTGAGTGAGGTGTCTTTAAAAATATCAATATAGTTAGCGACTAATCCTTGTCTAGTTGCATCTATGTAGCCACCTAATACAATTTTTGATTTTAATTTTTTTACTATAATTTGGTGTTGTAAATCAAATACGAAGGCATCAAAATGATTTGAATTAATCTGTCCCTTAAACTTGGTTGGATTTGTAGTTGCTGCAATTAGATAAGCGGGGTTTTGATCCATTGTATTGCTGCGGTATAAAAGGTTGACAGTTGTTTTCTGTGCTTCATTCCAAGTATAGGCTAAATTTTGTCTTAGACGAATTAAGTCTAGTTTCCGATAAGTAAAGCTTTGTTGTGTGGAATAGTTTCTTGCCTGAAATTTTAAGCTGTCCACGGTCCCACTTGTTTGTCCATCATAATGGATGTATTGCACTTGTTGATACCCTGTCCAATTTTTTTTAAATGTAAAATCTCTTTTTATGCTCAATGCAGTTTTAGTATAATAACTGTATTCAAGTAGGCCATTTTTTTGTCCTATCTGACTTAGATATACTGCCCAGCCAGATTTTTTTCCAGCCTTGTCCCATGCCAAGTCGGATTTTAAAAGTCCATTGTTATTAATATGATTGCTAATGGACAATTGATTTTTGATAGGTCTTGGTGCATGTATAAAATTAACTACCCCGCCAATCGCTTCTGCACCATACAATGCCGAGGCAGGCCCCTTAATGACTTCGATTTGTTGAATGGCTGTGGTATTGATTTCGATGAGGGCATTGTTGCTAAATAAACCACTTGTTCTAATTGGCAAGCCATCTTCTAAGTAGAGATAAAGTCCTTTTAGAGAAACTGGTTGCCTAATGGACATCATATGTTGTTCGTTGCCAATGCTAGGCATAAAGACCCCACTCACTTTATTCAATAAAAAATCTATCCTTGTTGCTTTGGCTTCTTGAATTTGCTGCTTACCCAATACACTAATCGCTATTGGGGATTCAATTCTTTTCTCCTTTGATTTACTACCGGTGACAATCACTGTTTGTAAACTACTATCAGGTGCCTGGAATGTTTTAACTTGGCTTGAGGCTAGAATAGGGATAGATAGTAATAAAAAATGAAATAATTTACAATGAATTTGCATAGATGCAAATTTAGTAGTTAATTTATTCTAGATTCATTATAGCATAAAGTTTTATGCATTTTAATTTGACCCACTATGAAATATATTACATTTTTAATTTCGTTTTCCTTTTTAGCACTTAGATCGCAAGCTCAAGTGTTGTCTGTGCAAGATCAAGCCAATACCATCAATGAGGTTTTGACAGATAGAATAGACAATTTATTGCCAAAGTTAATGGATGAAGCCAAAATAGATTGTTGGTTAATTGTTTCAAAAGAATACAACGAAGACCCCATCTTAAAAACATTTTTACCTGCAGAATGGCTTTCGGCAAGAAGAACCACCATGTTGGTTTTTTTTAGAGATAAAAATAAGCAAAGCATTCAAAGCTATGCTATTGCTAGATACCAGGTTGGTAAAAGTATCCAAGCAGCTTGGAATCCCGAGAAAGAACCAAATCAATGGGTAGCACTCACAAAATTAATTGATAGTTTAAACCCTAATCAAATTGGATTGAATACCTCCAAAGATTATGGACATGCAGATGGATTACATGTTACAGAATTCAACGAACTTAAAAATGCAATGACACCCAGTCAAGTTAAAAAAATTGTATCCGCAGAAAAATTAGGTGTTGCTTGGCTAGAGACAAGAAGCGAAAAAGAAATGGCTTTGTATCCAACCCTGCTTTCCATCACGCATCAAATTATCAAGGAAGGTTTTAGTAATCAAGTCATTCAGCCAAACAAAACAAGTACCAATGACTTGGTATGGTGGTTTAGGCAAAAAGTAGTTGATCTAGGTTTGTCCACTTGGTTTCATCCTTCCGTAGAGATTCAAAGAAGGGTAAGCAATGAACAAGACGCTGTCATTCGTCCTGGGGATCTGTTGCATGTAGATTTTGGCATTAGTTATTTAAGACTTAATTCAGATGTGCAAGAACATGCTTATGTCTTATTACCAAACGAAACGACAGTCCCTGCTGAATTGGTGTCAGCCTTTAATAAGACCAATAGACTACAAGATATTTTAACAACCACCTTTAAAACCGGCAGAACAGGTAATGAAATTTTAGCGGCTTCAATTATGCAAGCAAAAGCAGAAGGCATACAACCAAGTATTTATACGCATCCAATTGGATTGCATGGCCATGCAGCAGGCACAACCATTGGCATGTGGGATATGCAGCAAGGAGTGCCAGGTTCTGGAGATTATGCGATGCGTCCCCATACTTGCTATTCAATTGAATTAAATGCAATGCATAAACTTAGTGGATGGAATAAGTCTGTAAGAATTGCATTAGAACAAAATGGCTATTTTAATGGATCAAGTTTTGACTATATAGATGGTCGTCAAAAAACAATGCATATAATTCGATAAAAAAAGGCACTACTTAGTAGCGCCTTTTTTTATCTTCCTGTGATCATTCTATCGGCTTTTTATATTATCCTAGGAAATACTTTACAATAAAATAAGTCACAGCAGCAAGTACAGAACTCACTGGAATGGTTAATATCCATGCCCATAGTAAATTGGTTGTTACACCCCATCTTACTGCGCTTAATCTTTTTGTAGCACCAACACCAATAATGGATCCTGTGATGGTATGTGTTGTTGAAACTGGAATACCCATTTGTCCTGTGAAGAACAAAGTGAACGCTCCAGCTGTTTCAGCTGCAACACCTTCAAGCGGCGTTACTTTGGTGATTTTAGAACCCATTGTTTTAACAATTTTCCATCCACCGCTCATGGTGCCCATACCGATAGATAAATAACATGCTACCGGCACCCAGCCTGGAAGCGATGCAAAATCTTGTATTGAACCACTTGCAATTAACGCGGCGCCTATAATACCCATTACTTTTTGAGCATCATTGCCTCCATGACCAATACTAAATGCAGCAGAACTAAATAACTGTAATTTTTTGAACATATTGCCTACCGTTAGCGCAGTAGGTGTTTTGATTTTCTCAACATATAAGTAAATCAAGATAAAAATGATTGCAGCACCAAAAATACCATTTACAATCATCGTATTGTCTGCTTTATCAATCTCTTCAGAAAAAACCTTTTCGATATTAAATTTAGTAAGTTTTGCTTTTACTTTATCGATATTTTTTGGCTGAATGGGATAAATCTGATTGATAAGTGACACAGTAGAATCTATCGAAATGGTCCCTGCTAAAAATAATTTAACGGGGGCCTTGTATTCTTCGGTAATCACTTTCGCTTTATTAAATTCTAATTTTGCAGCATCATTTTCCGGCGCTCTTGCTTCTAATACTAAAAAATCATTCGCATTTCTTACTTCATCTTTTAATTTGCTCACTGCAATTTGATCCAGCCAGCCACTGTCTTTAGCAGTTTTTGCAATATAGTTTGCACTGGTGTTATCAAAATTTTCAATGAATGGATGCACTAAATTAAAACTAGCAGTAGCTTTTGTTAACTTCTCTTCTGTCAGAGCTAATTTTTTTAACAAAACTGTATCTGCTTTATTTTCATCCAAATCAGACTTGATAGAAGCAACTTCAGTTTTATATTTATCAATACCATAAAACTTTTGTGCATTTTCGTTCATTTTGCTATTCTCAAAATAGTCAAACAAGAAAGCAGTTAATAAGGTAGTGACTACAATGATGGCTATACGATACCATATATTGCGCATAATAGTCACTACGGTGATGAACATAGAAGTAATAATACCAATCAATGGCGCTAAGAAAATAAATAGAATGGTTTTAATAATCGTATCTGCGTCCACTATTTTTGCCCATGAAAAATGAATCCCTTTAATCGAAAGCGCATGCGCTATGGCTGCTCCTGCAAATCCACCAATTAAAGTATGTGACGAAGAAGATGGAATACCATACCACCAGGTTAGTAAGTTCCAAAAAATGGCAGCTAACAAACCAGAAAATATTACAGGTAAGGTAATAAACTCTTTATACACTGTTTTGCTAATAGAGTTCGCAACTGCATGGTCTTTAAAAATCCAGAATGCCACTGTATTGAATAAGGCAGCCCATAGTACTGCCTGAAAAGGCGTTAATACCTTGGTTGACACGACTGTAGCGATAGAGTTCGCGGCATCATGAAAACCATTGATATAGTCAAATATTAGCGCTAACGCTATAATTACGATTAATAAAGTCATTGTAAATTAAATTAAGCGTACTTGATGATAATAGACTCAACTACATTTGCCACATCTTCAATTTTGTCGGTTGCAATTTCAAGTACTTGGTAGATCTCTCTTTTTTTAATGACTTCTTTGAAATCATTTTCTTGTTCAAATAATTTTTCAATACTCATATCAAAAATATCATCTGCTTGATTTTCGATACTATTAATTTTGATCATAGCATCTGTCATCTCCTTGATATTTTTCATATTGCGTAATCCTAGAACTACTTTTTTAGTTTCTTGTGTGCCTTGTAAAATCAATTCTGCTAATTTATGAATACCAGTATCGTTCGGGTTTACCTTATAGAAATTGATTTTTTTAGCAGAAGCATAAATATAATCGGCAATGTCATCTAGTGAAGTAGCCAAGTAGTGAATGTCTTCTCTATCAAAAGGGGTGATGAAATTTCTACCTAATTCAGTAAAAATACTATGGGTTAAATCATCATTTTTATGCTCTAAATTTTCAATTTGGGCTAAAATATTGGCTCTAACATCTACATCTGGCTCGTTCACCATTTCTTTAAGCTTGGTGCCCATTTCGTATACATGTTCAGCTACTTCTTCAAAAAGTTGAAAGAAAACCCTGTCTTTAGGTAAGAAAATCTTCATGATTGAGTTAAAATCCATAAAATAAAGTTTGATAATGTGTGTGTCTGTAAATTTCCTTCAAATTCCGCTAATCAGGGACATGCCTATATTACGAAATTGTTAACAAAGGGGGCATTGATGCGTCACCTACATTGTATTTACAACGGCATCCTAAGTCTTGAAAATCAATCGAATCATGTCCTAACATGAAAAGGGGAGCTGGTTACCCGGCTCCCCTATAAAATCCATAGCTTTCCCCCAAAAGCTACTTCGAAAATGAGGCTTTCAAAATGAATTTTAAAGTAATAAGTAAATAATTGGGTGAGGTAATAGGTTATTTCTTATTTTTATATGAGAAAAATCTATATACAATAAGTAAATTTCCTATTAATAAATTGATTCATAATGCGTTATACAAATTTAAGAATATGTTTCTTTTTAGCCTTTTTACTAACATTTAGTCCAATTCTTGCTCAATTTGTCCCTTGCGAAAGGTCTTACACTGTATTTTATAACCCATTTTTACAAAAAATTGCTAGTTTAAAGGACTTCAATGGCAATATCATAATTGGCGAAAGCTCAAAAATTTTGCCCTTAAAGGGAACTTCGTTTGCCCCTAATTCACAGGAATTAATTAAGCATAACGGTAAAATCTTCATTTTTTTAGCTCAAACTGGGTTTATTTTTCAGATGTCCGAACCCCAAGGAGATAGCGTTGTATTTACAAAAATTGATAACACCATCAATATTAACTATAATATTGACTGTACCAATTTCATTTATAAGGATCAAATCTATAATTATGGGGGATATGGTTTCTGGAATAAATCAGATCATATAAGAAAATTTAACCCAGTAGACTTAGAATGGGATATTATCCCAACAAATATTGAAATTTTTAATGCCGACTATGAATGGTTTTCACCTACAGAAGGCAGGTTGTATGTGCCTTTTCAAAAAATGGAAAAAAAGGGATTAAAAGACGCTAAATTAAGAACGGGTGTTTTTGATTATACAAGTTATTATTTTGACTTAAAAACAACTGATTGGATAAAAATTGGAAAACTATCAAGTGATTTAATCAAACTATTAAATCAAAAAAATAACTATAGAAATTTTCTACATGACAATGGTAGAATTTTTCTTATTAATGACGAATTGTATTTGTTTGATTATGTTCAAAATAAAATTTACAAATCAAAAGAATCCGATATCAATCAATTTTTTCAAAGAAACTCCCAAGAAGCGACCACATTTTATTACAAAGGAAAGTATTATAAATATTTAGCAGGCCTTAAGAATTTTACTACTTGGGATATAAAACAAAGCCATTTCCAGCTATTGGACTTTCCAATATGGGGGAATGATTATACCTATTTGATGATTGGATTGGCTATCGGTTTTATTATCATCTTGTTAGTTTTTTTTATATGGTTATTTAACCAAAATGTAAAAAAGAAAATTGCAAATGCGCAATTGAAAGTTTTGAAAACTAAAACGATGAACCAAGCATTTACTGAAACTGAGGTTAGTTTGATTCAATTATTATTAAATGCAAACAGTACTAATAAAAATGTAGAAATTTTTGAAATCAATCACGTACTTGGTATTAAAGATAAAAATATTGGCTTACAGAAAAAAGTCCGTAGTGATGTGATTAATGCTATTAACGATAAATATCTTTTTATCACCCAGGGTGAAAACAATTTAATAGGTAGCGTTCGAAAAGAAGACGACAAAAGATTCTTTGAATATTTTGTCGTATCCTCTGAGGTAAAAACTGTACAAAAAATGATGGAAAAAAATTAGTTTCTAGGCCCTGCTTCTATAATAGTAGTAGTTACGCCAGCTTCAAATTTTTTAAAATTATTTTGAAAAAGGTTGGCTAAACTATTTCGCTCTGCTTTGTATTTAGACTTATCGGCCCAAGTATTTTCTGGTTGTAAGATTGCCGGATCTACACCAGGCACTTGCTTTGGCACTTTAAAATTAAATACAGGAAAGTCTTCGTAACCTCCATGCGCTATCGTATTGTTTAAAACGGCCTCAATCATTTTTCTGGTATTAGGCAAGGACATTCTTTTGCCTGTACCGTATGCACCACCAGACCAACCAGTATTGATAAGCCATACTTGACAATGATTTGATTCAATTTTTTCACCTAATAATTTTGCATAATCCCCTGGATGTAGCGGCATAAATGGCGCCCCAAAACAACTACTAAATGTCGCTTTTGGGGACTTAATACCTTCTTCGGTACCTGCAATTTTTGCAGTGTAACCGCTTATAAACTGATACATTGCTTGAGCAGCATTGAGTTTACTAATAGGAGGTAATACACCATAGGCATCACAAGTTAGAAAGAAGATATTTTTAGGTGCTGCTGCCACCGAAGGAGTCACAATATTGTGAATATGTTCAATTGGGTAACTTACCCTTGTATTTTCGGTAATGCTTGCATTGTCATAGTCGACTTTATTAGTACCCTCAAAAAATATGATATTTTCTAATAATGCACCAGGCTTGATTGCATTAAAAATATCAGGCTCGTTGACTGGGCTTAAATTGATTGTTTTTGCATAACATCCACCTTCGAAATTAAAAACAGAATCATTGGTCCAACCATGTTCGTCGTCGCCA
Organism: uncultured Bacteroidota bacterium; assembly: GCA_903851465.1. Lineage (GTDB taxonomy): Bacteria > Bacteroidota > Bacteroidia > Chitinophagales > Chitinophagaceae > Sediminibacterium. The sequence goes on from CAINOI010000033.1 coordinate 92,080, forward strand.
ATTAATTTTCTTTCTGGGTCGGCACTAAGTGTTGTTTTTCCAGTGCCACTTAAGCCAAAAAATAAAGCCACATCACCTGAAGCTCCAACATTGGCACTACAGTGCATGCTCAATATATTTTTAAAGTGTGGTAGCATGAAATTCAATACAGTAAAAATGCCTTTTTTAATTTCACCAGTATATGCGGAACCTCCAATCAGGATAGTTTTTTCTGTAAAGGAAATAATGGAAAAATTTTCTGCACGCGTACCATCAATAGTTGGATCTGCTTTAAAACTTGGCGCATGTATGATTTGCCATTCAGGACTAAAATCGACCAGTTGGGATGCTGTTGGTCTAATAAACATATTATTTGCAAATAAAGCACTCCAAGGTAGTTCTGTATAAAGCCTTAATGAAATTTGAGATGTCGTTTCTGCACAGGCAAATGCATCTCTCACCCAAATTTCCTTTTGCGTTTCTAAGTACGCTAACATTTTATCGTAAAGTGGTTTGAAGTATTTTGATTCTATTGAATGATTGAATCCGCCCCAATCGATTAGGTCTTTTGTAACATCATCTTTAACAATGAATTTATTTTCTGGACTACGGCCAGTAAATTTTCCTGTATTGACAGAAAGTGCTCCGTTATCTGCAATTGTCCCTAAACCAAGGGCAGTAGTTTGTGTATACAAATCCTTTACAGAAGTTTGATAGTGAATTGTCGGTTTTGTAAGTAAGGTCTGTTTCATAACGTTTTTGTTTAAACTAGCGTATAACAATTTCGGACAAAATCAACAAAAAAACTAATGTATGGTAGTTTTTTTGTTGAATGTCATGTGAATGTAAAAAATACCTACAAAAGCTGCAATTACATCGTGTCATCACCCTCTTTAAAACTAGTATGATTGACCTTTGCGTCCTGAATGAAAAAAATACCCTCCGCCATCTTTTTTTTAGGGCTTTTACAAGCAACCAATTTAACTGCACAATCACGTGTTGTAAAAGATACCCTCCAATCAAATGGAGATAGTGTAGTAGTTACAGCTACAAGAACAGAACGAAAATTAAACAATCTAACAGTGCCTGTTACAATTATCAATGCAAAAACGATACAACAAAATGGCGCATTGCGTTTGACGGATATCTTAAAAGAACAAACTGGGTTGAACTTAACAAGTGGTTTTGGTGCTGGCATTCAATTACAAGGTTTAAATCCAGACTATACTATTATCCTTATTAATGGAGAACCTTTGGTTGGACGAACCGCGGGCGTATTGGACTTAAATAGAATTGCTTTAGGGAATATTAAAAAAATTGAAATTGTAAAAGGACCTTCCTCTAGTCTTTATGGAAGTGAAGCAATGGCAGGCGTCATTAATATTATTACCGATGCAACGATGGGTGCGCCGCTGACAATTGGACTCAGGTATGGCACTTACAATACCTTAGACGCCAATATTGAAACAAAGTTGCAATCCAAAAATTTTCAATACCAAGGATTTGTCAATTCGTATAATACGGATGGATATAGCATACGTCCCAATAGCAATAGTCGCGTCACAACGCCTGTTGGTCGTTATTCAACAACACAGCAAATTAAATGGGATCTATCTAACAAAACCAATTTTCTATTGAATGCACGTTTTACAAATGAGAAAATTCAAAATGAAATTGCGGTAGCAAATAATGGGGTCACTATTTATTCTATTGGAAAAGAAAATATTAAAGATGTAAATGCATCATCTAGTTTAAACCATCGTTTTAATTCCACATTAAAAACGAGTTTAAGACTGTATACAACCACTTATGATGCAGTGCAGAATTTACTTACTATCAATGGGCTGCCTTATAGAGATGTTTTAAATCATAATTTTAAGCGAATTGAAAATCAGACCGACTGGGATCTTAATAAAAAATTACAAGTAATTTTTGGCGCAGGTGCTGTTTGGGAAGGCGTCAAAAGTAGTCGATATGATAGTGAAAAAGTAAGAAAGCAAAACGATATTCAATACGCATTTACGCAATGGGAATGGAAGCCTTCGGAAAAATTGACTTTGATTGGCGGGGTTAGATTTGATCAAAATACACAATTTGCTTCTGCCTATAGTCCTAAGTTGTCTATGTTGTATAAGTGGCATCCGCAACATCAATTTAGATTGAGTATTGGTCAGGGGTTTAAAGCACCAGATTTTAGACAATTGTTTTTAGACTTTACCAATGCAGCTGCCGGAAGTTATAGTGTATTTGGTTCTGCACAAGCACAACAAGTGATTGCTAAGTTAGAGACACTTGGACAGATTGGAAATTTATTTCCCAATTACTATTTATTAAAAGCACTTAAACCTGAATATTCCAATGGCATGCACTTTACATGGGATTGGAAAATCAACCCAAGTTCAGCATTGTCCGTTCAATTATTTAGAAATGACATTAAGAATTTAATTGAATCACAACAAGTAGGTACTTATATCTCGGGCGCACAAATTTATAGTTATTTAAATATTGGCCGTGCTTTTACAACAGGGTTTGAAGTAGAAGGACAACACAAATTCAGTTCAAATTTTACACTTAGTGGTGGGTATCAGTATTTAATCACTGGTGACAAAGACCAGGTTGCAGAAATAAAATCGGGTACAGTGTATACAAAAAATAGTCAAGGCTATAGCAGACTCATGAAGTTAAACGAATATGTAGGCTTACCTAATACAAGTAAGCATAAACTACAAGCAAAGATAAATTATAATTCCCCCAAGGGTTATTACTTGAATGTAAGAGCTATATACAGAAGCAAGTGGGCTGTTAATAATAATAACGGTAATGAAGTTTTTGACAATGGTGATGTATTTGCTAGTGGCTATGTTGCTATCAACAGTGCTGCTGGCAAATCATTCAAGAATGGATTAAGCATTCAATGTGGTGTAGATAATATTTCTAATTATATCGACGCTACCAATTTACCTAATTTACCAGGAAGAACATTTTACACTAGTATTAAATATGAGTTCCTACAATAAATAAAAAATAAACACAAATAAACATGAAAAAAAATCTAACAAAAATCGGACTCTTCTTAAGTTTAGGATTGGCATTGGTTGCATGTAGAAAAGACGAAGAAACAATTGCTGTTCCATTGAGTGCAATAACAGTGAGCAATCTTGCTGCAGATACAGTTACTGGTTTAGGAGTGGATGGTCGACCGCAAAGCGCAGGAACTACAACTTATTATAGTTTAGTGGATAATAAAGTGATAGCATCAACAGATGCTGCATCTACTAAATGGGATGTGGCTTTTTCATCGACTAAAATTTTAGTGAATAGTGGTACAAGCGGACCAGGATTAGGCGGTGCTTTTGTGTTCAAAGGCTTGTTTGACGATTTAAAAACGATTCCAACAGATTCAAGCTTTTCAACTGATAATGCCAATGCAGCATCTTATGCAATTCCATTAGGAAGCGGAAAAGCATGGTATACTTATGATGGATTGACGACACTCGTAAGTCCAATTGCGGGTCGTGTTTTAGTCATTAGAACGGCAACTGGAAATTATGCAAAAATTGAAATCCTAAATTATTATAAAGGTGGCATAACCTTGCCGGCTACTGCATCAGTGAATGACAAATTATTCAAACAACGTTATTACACATTTAGATATATTTATCAAGCAAATGGTTCTAAGACGTTTTAGCTTTAAAGCTCCAAGTGATCAAAAACTCCGCAACGATTTCGTTCGCGGAGTTTTTTCCTTTAGAACAACATACAATCGTTTTACCTTCCCCAGTTGCTATTGATTCATTGATGGCCGCTTGAATCAATGCGCCGTCCTCACAAGTAAACAATACGGTGCCGGTTGCTTTCTTAATAAAATGCACTTCCATCTTTACCACCAGCATACTGATCTTTGGATTGCGTTTATATACTTGACCAAATGCCAACATGCCCGAACACATTTCTGCAGCCATCGCTTCTACTGCGAAATAAATAGATTTAAAAGGATTTTTACTAAACCATGAATATTTGATTTTAACAGTACAAGTAGTAGCATCAAAATGTGCAATCCTGAGTCCAGCAAAAAAAGCAGCTGGTAATTTTTGGAATAAGAAAAACCTAAAGGAAATGGGGTTGCTAATTAAGGCACTAAATTGTTTAAAATTTGGGTTCATATCCGCTGAATTATCCTTAAATATAATAGATAAACCTTAATTTAGACCACTAAACCCTGCATTATGAAACAAGGATTGCAAACCTATGACTACATTGTTTTTATATTGTATTTTATATTGATCTCCTCTTATGGGATTTGGATCTATCGAAAAAAGAATACCAACACGGCTAATACCAAAGACTTTTTTTTGGCCGAAGGACAATTAACATGGTGGGCCATTGGTGCAAGTTTAATTGCATCTAATATTTCTGCAGAGCAGTTTATTGGCATGAGTGGAAACGGATTTAGATTAGGACTTGCTATTTCGGTGTATGAATGGTTGGCCGCAGTTTCTTTAGTGGTGGTGGCGATTTTTTTTATGCCAGTCTATTTAAAGAACAAAATTTACACTATGCCTCAGTTTTTAAAAACGAGGTACAATGAAACAGTCGCTATGATCATGGCGATCTTTTGGTTGTTCTTATACATTTTTGTCAATCTTACTTCTATTTTATATTTGGGCGCGATTGCAATTAATAATTTAACAGGTGGCACACATTTTCATTTGATCATGATTGGCTTAGCTGTTTTTGCCTTGTTCATTACATTGGGTGGGATGAAAGTCATTGGGTATACGGATGTGTTTCAGGTATTGGTTTTAACAGTTGGAGGGTTAATTACATCCTATATTGCACTAACTGTTGTCAGCGAACAATTTGGCATGGGCAAGAGTATGATTGCAGGCTTTCAACATTTAATGCAAGCGGCACCAGATCATTTTAAAATGATATTTGATAAACCTGGTCCTGGTGCAACACAAAAAGAAATCGAAGACTATTCAAGTTTACCTGGTATGGCCATGATGGTGGCAGGTATTTGGGTGGCACATTTAAATTATTGGGGATGTAATCAGTATATCACACAAAGAGCACTGGGCGCAGATTTAAAAACAGCAAGGACAGGTATTTTATTTGCTGCCTTTTTAAAATTGATGATGCCAATACTAGTGGTTGTTCCAGGTATCGCAGCTTATGTCTTATACCAAAACGGCGGATTGCAAACACAGATGATCACAAATGGCGTATTGAATCAAGACAATGCTTATTCAGCAGTCGTAGGATTTTTACCAGTAGGCTTAAAAGGCTTGTCTATGGCGGCTTTGACAGCAGCTATTGTGGCATCATTGGCGGGTAAGGCAAACAGCATTTCTACCATTTATTCTTTAGACATTTATAAAAAGTATATTAACAAAGACGCAACGGATAAAAAGATTGTAACCACAGGTAGAGTGATCATCGTACTATCTTTATTGATTGCCATTGTCATTAACTGGAAAGACACTTTAGGTATTGGTGGCAAAGGTGGATTTGAATTTATACAAAAATATACAGGCTATATTTCTCCAGCGATCTTCCCAGTTTTTCTCTTAGGTTTCTTTTGGAAAAGAGCAACTTCAAAAGCAGCAATCACAGGTATCTTTTTAGGGGTGATGCTCTCTATTATTTTTGATAAATTCTTACCTGGATGGATGGGCAACGATACTTTATTGTATACTGCGTATCCAACTGCATCGGGCAGTTTCGAAATTCCATATTTAATTCAAATGGGCTGGGTGTTTTGCTTTACCACATTAGCAATTATATTAGTGAGCTTATTGGATGTGAAAGGACAAAAACATGAAAATGAAATCACCGAAGACCAGGGACAATTTAAATTATCCAACGCACATTTAGCGATGGTGATGCTTGTTTTAGGTGTGGTGATTGCGCTGTATATAAAGTTTTGGTAGGCAAGGACTGAACTTCATACATCTTTGCAATTGCAGCTTTAAAATAGTTGTAAACTATAATGTCCCAACGTAGTAAAGAGGGCACAACGAATGAGTACACCCAAGCTACACCAAAATACCATTTTATTGGTGGGCACATTAAAGCCAACGCCAATACCAATACTAATGGGAGCACCTACTGACATGGTACCCAATAAGCCAAGTCCAATGACGCCATATTTTCCCCAAATTTTCAAGACAAATCCAGGCTCTTTTTTAATTTTTTCGACTTTGTTTTTTCTGAAAGAATTGATTACGGATTTTATTTTATCACCTAAGTAAGCCGAAGCAAAAACGCCTAATAATCCTCCTCCAAGACTAGCTAAAAAAATAACAATTGGGGAGAGTCCAAAAGCAAATCCAGCAGGGATAGCGGCATAAATTTCAAAAGTGGCAAGACCAGCTACAGTAAGGATTTTATAAAGCATTTTTGGTATTTAGAACTGCGAAGCTACAGTATAATTAATCCATTTATCTTAATCTTATATTAAATAAAAAGGAACTAATAAATTAGTTCCTTTTTATAGCGCAGTATTTTCAAATAGCTTTTAATTATACTTTTTTTGGAGGCAAAGCAAATGCAGTAGCCTGATGCTCGAACTGTCCATTGTGTGCACCATCGCAAAAAGGTTTGTTTTTACTTAGTCCACATCTGCATAAACCTAATACATTTCTACCAGCTAAATCGTAGGCATTACCTTCTCTATCTACAATGGTAAATTCGCCTTCGATTTTTAAAGATCCGTTGTTATTGACTGTAATTTTAGTTGACATAATCGTTTTTGTTTAAGAATTTTAAAGGTATTGAATTTTTACTTCAGTTCAATCAGGGTGGCCTGCAATGGATAGGATATCTTTAAACCAATTTGATTGGCTGCTTGAATTTCTGATTTGATTTTTGTTTCGCACCCCTCACAAGGTTTTACATGCGTCACATACAATGCCGTATTTTTTAAGTTTCCATTAGACAGTGCATTTAATGTCGCCATTTCTTCCATTAATAATGTAGGCGTTAGGTGTCCAAACAACGCTTTTTCAGGAACGCTATTGTCAAAAGACACTTCTATGAAGATAGCTTTAAGCTGATTTTTCAGCACCAATGGTGCAACGGCCTTCCATAATGCAGCTAGTTGTGTACTTTGTTCAACCATATCTGCGCCCGTATCGCCAAGATACAATAGGTAGTTGTTTTGATTACGCACTAAGAAAGCAGTGCTCTCATATGGTTTAACATGACTTAATACAAACGGTGTGACAAATAAACCGGTATTGTCAATTGGAATTTCAACTTTGGGTATTAAATTTTGATAGCTGTATTTTTTTAAGATGGGCGCTTCTCCTTCATTCCCAAAATTGGCCCAAGCAGACCAGGTAAAATAGTTTTTCTTGAATATCTCTAAGACAGAAGCTAGCCCGTATAAATTTTTCGCATTGTCATTGGGGGAATTCATGATCAATCCTGCGGTATGGTCTAAATGTGCATGCGAAATAAAATAGCTATTGATTTGTTGTTGTTGAATGCTACTTGGATTAACAGGTTTAAATAATTTACTGGCTACGGCCAATTCAAGTCCTTTATATATGGTCCCGGCGTCTAGACAAATAAATTGGTCGTTTCCACTTGCCGCAACCAGGTATGCGGAGAGGTTCGACTCGTCTAGGCCACCCTTCACACCAAGTGGGATGACTTTAAAGCCATAGCTTGCAATTGACGAATTGTTAGTTTGTCCTGAAACATGCAGTACGACCATCAACAAAAAGGACAGGATTGATATTATTTTTTTCATGTATGTGTTTATTGATCTAATCTTTGGTTTTGATAAAAATATCCATTTTTTCGTTCCATTTGCGTAATTGGGAACATATTCAAATAGCCAATTGCGGTTTTAAAAAAATGAACATGATATTTTTGATACAAATCAAACCAATAGTTTTATGAAAAAAATGTTTATATGCTTAATGGCATTAGGCACATTGACAGTTACTGCGGTATCTGCACAAAAAATGGATCAAGCTTCAAAAAACATCCAGTTTTACGGTCATGTTTGGGATGTAGTAGTCAATGAAGGAAGAGTGAATATTTTAGACACTGCTTTCGCTGATAATGTTATTTTACGCACTACCCCTGCTGTAACTGGTAAGGCGGGTGCTATAGCTTATTACTCAAATTATGTTACTGGATTTAGTAACAGACAATTTACAGTAAGAGAATCTCTTGCTCAAGGCAATAAAGTAGTAAAATACTGGAATTTTAAAGGGAAGCATACAGGTACATTCTTTGGTATTCCAGCAACCAATAAGGATGTGGATGTGGTTGGTTGTACGATTGCAACAATCGTAAACGGTAAAATTACTGAAGAGCGTGATTTTATGGATATGTTAGAATTCTTACAGCAATTAGGCATCATGCCTCGTTAAGCTACTTTGGAGCTTAACAATTTTATAAAAGCGGAAGGGGTTACTCCCTTTCGCTCTTTAAAAGCATCAATGAATTTTGATCTAGATGCAAATCCCGAATTTGAAGCAATCGCTTCTATGGTAATATTTTTAGATCCCCCAGCCTCTATCATCTTACATACGTAGTCTATTCTTAAGTTTTTTCTCCATTCACTGAAGGTTAAATTCAACTCTTTATTAAAGTAAACAGATAATATTCTTTCTGGAATTTTTAAGTCAAAGGACATTTGAGAAAGCGAAAATTCCTTTTGTATGTAGGGTGCCTTAATTAAATATTCATTTATAGTTTGCTCAAAATCTTGCGTACTAGCAGCCTCTTTTTGTTTCTTAGGCAAAATCGACTTAAACTCTTCTATAATATTGTCTTTCCCCTTCTCAATTGTATAAGATATGTTACCATAAAGGATCTTAGGAAATAAGAATAGGAAAATATTTTGTAAGAAAAAGCCACCACCACAAATTTCAAAATAATATTTCTGGCTAAAAATGGTAGTGGATGGAATTCCTAATACACTAAATTGCACCCCATACAAGGTGCTCATATGTCCAATACTATTAATTGCAATGACAATCTGTATGAGGCAGAGTAAATACAACCATCTACTAATAATTGAATGATTGGACGAAAGCCTACTATATTTTTTTAGCAATTTTTTACTATGAAAATAGAAATAGCCGATAGAAAAAACCGCGTAGCATAAAAGATGAATCGATCTAGAATAAAGGATAAATTCAAATGAGACAAAGTTGAAATCAAGTGTATAGTTCTCGGTTACATTAACAATTTCATGGGCGATTTGTGCTTTTTGGTCAAAAGGCAGGGTGGTAAATGGCAGGCAATTAATGACAATAAAAACTGCAGGAAGCAAATGCAACCAATCCCATTTTTCAAGCTTGTTATTGTCTGATAAGGTAGTTTTTACATAATAAAACAACAATGGTCCTAGTAAATAGGATAAAGGTAGCCAATGCACAAAACTGATACCTTCCCAAAAGAGGTCCTTGGTAAAATGTAAGCCATAATAGACCAATACCACAAGGTTGCAACACAAGAAAAAAAGTGCTAAGAATATATTCGATCTATTTAAGGAGCTTAAATAGTATAAAAGAATAAATGAAGTAAAAATCCCGAACAAGGGGAATAGAATAGCCATAAATGGATGATTACTAGTTGAATAGGGGTTCAAGATAAGTAAATTTGAATTGCTTTAATTCGAATTAGGTCTAAATTTATTAATCCTTTCTATTTATTTAAATTATGCATATTTGTTCCAAAATGCCTAAATGGAACAGGATCCTACCCCATTTAGGCTATAAAAAAGGCCCAGGCAAAATTGCCCGGGCCTTTTTTATAGCACCAAACTTAAAACTGAATCCTTATTTGCTTACGCGCTTATATGTCTTGATACTTGTTACTTTATTCACAGTATCAGAGATTGTTTGTGTAAACTCATCTGGACCATTGAAAGTCACAGGAATATTGAATTTACCAATCCAAGTTCTATTGCTAGAGAAAGTTAAATCTTCGATTAATGTACCGTTGCTTAAAGTAAAGCTCCCCTTACCAATGTGGTTAGCCATAACATTAGTAGTCGTATCTGTCACTGCTCTAGCAGCCCACATAAAATGACCTGCATGGAATACTTTATATTCATTGTATGTATTTACAACTGAATCTTGCCCAGTCACATTGATACTTTTTGTTTGGTGCCATAAGCCATCTAAATCAGTTGTGCCAGCGCCTTCTAATTTTATATAATCTTCAGAACTACTCCATTTTGCACCATTGATCACGATTGCATCAATCTTCTGATTATAACCTTTTTCGTTCTTTGTGATCGCTAACTTAACAGTATTTGCAGAATCTAAAGTAGTTGTATTGAAAATATTCACCTCTTCAATGTTATTAGCATCTTTCTGAGTGTAAGATCCAACACCAAAAGATACAGCACTATCCTTGTTTTCTCCAATATAAAAATAAGATTCAGCAGTGTATATTTTAAATTGGGTATAGCCATCTGCAGCCGATGACGCATTGTCTTTACCATCGTAATTCCAAACCACTTTGTCCATTGAGTAAACACCAGCATGAGATGTTGGGGCTTCTGGTTGAGCGCAACTAGCTAATAATGCAGCCATTGCAAATCCTACAATCGTTGTTTTTTTCATTGTTAATGTTTTTTGTTTTTAAGCTTAAGGACTCCAATTTACCTACTTAAATAAATAATAGGCGGGAAGAAAATGTTAAAAATGTTCCAAATTAGGTTTAAGGAACAAATTATGGATCAAATCATCTATAAAATCTTACGCTGAGCATTAAATTGGGGCTTCAATCAAAAATTAAATTCATATGAAAAAGTTCATTTTAGCATGTCTTGTGGTAAGTACCATCATTGCATGTTCTCCAAAAACAGAAACAGCTAGCACATTTGCGGCTCCTGCAGATCTAAATAGTTACAATCTTGACAGTACAGCGAATACTGAATTGGTAAAAAAGATGGTAGTCGCTTTTGAAACAGGAGATTCTGTAACTTATAGATCATGCTACGCAGATTCAGTTAAATTCCATGACAATTTAAAGGAAATGACTTTAGATCAAAATCTGGGTTATTTCAATTTTTTCAAATCAAACAACTTAACTGTTAAAACTATATCTTTTGAGCCAATTTGGGAAATCGTGAATAAAGAAGCTTCGCCAAATGGTGTTACCAATTATGTTATATCATTTCAGAACACAATTTATAAGAAAGGGGATAAGGAAGTAAAAGTAATGGTGAGTATGGTTGATGGCATTAAAGATGGTAAAATTGTGGAAGAATGGTCTATTTATGACTCAAAAGCAATGATGGAACTAATATCACAAAAATAGAAGCATCAATAATTGAATATTTATTTTAAAGCCCGTCATTGACGGGCTTTTTTGTGCAGTGTGCTATACTTTATTATATATAATTAAACCTTTAGTCTTTAGTCATTAAACCTCCATTCTAATATATTGTCCAATATCTTATCAAAAAGTATCATTTTGGGGCATAAATTGATTATTTTCAAAAGTGCTTTTTGCACTATGAGTCTATCAATATGTCAATTATTCGTTATTTAATATTTTCCCTTCTTTATTGTGCTATTAGCTCAGTCAATGTGCATGCGCAAGATTTTTCAAATAAGGGTAAAGAATTCTGGGTAGTGTTTCCGCCTCATGCTCCTAGTAATAATAATTTAGCTGAATTATCATTGTATATCAGTTCTGATAAAAATACGAGTGGTAATATAGTGATTAATGGAGATTCAATTCCATTTGACATTATAGCATTTACCCCCAAGGAATTTGTTTTGCCTAGGAGTACCACCTATGTAAGTGGTGCTGAATCTGCTATAGATGATGCAGTATCAAATAAAAAGATTGTTGTAAACAAGGGTATTAAAGTGATTGTAAATCAAGGCAAGCCTGGCATTGTAGTATACGCGCACATGTATGCCAGTGCTCGATCCGCGGCCTCTATCATTTTACCAACCTCTGTTTTAGAAAAAAAGTACCAAGTCATTACTTATACTCAATCCACATCTGGAACTGCAGAAGCCAATGAATTTAGAAGGTCTCAATTTAGTGTTGTTGCGGTAGAGGATAATACCGTCATTCGGATTCAGTTAAGAAAAAATGGTCAAGTTTCAGGAGCAAGTTATGATGTGGAGATGCCTAAAGCAGGAACCATTTACTCCTTTCAAGATCCAATTGATTTAACAGGCACATCCATTGAGTCTGTATCTATAGACGGAAGTGCTTGTAAAAAAATAGCAGTTTTTAGTGGAAGTAGTAGTCTTTCCATTGGGAATAATGGCTCGGTTGATCCACTGTATCAGCAATGTTATCCTGTTAATTCTTGGGGCTTAAATTATTTTATAACACCATATAGAGGGAAAAATAAATTCATCATAAGGGTGTTGGCTAAAGAGGATGGAACAAATGTAATAATCAATGGACAAGCTGTCCCGTTAACTGCCAATCAATTTAAAGAAGTTAGTTATACCAATCAAGCTGCGTTTGCTATCAATTCTAATAAACCTGTTGCAGTTGCGCAGTTTTCACTCACACAAGCTGCCGATATTGGTGTGGGTGATCCAGATATGGTTATTTTAAATCCGGTCGAACAAAATATCAATGATGTCACCGTTTTTTTAACTCCAAAGAATGCGATTACAGATCAGAACATCAATGTGGTGATAAGAGATGAAGGCATATCGACATTTAAAATAAATGGGCAAAAACCAACCAGTGCATTTGTTAAAATAATCAACTCAAACTACTCCTATTTACAAGAGAAATTTACGGTTCCCAATGGCACATTTTTAAGTGTCAGATTGACTTCTGATAGTGGATTTAATGCCTTTTGTTATGGATTCGGAAGTCCTGAGTCCTATAGCTATAGCGCAGGTACCAATGTGAAAGATTTATTTCAAAAACTACTCATCACCAATAAGTTTACTTCAGTTGATGCCAATGCTGTCACTTGCAAAGGCGCTCCATTTATTGCATCCATTACACTTCCGTATAAGCCCAATATATTAAAATGGAAAATTCCTTCCTATGCGCAAGTAGATGATCTGTCACCCAAAGCAATTGATTCCTCAATGGTGAGTGGTAAAATGATTTACACCTATAAATTAAATACAGAATTAACCTATCAAATAGCTGGCACTTATACAATAGAGGTGATTGTCAATAATCCATTAGGGGATGGATGTAGTGGAGAACAAGAAATAAGTTTTGATTTAGAAGTGCTAGAACCACCTAAAGCTTTCAATAAAATTATTACAAGTAATTGTGTTTCAGATTCTGTTAGTTTTTTAAATGCAACTATTTTGAATGCAAATGATAAAAAAATAACCAATTATAAGTGGGATCTAGGTAACAATATATTTAAAGATTATGCTGCTAGTTTTAAATTTAAATATGATACAGCAGGGAAGTATGATATCAAATATTTTTTAATTACAGAAATTGGTTGCATAAGTGATACCCTATCTGCTTCTATTCAGCTGGATGATTTACCAACTGTGAAATTTAATTTTTCACCCATCACATGTCAAAATAAAGAAATCTCTTTTACTGATGCATCTCAAAGTAAAGGAACGACAATCATTGAAAAATGGATTTGGAATTTTGGTGACAGCACCAATGTCGACACACTTTATACAAATGCAGTGGTTAAACATAGTTACGTAGATGCAAAAAAGTTCTCAGTTAAATTAGCGGCCATCACCAAAAATGGATGTCAGAATACGCTAGAAAAAGAAATCATAAGCCATCCTAATCCTTTGGTGGGATTCATCATGCCAGAAATTTGTTTAGAGGATCCATTTGCGCTGTTTGTTGATACGACTAAAATTGCTGATAATACTAGAGGCTTCAAGTATCAATGGAATTTTGGAGATCCTACTAATACTATATATCCCAATACGGATATAGTAGCCAATCCAAAACATCGTTATTTAACTCCAGGTAATTACAATGTATCGCTTCAAGTTGAAAGCGCAGCTGGATGTATAAGTGCCGATACAAGTGTATTTACTGTGAATGGATCGATTCCTAAATCAACCTTTATAGTTCAAAATGATACCGCATTATGTAGCAATAAAGAGGTAACTATTGTTAATAATTCTGTGGCGGATATTGGGTCCGTTGGAAAATTAATTATCTATTGGGACTACGATAGAGATCTTTTAGATTCTACAGTAGATGAAAATCCTACGATTGGCAAAAGCTATAAACATAATTATTCAAAATATAGTTTCCCTGATAAAACCAATTTTAAAATAAAATTAGTGGCATTTACTGGTGGAGCTTGTTTAGACGATACCAGTCAAAGTATTTCAATTGTACCTCCGCCAAGCAAGGTTACTCCATTGCTTACAAAAAATTATGTATGTAAAATGGACACGCTCCATATGAATATTGATATCACTGGCGGGCTATCTCCATTTAACCAAGTTTGGTCCGTTGACAAAACTAGTGCAGCAAATTTTTCGGGAAATATTTTAAACGGTCTCTTGCCAGACAATATCAACATTTCCTTAAAACTCATAGACCCCAAAAAATGCGAATATATTTTTAATAATCTAAGTAATTTGATTGTTCGTGATATCCCAACTGCAATATTAAAAGCCAAGGATACTGTTATTTGTAACGGAGATCCAATCACATTATTAGGCGCTGGTGCACTTAACTATACTTGGTTATTAAATGATGCAACTAGATATTCAACCGGTCCCATTGATACATTCTCTACTGCACAAAATGGCTATTATACACTAGTTGTGAATGATGGTTATTGCAATTCTGTGAAATCGGATGCCATTTTCATTAAGGCATTAACCATACCAAGGTATACTTTAACTTATAATCCATTTAGCTGCATTCAAGGTAATCTAGTGATTAATACCAATGCAAAGGATCAAAAAAATGTCCAATTCGCTTGGGACTTTGGAGATGGCAAAACATTTAATCAAGCACAACCCATTGCGCATAGTTATGACAAGATTGGTAGTTATCAAATAAAATTAGATGTTAAGAATGACTATTGCCCAAAATATGAATATCAAATAAAAGGTGATTCGGTCAAAATAGTAGCCCCGTTGCCACCATCTAAGTTTACACTATTTGTACTTGCAGATCAGGATACTTTACTCAGTCCTAAAAAAATAGATGCTGGCTATATCAATTATAAATGGGAGCCTAGTTTTAATCTCTCCAATCCATATACTCCAACTCCAATTTTTAGGGCCAATCGTTCAATAGAATATATTTTAAAAAGAACAGATCCGGTCACTGAATGTTTTATCAATGATGTGTATTATATAGATGTTTCAAATACAATTGTCGTTGCTATCCCTAAGGCATTTACACCTAATAGAGACAATCTGAACGATGTCTTAAAAATAGAATACGGGGCTGGGCTTAAAACTTTTAATTATTTTAGAATATTCAATCGATATGGGAAAATAATTTTTCAAACGAATAGGCTAACAGATAGCTGGGATGGCAGGTTCAATGGCATTGATCAGGAAATGGATGCCTATACTTATTTGATTGATTATATTACTTTTAAAGACGAACACATTACAAAAACTGGCTCTTTTCTTTTATTAAGATAAATGAATAAAATTGTACACTTTATACTGGGGGTTTTACTTTTGACTTTTGCACAAGATACTTTTGCGCAAACTCCCTATTCATCTCAAAACTTTAATTTAAGTAATTTCTTTAATCCTGCTACTTCTGGTTTTGGCATCAACAATAAAGTACAAACAATATTTAGAACACAGTATGAAGGTGTGGGCAATGCATATAGAACGATTGGATTAGCTGCTGATGTAGCGCTGTTGCGTAAAAATAATTATGATAAAAACAATCATTTTGGACTGGGTGTTCAAGCTGTTTCGGAACAAGTATTAGATGGTATTTTGCAAACCAATGCAATTACACTTAGTTTAGCTAATCGGCTCTTTTTAGATGAGACAAAAACAAGTAGTTTAGCATTGGGTATTAGCTCAACGCTCATTACAAGAACAATTGATGCATCAAAGCTTACTTTTGGGGACCAGTTTAATTCTGGAAGATTGTTTAATGCAACAAGTTTAGAAGTTATTAATGCTGCTCCAAGTAAATTTTCTTCGAATGTTGGGATCTTATACACCTTATCTAATGAACAAACATTTTTTCAATTAGGGGGTAGTTTATTTTATATCAATAGAAGTTCAACAGAACAAGCACTCGAAAAATTTGAACAATCTTACCAAACTTTGGCACAAATTAATTTTGAAAAAAGAATTTGGGAAAATAATACGATTGCATTTCATGCAGATTATCAAAATAGGTTTGAAAATGAATTTATCTATACCGGAGCTGTTATCAGTATTCCTATGAATACTAAAGAAGCAAATTTTGATCGTTTTTATATTGGTTGTTTTTATAGAACAAAAGATGCTATTATCCCATATCTTGGGATGATGTATAAAAAATACAAATTTGGAATGAGTTATGATGTGTATCAATCCAAAATGGCCTTATCAAGCTTAAGACCTCAAACAATTGAGTTTACCATTTCTACTAATATCAGTCATAGAGTTTCGGATAAACTAGTGAGCTTGTTTAACTAATCAAAGGTGAGCTGTATTTTAAAGTTTTAAGCATATTAAAATTTGAGGTTTTAGGGGAATCAACTAATTTTACAGACACAAACATTAGTTCAATGAGTAAGATTTTAGTGATAGGTGCAGGAGGACAATTGGGCACGGAACTCACAAAAGCATTATCAGATAAGTACGGAAAGGATAGCGTTCTTGCAACCGATTTTCAGGAAGCTGCAAAAGCTAAGTTTGACTATTGTGCTTTTCAAACATTGAATGTGATGGATAAAGCCAGTTTAGCTTCCATTGTGTCTAAAGAAGGCGTGACGCAGATCTATCACTTGGCTGCCATCCTATCTGCATTGGGTGAAAAAAATCCAGTGCAAGCATGGGATTTAAACATGGGAGGCTTATTAAATGTGTTAGAAGTGGCAAGAGATCATCAAATTGAAAAAGTTTTTTGGCCTAGTTCCATTGCTGTTTTTGGTCCAAATTCAGACAAAGATCAAACACCTCAAAGGGCATTTAAAGATCCTAATACCGTATATGGTATTTCAAAATTAGCAGGAGAACATTGGTGCGAATATTATTTCAATAAGTATGGTGTAGATGTTAGGAGTTTAAGGTATCCTGGTTTAATTGGCTATAAGTCATTAGCAGGTGGTGGCACAACAGACTATGCTGTTGATATTTATCATAAAGCTGTGAATGGAGAAAACTTCACTTGTTTTTTAAGTGAGCATACTTATTTGCCAATGATGTATATGGACGATGCCATCAAAGCAACCCTAGATTTAATGGATGCGCCAAAAGAAAATATTTCAATTCGTACAAGTTATAATCTTTCTGGTATGAGCTTTTCTCCAAAGGAAATACATCAAAGTTTATTGCCATTTTATCCGAATTTTGAAATAGACTATCAGCCAGATTTTAGACAACAAATTGCAGACAGTTGGCCTAATAGCATCAATGATGAAGCTGCAAAAAAGGACTGGAACTGGCAACCAGCGTTTGACTTAAATGCAATGACAGCAACTATCGTCAACAACCTACCCCAATATTTTAATTACAACGAGTCTAAATAAAAAATATGTACAATCAATTCCAACCAACATTAGCAAAGGAAATAGAAGGGATAAAAGAAGCTGGCTTATATAAAAAAGAAAGAATCATTACTTCTGCTCAAGCAGCAGAAATCACCATTCAAGGAGGTCAACAAGTGTTGAATTTTTGTGCCAATAATTATTTAGGTTTATCCTCGCATCCAAAAGTAATTGAAGCAGCAAAGGCAGCGATTGATACACATGGATTTGGTTTGTCCTCTGTTCGTTTTATTTGTGGTACACAGGATATACATAAAACATTAGAAGAAAAGATTTCTGCTTTCCTAGGCACAGAAGATACTATTTTATATGCCGCAGCATTCGATGCAAATGGTGGTGTATTTGAACCTTTATTTGGCGAAAAGGATGCAATTATTTCGGACTCCTTAAACCATGCATCCATCATAGATGGTGTAAGGCTTACAAAGTCTATGAGGTATCGTTACGAACACAATTCGATGGAGGACTTGGAAGCAAAATTAAAAGAAGCGATTGCTGCAGGTGCGGTACAAAAAATCATTGTAACAGATGGCGCATTTTCTATGGATGGCACCATTGCACAATTAGATAAAATTGTGGCATTAGCAGAAAAATACGAAGCCCTTGTTATGACAGATGAATGTCATTCCACAGGATTTTTAGGCAAAACAGGTAGAGGGGTGCATGAATTAAAAGGGGTGATGGGTAAGGTAGATATCATCACAGGCACATTAGGAAAAGCATTGGGTGGCGCGTCTGGTGGATTTACATCTGGCAAAAAAGAAATCATTGATTTGTTAAGACAACGTTCAAGACCTTATTTATTTTCAAATACATTGGCGCCTTCTATTACTGGAGCATCTATTGCAGTCTTTGATTTATTATCACAAACCACAGCACTTAGAGATACGCTAGAAGAAAACACGAACTATTTTAGAGAAAAAATTACTGCTGCTGGTTTTGATATCAAGCCAGGAACACATCCAATTATACCTATCATGTTGTATGATGCAGTCGTGTCTCAAAAAATGGCTGAAAAATTATTAGAGAAAGGTATTTACGTAATAGGATTTTACTATCCAGTGGTAGCTAAAGGTCAAGCAAGAATTCGTGTACAAATTTCTGCTGCACATACAAGAGCGCATTTAGATCAAGCCATTCAAGCATTTATAGAAGTGGGCAAGGAATTAGGTGTGATTAAATAATTGAAATCATAGATTAAGCAGTTTTATCTTCGTATATTTAGCTAAGTAGACCATTCAAGCATACATAATCGGGTGTATTTTGAAATGAATTGCTTAAGTATTTAATACTGTTAATAAACTTCTATGAAAAGGTTTTTACAAATAGCAAGTAATAACTTCGACTCCTATTTTAATGCTAAAGTGATTAGAAAAATCGAGTTGATTCTTTTAAGAGCAGCGGTCTTTTCTTTTATACTCCATTTAATTATTATTTACTTAGGTAATCATTTTAATTATTTTCATAACGTACAACACAGTTATTTAAAGGCCATCTATACGCCATTTAGTTTTATACTGTTTTATGAAGTTTTTTTGTTGATCATTATCATTCCAAATTCTATATCAGAGTTTATTGGCAAGCAATTCGAGGTCATTACGCTAATCACATTAAGAAGTTTCTTCCATGATATCGCAGACTTTAATACGACCGAAGCCATTCATTTTCAAAACCCTGCATTTTTAAGCCTAGTATATGATCTAGCTGCTTCTATCGTCATGCTAGGACTGACTATTGTTTATTATAAAATTTATAACAGTAGTCATAATAAGGAGATCATTAGAGAGTTAAACCAATTCATTAATATCAAGAAATTGGTTTCACTAAGTATGATTGTAGTATTGTTGATTTTGAGTATTACGAGTTTAACGACTTGGTCAATGGATATGATTGAAGCCTTAAGGATCAATGATCATTACCCGAATCCTAATACTGTTTTTTATGAAGACTTTTTTTCTATCATGATATTTGTGGATGTATTATTACTTATCATTTCATTTACTTTCCATTCCTCTTTTTTCATCATTTTTAGAAACGCTAGTTTTATCATTACAACTATTTTGCTAAGAATGTCTTTAACTATTGAAAAGCCAATGAATTATATCATAGTCATCATTGGGTTTTTGTTTGCTATCATCTCGTTTTTCTTATACAGATTCAGGTATATCCACCACAAACGAGAGGTCTAAAAAAGACTTTACCATCCTTTTGCGTTCATTCAACAATAAGTAGTAATTTTTGTTATATATATTATTAAAAGCAACAACATGACATTTCAAGAACAACTAGACCATTTAATTATAGAAAAGCAGGCCATTCCTGAGGCTTTTGCATTACCAGAATTAATCAATCAAAAAACCTATCTGTCTGACGGTGAGTTAGTTACTTGGGATGGACCCACCCACGAAGTGTTTTCTCCAATATGTATGCACACCCCTGAAGGAGTACAACGTATTAAGATAGGATCCTATCCAGTTTGTACCGAGAAAGAAGCGATGATTGCCTTGGACGCTGCCTGCAAAGCCTATAACGATGGTAGAGGCGAGTGGCCAACCATGTCTGTTGCCCAAAGAATCAATTGTGTGGAACAGTTCGTAGTCAAAATGTTAGCGCAAAAAGAGATTGTGGTAAAATTGATTATGTGGGAGATAGGTAAAACCTATGCTGACTCCGAAAAAGAGTTTGATAGAACAGTGGAATATATTTATGCTACCATAGAAGCGCTAAAGGATATCGATAGAGACTCTTCTAGATTCACGATAGAACAAGGTATTGTTGCTCAAATAAGAAGATCTCCATTGGGAGTTGTCTTGTGTATGGGGCCATTCAACTATCCATTAAATGAGACTTTCACTACTTTGATTCCTGCAATCATTATGGGTAATACTTTATTGTTCAAGGCACCAAAGCATGGTACTTTATTGCATTACCCAATGTTAGAGGCATTTAAGTCTTGTTTCCCTAAAGGAGTGGTGAATACGATTTACGGAAGAGGTAATGTTATTATACCGCCATTGATGGAGTCTGGTAAGATCAATGTATTGACATTGATTGGATCAAGTAAGGTAGCCAACCAATTAAAAAAGTTACATCCAAAAGTAAATCGTCTAAGAGCCATATTAGGATTAGATGCTAAGAACGCAGCTATTGTTACAAAAGATGCGGATATTAAATTAGCAGTTCAAGAAACTGTCTTGGGAGCACTATCATTCAATGGACAAAGATGTACAGCACTAAAAACAATCTTTGTGCATCAATCTATCGCTAAAGAATTCATTGAATTATTAAAAGAACAGGTGGCAAAATTACAGTTTGGATTACCATGGGAAAAAGGAGTGACTTTGACGCCATTGCCAGAGCCAGGTAAGCCAGCTTATTTAAATGATTTGATAGAGGATGCGAAATTACATGGCGCAGCTGTGATGAATGAAAACGGGGGAACAATGAAAGAAACCTTTTTCTATCCAGCTATCTTGTTTCCAGTGAATCATAAAATGAAGATCTATACCGAAGAACAGTTTGGTCCAATTATTCCAGTCATTCCTTTTGAAGACATTGAAGAGCCAATCCAATACATCATCGATTCAACGCATGGTCAACAGGTTAGTTTGTTCTCAAAAAATCAATCTGAATTAGCGAGTTTAATTGACCCATTGGTGAATCAAGTGAGCAGGGTGAATATCAATTGTCAATGTCAAAGAGGTCCAGATAGTTTTCCGTTTACTGGACGTAAGGATAGTGCAGAAGGTACTTTGTCTGTCGTGGATGCATTAAGGTCTTTTTCAATTAGGTCTTTAGTGGCAGCAAAACTAACCGAAGAGAACAAGCATATCATCAACGATATCGTATCGTCTCATCATTCTAATTTCTTAAGTACTAAGTTTATATTTTAAGCAATAGGATTGAATTAAAAAAGGATGCTATTGTTTCAATAGCATCCTTTTTTTGTAAGTAGTATCTAAGGATTATGCGTAAACCCTAAGGTTGTTTCCTGACAGTGCAGTTTTATATTGCTTCAATGCTACATTAGCAGGCCCTGTCAGCACAGCGCCTGTTGTAAAGAAGGCAGATCCGTGTGCAGAACAATAAAAACGATTATTATTCGCTTGAAAGTCTACTGTTACTTGTTGATGGGTGCAAAGAGAACTTACTGCGATGTATTCATTGGTAAGTGTTCTGGCAATGATGATATTATTTGTTTTATCTACATAGAATCCTCCAGCAGTGTTTAAGCTGGTATATGGATTTGTTGTTATATTGATTGTAAAATCAATTGCTTTATTTGTATTATTATTGGATCCAGTTGGTTGCGAAGGAGCACTGTCAGACTTTGAACAGGATTGCATGCAACCAAAAATCAATACAGAAGCCGCGCTCAGACCAACTTTTTCAATGAAATCTTTTCTTTCCATAATAATAAATTTTATGAATTAACAATTGTTAGGAATAATAAATATACAAATCAACAATCGATTCGGTACTTTTGTTGTAGCACTTATATGAATCTAAATTAAAAAACATTTTCTTATGAATAACTATTTGAGTTACAAATCTTTGTTAAAGGTAATTTTTTTATTCTTATTGATGGGTAGTCTTAATAAAGTTCAAGCACAAACAGATTCACTTTTACAAACCCTTTTGGTCAATGAAAAAATTGACAGTCAATTAATCACTCCATCTAAAATGTTATTTACACAAAAATTAGTTTGGGGAACAAATGGCATTTTTAAGAACAGGTATGGTAATATTGAAGATCCTATAGAAAGAAGAAAAATTGATTTAAGAATAAGAAGAAAAATGTTGCAAATACATCAAATTGGTGGTTTTGTAACATTGGGCGGCATGTTAGCACAAGGTATTGTTGGAAGTCAGTTATATAATGGTTCCTATAAATTAAAGCAAACACACGAAGCGCTGGGAGCAGCGGTCAATCTTACTTATGGGCTCACTGCGATCAATGCTTTATTTACACCGCCTTCTACTTTCAAAAGAGATAAAAAAATAACTTCTATACGATTGCATAAGTGGCTGGCAATAGCACATATGTCTGGTATGTTGGCAACCAATATTCTAGCTTCTCAAATCGAAAATAATCCCTCACTTAAACCTTATCACCGTGCAGCAGCCTATACAAGCTTTGTTAGTTTAGCAGCAGCCATGGTGGTGATTAAATTTTAAATTATGTATTTACATGTAATACTTTCGTTCGTTGTATCCTTATTTTTTCAAAGTCCAACATTTGAAACAAGTGCTTCTTCGGTAAAATATTCAATGGTACACAAATTGCATAGTTGGGAGGGCGTAAGCAAGGATTTAAAAGTGGCTACCAAGTGGAACGAACAAAAAAATGAAATAGAACAAATTTCAATTGTAGTGAATGTGGCTACCTTTAATAGCGGCTTATCTAGCAGAGACAGTCATATGATGGAAGTATTAGATGGATTAACTTATCCTAGAATTTTATTTAGCAGCTCAAGTGTGCAGTATACACCAGATGGTATATTCGTAAAAGGTAAATTACAGTTTCATGGTGTAGAGCGTATGATTGAAACTAAAGTAAAACTTGAAAAGCAAAATCGTAGATGGGTGTTTTCTGGAAGCCTTCCTGTTTTATTAGAAGACTATAAAGTAGAAAGACCAAGTTTGTTATTTGTAAAAGTGGATAACAAAATACAGATTGATTTTCAAGTGGCTTATAATAACTAGAAAAATTTAGAAGCTATTTTTATTATAGCTAAGCATTGTAGTTATTAATGGTCTATTACAAAAACTCACTTACTTAATCTTATATACCAAGGCGATATTCCAAAGGAAGTCTTTGCCACCTGTAATTTCTGTTTCCAAAGTTTTATTGATGGTAGATTGTAAGCTAAATGGAAATTTCTTATGACTGATTGAACCATTTGCCGTAAAATAGGTGCCAGCTTTTTTATCGATATTCAAATAATACACTGCTGGCGTCAAACTAAGATTCAATTGATCATTAAAAGCAATATTAGATACACCTAAATACAAGTTCACAAAATGTGAGGTTTGAAGTCCATCTTTTTGTAAACCATTACTTTGTAAATAATAGACCCCAAGATTTAAATTTTTATTAATCTTGAAATTAGGCACTAATTCCCATGCCAAGAATCTTCTAAGTTGATAGAGCTTTACATCCTTACCATTTTCAACTATATTTTTTGGAAACCAGTTCGCAGCAGGGTGCATCCCTGTTCTTAAAGAAAATTTGCCTTCCTGTATGGGCATGTAACGAAACCACAATAACATACTGCCTTTTGTAAGATCTGGTGCTAGTCGAATATCTGGCTCAACACTTAAGTTGTGTTTTTTCCAACTCATTTGAGAAGTGATTGCTGGACTATTAAAGGAGAATGTTGGAACAATTGAGAATCCATTATTAGTAATACCTAAATTGCCTGTGTAAGTTTGTGCGTATATAATAGTATTTAAACCACAAACAAGAAAGATTACCAAAGTGATTTGTATAAATTGTTTAATTGATTTGTGGTTGCGCATGAATAGGAATCCTTTTGATTTTGAATGCGCAAATATCAATATTAAATAGTAGAATAACTAACTTATTGTATCATATTATTAATTCAACGCCTTGTCTGCGCAACAGCTACTTGCAAAGGAGTCTGGTTTTGCTTTGAATGCGAAGCCCATCCCCATAATATAGCCCATGGCGTCTTTCAAAGCTTCATTGCTCTTAAATTGGCTATTGGTATTAATGTCGGCGTGTACTTCCATTTCGATATCATGTTCAATGAATAAATCACAAAGAGAATAAGCAATTTCGACACTCTTTGACACCTCGAGTAACATCCTTTCCTTTATGTGTAATGGTTGATTTGTTTTTTCATTATGAATAAACATGAATCCTCCATTTTTTTCCCTTAAAAAAACAATTACCGTAGCAAATTCAGTTACAGAAAGTTTTACCTGACTATCAGTGCCGATATACACTTTAAGTTTATTGTTTTTTGCAGTTTCTTCTTCGATACACTTCTTCACATGCTCGGCAATAGGTATCGAAATCGTTTCTCCACTAAATTTACGCCAAATCATAAGTATTGATTTATTACTTACAATTTAAGCTATATATAATTACAGTCATATTAATTAAATAACAAGTTTTACCTAATTTTGTCACTCAAATTAATTGATGCGTTATTCCTTCTTCTTATTAGTCCTATTTATTTCTATACATAGCTTTGCGCAAGACGATTCTACAAAGACACTTAAGCTAAGCACCTATGCCGATATGTATTATAGTTATGACTTTTCAAATCCCAAAAATTTTGAAAAACCTGACTATAACTATAATTATAAAAAGCATAATCAATTGAATGTCAATCTTGCTTTTGTAAAATTGGGTTATCAATCCAGTCGTATGAGATCTAATTTGGCACTTATGACGGGTAATTATGCCATGTACAATCTAAGCGCAGAACCCAATTGGGCAAAGCCTTTGTTAGAGGCCAATATTGGGTATAAAATCTCTAAGCAACAAAATATTTGGGTAGATGCAGGGGTGATGCCTTCGCATATTGGTTTTGAAAGCGCAGTGGGTGCAGATTGCTGGAACTTGACAAGGAGTATTTTAGCAGAGAACTCTCCCTATTATGAAACAGGTATCAAATTGAGTTACGCCAATAAAAAGGAAGATTTTTACCTAGCATTTCATGTACTGAATGGATGGCAGAAAATAGCAGTACCTAATTGGGATGGCAAGCCAAGTGTAGGTGTACAGATTACTTATAAACCAAGCAGTACCCTGACTTTAAATTATAGCAATTTTATTGGCCGCATACAATTAGATTCTATAAATCCTATAAGGGTGTTTCATAATCTCTATGCTATCTATGAGGCTTCACCAAAAACAGCTTTCATTTTCGGTTTTGATATCGGCACACAAAATAATGCGCAAGGCAAGGGGGCAATTTGGTATACACCAGTAATGATTGCTAAACTAAACTTAAATCCTAAAAGTAAAATTGCAGGCAGGCTTGAATATTATAATGACAAGCAACAACTCATTATCCTTACAACTACCCCCAATGGTTATCAAACATTTGGTGCATCGATGAATTATGATCGTCAAATTAGCTCTAATGTATTATGGCGCGTGGAATTAAAACAATACAAGTCCAAGGATCGTATATATAGATACGAACAAACTAGCGCCTCGCAAACTTCGGCTACGCTGGCTTTGATTGTAAAGTTTTAAATTTCCTAAATTAAACTTTACAATATAAATTTGGTCTAAGAATAAACCCCTGACAAATGAAATTATTTTATTTTACCCTTTGTTCTGTCCTAGTTTTATTACAATCATGTAGTAAAGAGGTTGCTACCACGACCACTCCCAGTAGTCCAAATAACACGACTAACCCAGTTGTAAGTACAACAGTACCAGATATTTATAAAAAAATATATGGTGCGTCAAGTATTACTTCTGATGGTACTTATATTACCATTAAAACCAATGGACTTCCTGATCATAAGAGTAGCTATTATGGCTCAACGAACGCATTGTATGATAATTTCTCTGGCACTACATTTGCAGGCTATCAGTTTCAAAAAAATCCTAATTCGATTGCCGAAAAAGCATATGTTTTCAAAATACCCATAGATCCTAAATTGGCCACTACACATGCTGCAACACCATTAGGCGCCATTGGGGTTTCCTTAAATGGAGTTCCTTTCTATAATCAATATGCAGGTCCCAATCAACCTTTAGCAAACGAAATAGTTTCTTTTGATCGTTATTGGGGACACCCAACGCCTACAAGCGCATACCATTATCATGTGGAGCCACTTTATTTAACAACAGTAAAAGCAACCAAATCGGGATTAATGGGCTTTTTATTAGATGGATTCCCAGTGTATGGTCCCGAAGAAAATGGCGTAATAGTTGACAATACTAAACTTGACATCTATCACGGACATACATTGGCCACTGCTGATTACCCGAGTGGGATATACCATTATCATATCACAAGCACTGACCCATATATTAATGGCTCAGGTTATTATGGAACACCAGGAACTGTTTCACAATAAATGAAACAATATTTTATTTTGGGGTGCTTTATACCGGTCCTGTTTTTATCCGCTTGTGATTCAAATAATAAGGACAGTCAAAACAATCAGCTAGAACTTAAACCGCAGAACATAGTAGTAGCTAGCATTCCAACTATTTTTAAACCTAGCGCAGACAAAGGTTTTACTTTACACCAAGACACCCTATTTCATAATGACAAAAAATATAGTGGATTGGTGTATACGCTCTATAATACAAAGGATACCATGCAGATAGCCGGCTATTTGAACGGAGTTGAGGAAGGGCTCCAAAAAAAATGGTATCCAAATAAACAGATCAAATCGACTAGGTATTATCATGTCGGTAAAAAAATAGGAAAACATCTTGGCTATTGGGAAAATGGACAAACACAGTTTGAATTTTATTTTGAAGATGGAGAACATCATGGTGTTGCAAAAGAATGGTATCAAAACGGCCAAGCATTTAGAATATTTCATTATGAACAAGGCTATGAGCAAGGCAGTCAAAAAATGTGGTGGGAGAATGGTATTATAAGAGCAAACTATGTGGTAAAAAATGGCAGAAGGTATGGATTGGTTGGTTTGAAACTTTGCATGAATCAAAATGACTCTATTTTAAAAAAATAATGAATGACTCATATCAAGTTGTATATATATAGACTTATATCAATTAGTAACACTAGGTTCATGTTCAGTTCCATGCTCCTTTTAAGCTTTCTTATGTTGTCTTGTACAACAAACAATCAACCATTGGAAGCAATTACCACCGCCAACGAAACACTGCCTTTTTTTAACACACCCGATTGGACGCCAGAGTGGATTGAAAAAAAGGACAGTCAATACCAACAAATACATCAAATCCCAGCATTTATTTTTAAAGACCAGGAAGGGGAAATGATTTCAAATAAAACGGTGAATGGGAAAATATATATTGCTAATTTTTTCTTTACAACCTGTCGTGGTATATGTCCCAAAATGACGAGTAATATGTACTTATTGCAGGAAGCGTTTAACTTAGATTCTACTATTTTATTTTTATCACATAGCGTAACGCCAGATTCCGATTCCGTTGCTATTTTAAAAAAATATGCGATCGAAAATAAGGTAAACAGTAAACAATGGCATTTATTGACTGGGTCTAAAAATGATATATATGACTTAGCTAAGAAGCAATATTTTGCTGGAGATACTATTGGGTACTATCAAACGGGGAATGAATTTTTACACACCGAAAACTTCATTTTAATAGATAAAAAGCAGCGCATTCGAGGTGTGTACAATGGTACATTATTAGTTGAAATAGAAAGAATAAAGGAAGATATCGCCATCTTAAAAAAAGAACAGTAAGTAATCTAATAAAAAAGGGTCTATACATTTGACTGCATAAACCCTTGATGATATTACCTTCTAGTTGTAAATTTTATTTACTGTTCTCTTTCTTTGTAATCAATCCCATCATTTGTTTCATAGTCTTATCCATCCCATCAGGGCTACCGTCTAAAAATATGACATTGCCTTTTCCATATTCTGCAAAATTCTTGATGGCTTCGGTCCACATGCTGAATAAAATTACATTGGTATCTAAATTCGCTTGCTTCATCTCTTCAGCCGCTTCTGTCATACCCTTAGCTACCTCTTGTCTGAATAGTGCAACACCTTGACCTCTTAATTGAGCCGCTTCTTTCTCGGCTTGTGCAGATATTTTAATTGAATTACCTTCTGCTTCTGCAGCTTTCGTTTTTGTAATTAATAAAGCTTGTCCTTCGTTTTCGGCAGCCGCTTTTAAGTTATTACTAGCAACCACCTTACTCATACTTTCCATTACCACTTGGTCAAAAGTGATGTCATTAATTTGAAGGTCTTGTAAATGGTATCCCCATTCTTCTAAACTATTATCAATTTGTTCTTTTACAAAGTCAACAATCTCCCTGCGAGCAGTTAAGACCTCTGCTTGACGCTTTGTTGCCACATAGGCTCTAATGCTTCCTTCTACGGTTCTAACAAGGGCCTGCATCAAATCCTTATTACTAATAAATTTAAAAGCAACTTTTTTGATTGTTTCTTCCTCGGCATTTTGAACAGAGTACAATAGCATACTTTTAAAGTATACATTCGCTTGGTCAATCGTTACCGCCTGAAACTCAAGCTCAATACTTTGGTTTTGAATGCTCACTCTTCTAAATATAGTCTCCACTAAAGGGATTTTAAATCTTAAACCTGGGAGCATAATTCTTTGGTACTTGCCAAACATGGTGATGATGGCGATGGTCCCTTGATTCACCACCACAAAGCTAAAAAATAGCACCGATAAGACACAAATAGAGATAACTAAAAATTCGAGCATAAAATATAGTTTAACGATTTAAATTATAATAGCATTTGCAAATACATATTAGCTATAAATATTGAATAAACCAAAGCTACCGGTAATTTATTAAAAATTTAATTGAATATATCCAAAAGATAAAGCGGCCTATGAATTTGACTTCATAGACCACTTCTAAAAATTTGTACTGTTAGTTATAATAAACCCCTCAAACCCTTTATTATAATTTTGTAGTCTTATAGATTTTTACCAAACCATCATTTTCGCTACTAATTACAATTAAGCTTTGATTGATTGGACTTTTTGATGCAGGAATAAATAGAACACCTTCTGGCGCATCTCCAGTTTTATACATTTTTACAAATACAGGAGCTGTTGGAATAGTAATATCATAAATGGCAAACGCATCTGCTCTTTCCATTCCAACAACAGCGATTGTTTTATTGCCTACTCTTCCAATAGTAACAGACTCGGGTTCTACTCCTTTATCATCACTTCTTGCATCGTCATAAATAGTTAAATCAGTTGCTTTTTTATCTAATTCATTTTTACTATCAAAAATTTGCGTTCCAGTATTCGCATCCCATACACTAAATGATCTTGCGCCTAATGAATATAATGCATCAAAATCACCATCACCATCGGTATCACCTAAAGTAGTGGTGACATTTAATCTACCTATTGCTGCATCTGTTTTTAGGGTTGTCGCAGTTGGAAAATTTACCGCATCTAATGATACAGCACTTACTCTTTTCATTTCTGTAAATGCAGTGTATTCTCTTGAATCCCCTTCGTTTGCTGTAAATAAATAGGGGTTACCATTGTAATTATAATAGGCAATGGCATCTGGCATATATATGCCAAATACTTTATTATAAGTTGAAAAAGCAATTTTGCTATCCTTATCGCTAGCATCAATGGCATTTATTTCTAAAGAGTAGTCTTTAAAGCCTAATGGATTTATTTTTTTAACCGTTCCAGTAATAATATCAATTTCGGCTATGGCATTATTTTCCTGTAAAGTTACATAGGCTGTTTTACTGTCATCTGATACTGTAATGTATTCAGGTTCGATATCTTTGTTGAAGTTTTTACCAGGACCAAATATTCTAAATCCTTTAGCACTTAAAGCAGCTAGTTGACCTTCAAATGCAGAGAAGTTGATTGTTTTTACTGAATAATCAGACACTTTAATGATAGACACTGATCCTTCAGGATCGTTTAAATAATCATTACTTGGTTCACCTTCATTTGCAGACAGAATGTATTTACCATCATTGCTAAATGTAACCATATCAGGTAAAGCGCCTACATCAACAGATTTAATTTCGGCGTAGGTGGATGTATTAAAAATGACAACCTTACCTAAGGCTTGTTTATTGGTAGACTCAATTGCCGCAGCTAATTTACCATCATATACAGCAACGCTGTTTACATATCCACCATAAGGCAACATGCTAATTGACTTAATTACTTTGATATTTGCTGGGTCACTAATATCAATCACATCAATTTTATTTTCAGCGCTATTATTCACTGCGAATAACCTGTCTGTAGTAGGATCAAATGCCGTAATTTCTGCAGCACCAAGGCCACCTAGGTTAATAGATGCAATTTCTTGATAGGCACTAAGGTCCTCATTTTGAGTATTTTCGAGAGGGACAATCGTTTCTTCTTTTCTGCAAGAAAATAATGTGAACGTAATAAGTACTAAATATAGGTGTTTCATAAAATGATTTAAATAGAAAATTATAATCCTTATGTTATCTAAATATTACCTTATCATTAAATTAAGTTTAACAATTTTAGTTATATTTTTTTAAAAAGTACAAATAGTTGTTTATCAATAATATAAGATTTCTTTAAATTAAAAAGGCCTATGAATTTGACTTCATAGACCAGTTAGTTGTTGAACCGCATGATGTATTAAAATTTCCAGCCTTCTCTTTTTTTAAGATTTTCGATATGAGCAATATGATGCTTACCATGCCATGTGTACACTGCAAAAAAGTCCCATAAGCTTATTTCAATGTTGTGTGTAGGGTGAAAGAATTTTCTTTGCCATTGTGCAGCGGTTAAACTAGCTAAAAGCGCAGTCCATCTTTGGTGTAGCGTATCTAAGAGGTTAATAGATACATGAATTGGAGTCTCTACTACATCTGCAGTAAAAGACCAATCATGTTCACTGTAATCTTTAATGGTAGGCAAATCCTCTGTCAATGCTAATTTAAATACTACAAATGCATTCATATGGCTATCCGCTAGATGATGGACTACCTGAAGCACAGACCAGCCGCCTTCTCTGTATGGGGTGTCTAATTGTGCGCTATTCAAATCTTTTGTAACCAATGCTAAATCATTAGATAAACTTTTCATCTCATTCAGCCATTCATTTTTAATGCTATCGCTAAAAGGTTTGAACTCAAAATTACCGATGGGATAACGTAAGTCTTCCATAATTTTTTATTTTGATTATAATTTTGAAAAGATAAGATGTAAAAAATTATTTTGTGGCCAATGGAAGATCTGTAGTTCCTATATCTCTGTGTAGTTTCCATTTGCCGTCCTCTTTTTTCCAAAGTACGAGATACTTGCCTTTATCCAATTGAACGCCTTCTTTTGATTTTATTTCAAAAATACCTTCTTCTGTAATTACCTCATTGTTACCCCATACTTCTAAAGTTGTTAAAGTAATAACGCCTCCAACGGCATTAATAAATCCGCCCCAAAATGAAGTTAGATTGCTCGTACCGTCAACAGAAGGCATATTAGCAGGCATGAATTTACCATCCTTAGTATAAGCATTAGCGGCTCCTACAGAATCACCTTTGGTAATTAAATCGGTTAAATTGACATTAGCGGCCTCAATTTCCATTTTTGCATTTGCTAAATCGAATGCTGGTTTTGTTTCTGATTTACATGCGAATAAACTAGATGCAATCATTGCTGAGAAAAGTAATTTTTTCATAGGTATATTATTTTGAGTATGTAAGAAACTCTTTTTAATAGCCTAAACTATATATTTGTTTAATTTATTTGTTCCTTTTTGCGTTTTTGGAACAATATTCCCTGTTTTTAGTGCCTATTTTTAATGGCTCCGCAATAAATTCACAGTTCAAATTAAAACCCAAACTATGAAAAAAGTATTTTTAGGATTACTTGTTGCAGGATCTTTTGCTGCATGTACAAGTACTGACACAAAGACAACTGAAACTGTTGAAGTTGCAGCAACAAATGTTGAACATCTTTACAAGCCAACTTATACCGACAACTTTAAGATGGGCGATCAAAAGAATGTACTATTAGCTGAACAATTTCATAAAGTATTGTTTGAGAAAGATTTTAAAGCTGCAGGAGATATGATGTCAGATACTGCAACTATGAATGCAGAAGATGGATCAGTATTAAAAGGCAAGGATTCAATCATGGCATATATGGAGAAAAATTTTGCTGGTATCACCTTCAAAGACTTCCAAATTGTTGCAATTTACCCTGTAGTTGGAGAAAACGGACATCAGTGGGTAGATATCTGGGACGAAGCTGAGCTAGTATTTCCTGACGGTAAATCACAAAAATTCCAATGGATGGACGCGTTTAGATTCGAAAACGGCAAAATCGTACACTTTGTAGGATTTGGTAAGGCTGTTAAATAATACTGTCTTTAAGTAGCGTTTAAGTTTAGAAAAATACGAAAAAGGCCCCTAGCGATAGGGGCCTTTTTATGTCAAATATTAAATCATTGCTTAATTGCAAGCTGTTGGCTAATATCAAGAATAGCTATTGCTTTATTAACTCAAAATAAGTCACAAGAAACCTATCCTTCACAACAGACCCTTGCACTTTTGCTTTTTTAATGGCATTGCAAAAACCTTCTTTATCATGTGCGTCTCCATGATTGTCTATACCAGTTCCATCCACAAAGTAGTTCTTGCCTTTAAACTTAATCGCTAAATGGCAACCCTTTCCTTCCATGTTAAACATACAAGTACCACAGGTAGCATCTACCTCATACACTGGACTTTTAGGATTAAAGACTAATTTTTTATTGGTCTTTTCTTGTGCATTTGCTGCAGTAAATAAGAACAATGACATTAAACAGCATAACACGCTTTTCATAAGTGCTTATTTTAAAATACAATCTAAGTTACAATTTATGCAATACAAAAAGGACTAAATTTGTCTTTTAAAAGTTACGCTTTTAAAAGTAACCTCTATGAAACCAATAGTATTTATCGCATTCCTGCTTATTCATTTGAATTCATTTTCTCAGGAACTATTTGTGTTTACAGAACCTGCAAGTAATATGCCAGCAAAGTCACTGGGCTTCAGAGATATGAATGCGTTTATGTTTGAGAAGGATGGCAAGCTGAATTACCATAATATGCCTGAACTAATGTGGGGGATTAATAAAAAGTGGATGGTACATGCGCAGGGGTTTATTAGTAACCGACAAGATGGGGGCTTTGAAACCGAAGGGGGTAGCGTTTATGCCAAGTATCGTTTTTTTAGTAAGGACGCTCTGAAAAAGCATTTTAGAATGGCCTTGTACGGAAGGTATAGTTTCAATAAGGCAGATATACACCAGCAGGAAATTGAAACAATGGGACATAATACAGGGTACGAGGCTGGATTCATTGCCACCCAATTATTACACAAGGTGGCTATCAGTAGTTCGATTAGTTATGAAAGGGCCTTAGACAACAAACCAAATTATACATTCCCTATTACAGAAAGCAATAGTGCAATGAATTATACTTTGTCTGCTGGTAAATTAATGTTACCTAAAGTGTATACTAGCTATAAGCAAGTGAATGTGAATTTGATGCTTGAATTACTTGGACAACGACTGAACGATAATCAAAAATCATATTTAGATATTGCCCCTTCGGTACAATTTATCATAAACAGCCAAGCAAGAATAGACATTGGATATCGTCAGCAATTATATTCAACCATGGAAAGAACTGCACCCAATGGCATGGTGTTGAAATTTGAGTATCTGGTTTTTAACGTTTTTAAGTAATTGTTTAATCATAAATTTGTTTATGAAAGCACTTTACATATCATTATCGTTGATAGGTATTTATTTGATCTTCCAATCATTTAAGATCATAACTGTGGTTAAAACAGAGAAACAAGCTTATAGAGTGGTAAAAAAAGAATCGGGTTTTGAAATCAGGTTTTATCCCTCTGCGACAATGGCCACCGTTTATTCAAAAGCGACTAATTATAAATCAGTTGCTAGTTCAGGCTTTAGTAAACTTGCAAAATTCATTTTTGGAGGTAATCAACAAAAAGAAAGTATTTCTATGACAGCCCCAGTGATCATGCGAATTACTGACAAAGGTTCAAGCATGAGTTTTGAAATGCCTCAAAAATACAATGAAAAGCCACTGCCAACTCCAAATGATACTCAAATAGAAATCAAAAAGTCACAACCAACTTATTTTGCCGCAATAAGTTTTAGTGGATACGCTAATGATGAAAAAATAGCAGAATACCATGATCAGCTTGCAGGCATGTTGAAAGAAAAAAATATTATAAGAAAAGAGGGGTTTTATTTTTTAGGGTACAATGCGCCATTCCAATTTATTGGAAGAACTAATGAAGTAATCATCCCTATTGAATGGATTGAATAGACCTTCGCAATCCTTCAACTTATCCTCCATTTTAATCCACTATATCCTGTAATACAAGTAGGTTAAATTTATTTGATATTACCTATTTTACCACTAGCTTTATGACATGCTAGAATCAAAAATCATATCGCTTTATAGAAGTATTGAAAATTCATACAATACCTTTAATTTGACTTCAAAGGGGGTAGTGCTTCCTGGTTTATATAAATCAAAGCAAATCACGAAAGACGCTTTAACACTTGTTTATCTGTATTCTAAAATTAACCAAAGCGTTAGTAAAGAAGAATTAACAGCGTTTATAAAAAAATATTATCCAAAGACGAATGATGTTCAGCAAGCAAGGCATTTGGCTGCACAAAAGGGATGGTATATTCTAAGTGGGACAAGAGGCGATGTTAATTCTGGTTTAAAGAATGGCGAGTATAAATTAGTTAGTATAGAAATACCCTATCCTGAATTTACAAGTGGAAGAAGAACGCAAACTATTGGTACAGATAATTGGGATAGTTTAAAAGAAAAGTATGATTATCGTTGTGCAACCTGCGGTTCTAAGGAAGGTGAAATACATTATTACAATCCTTCACTAGTTACTAAAATACAAAAAGGGCATATGAACCCCAATTTACCCCTAGAGATTGGGAACATCATTCCTCAATGCAGTTGGTGCAATAGGCCGTACAGAAATTATTTTTGTTTCGATGAAACCGGAAGAGTATCTGCCATAAATGATCCAAAATTTATTGAAAAATCTACTACAGAAGTTCAAAAAAAAATGTTTCAACTTTTAAAGAAAAAATTTACAGATCAGTAAAATAATCTTTTACTGATTTTGCTAAATGAATTGACAATAAAGGGGGAACCGAATTCCCGATTTGTAAATTTTTAGAAGACCTGCTTCCAGTAAAAACATAATTATCTGGGAATGATTGAAGTCTTGCACCTTCTCTAGTTGTCAATGCTCTGTCTACTAATGGGTGTATACATCTTGCACTAGAAGGGGTTCCTAAGTTTCTAGTGATGGTTGTTGAAGGTCTTTTCCACCATAATCTACTATAACTATTTGGAAATGCTTTTAATGGTCTGATACTTTTTGGTATATCTTTTAATGTACCACCTTGTGGTAAATGCTTCATCATTTCTAATAAATGGTCTCCGTTTTTAGACGATTCATGATCTAATATTTCTTTTGGATCGGTATTCCTCAAATATTTTTGAAATGCATTTTGCGATTTTTTTTGGTATTTCTTAGATTTACCTCCATTTTCAATTAAAGGAAGATCTGATAACGCATCTTCCATTGTAAGCCATAATTTAAGGGTATTATTAAACAAGCCAATTTCATTGGTATGAGTTGGGTTGGGGTAATTATAATTCTTCTTTTTTAATGTTCCAGTGATAATTACCCTTTCTCTAAGTTGTGGTACCCCATAATCTGCAGCGTTGATTAATTTATATTTAACATTGTATCCTAATTTACTAAATAACATAATTATAGTATTAAGTAAATTCCCGCCATCCATACTCAATAGTCCTTTTACATTCTCAAAAATGAAGAATTTTGGCTTGAATTCTACTAGTATTCTATAATACTCTTGAAAAAGTTTACCTCTTGGGTCGTCTAATAATCTTTTACCAATAGTAGAGTATGCTTGACAAGGAGGGCCGCCAACCACCATATCTATCTTCGTCTTTCCAAAGTCCTTTGAAAACAATGCTTTATTGAATTTCGAAATATCAATGTTATACACTTTTGTATTTTTATGATTTTCCTTGTAAGTATTAGCCATGTCTGGTAGAATTTCTACTGCAGCAACAATTTCAAAAAAATCATCATGGGCAAATCCATAACTTAACCCACCAGCACCAGAGAACAAATCTATAATTTTCATTTTTGCCATTTTGTAACTTTATCTATTTTAATCCAAGTTTAGTTTCTATTGCCAGTTTTTGAATGCTTTGCAAATGTAAATGCTTAAAATTACTTCATTGATAAAAATGGTGCAAATGTTTTACTTGTTGATAAATAAGCCCTAAATCATAGCATTTTCTATAATTTAAAAGAAAACAAAAAGGGTCTATGCC
The DNA here is from genome assembly GCA_903851465.1 of uncultured Bacteroidota bacterium. GTDB lineage: Bacteria > Bacteroidota > Bacteroidia > Chitinophagales > Chitinophagaceae > Sediminibacterium. The sequence continues at coordinate 128,837 of CAINOI010000033.1, forward strand.
TTCATAAGCATAAACCCTTTTATTGTATATTCTGCCTGTGTTTAATCAATAATTAGCACATAATTGATTATAACCATCTAGCAGATAATTTTATTTATGATTTTTTCTGCTTTGCTGGTATTGTCTTTTTTGCTGGCACTGTTTTTTTTGCTGGTATTGTCTTTTTGGCTGGTATTGTATTTTTAACAGGTATATTTTTAGAATAATATTTTTCTATATTAAACGAGAAATGAATTTCTTTAGTTCCATCATATTCCTGACATCCAAATTTAGCTATGTCATTAATACCATAATAATTTGACCCAACCCTCCAGTTACCAACATAGCTCGATGATGCATCAGAATTTTGTGTAACAATATTGCAAAACGAGTATGTATTATTTCGATCGTCAGTTCCCTCATAAAATATTTTAAATCCAATATATTGTCCATCTCCATTATTATAATTAATTTGAACAAATTGTTTGATTTCTTCAATTCTAATAGTGCCACTAATCTTTGCAGAATAATCGAACCATCTTTTTCCAGCTTGTCCTGTACTAACCCCAAGCATTTTGTCTTTTCTAGACCATGTAAGTGCCATTTGAAAGTTGTTACCATCAAAAGCTATCAATCCGTCATCTATTTGATGTTGTCCTTGCAATGTTTTTAATACTTCATCAGAACTTGTCTCTGCTAGTTTAGTAATTTTATTAGATTGACAGTAAGCATTAATTACAAAAAGTGATGTAATTGAAAACAGGATAATTTTTTTCATATATTTTA
>CAINOI010000034.1 GCA_903851465.1 uncultured Bacteroidota bacterium
GAAACTGGGTTTGGAAGAACTCGAGGAACAGGAAAAGATGGCGAGTATTATGTTGTTTTTAATTATACCGAAGAAGAAGCGGGTGTTTTTGCAGCTAAAGCTGCTGTTGCTATTGCTCATGCATTAATTGAAAATACAGCATACGATGTTGCTGCTGACATTATGACTTTGCGTGAGATTAGAGAGCGTACAAGATTAGGTCCAAGTACAGGCTGCATCGTTGATGAAGCCGCAAAAAGAGGAATTCCATTTATTCGATTGAATAAACAATCGCTGGTACAACTTGGATATGGTGTAAATCAAAAAAGAATTCGCGCTACCATTGCAAGCACAACGAGTAATATAGCCGTTGATATTGCTGGAAACAAAAGTGAAACAAAAAACTTATTGGGCGCTGCAGAAATTCCTGTTCCAAAAGGAGATGTGGTTAGAACAGAAGAAGAGTTGAGAAAGGCCATTGACTTTATCGGTTACCCAGTAGTAATAAAGCCGATTGATGGAAATCATGGCAAGGGGAATACCACCAATATTATGAATTGGCAACAAGCCATGTCTGCATTTGAGGCCGCAAAAGTATATGGTAGAAATGTGATTGTAGAGAAATACATTACCGGCTTTGACTTTAGGGTTTTGGTTATAGATTATAAATTTATTTGTGCTGCATTACGAACACCAGCTTCCGTTGTTGGTGATGGCATTAACTCCATTCAACACCTTATTGACGAAACAAATAAAGATCCACGTAGAGGTTATGGACATGAGAAAGTACTAACACAAATTACCATTGATCAGTTTACGCATAAAATGTTGGATGATAAAGGATATACGCTAGATACCATTCCTGGAAAAGATGAATTGGTCTTATTAAAACCAACAGCTAATTTATCTACGGGAGGAACAAGTACTGACGTTACAGATGAAGTTCATCCATCGAATATTGCCATGTGCGAGCGAATTGCAAAAATTATTGGATTAGACATTTGCGGTATAGATATTATGGCAACAGATTTAAGAAATCCTGTTACACAAACCGGCGGGTGCATTCTTGAAGTAAATGCAGCACCAGGCTTTAGAATGCATATTGATCCATCTTTGGGACTGCCTAGAAATGTAGCTGAGCCCGTTGTGGAAATGCTTTTTCCAAAAGGACATCCTGGAACTATTCCGATAGTTGCCATAACAGGTACAAATGGAAAAACAACTACGACTCGTTTAACTGCTCATATTGCAAAAACGGCTGGATACAAAGTTGGATACACAACAAGTGATGGTGTATATATTCAAAATCAAATGATGGTAAAAGGTGATTGTACAGGCCCTATATCTGCTCAATTTGTATTAAAAGACCCTACAGTTGATTTTGCGGTTTTAGAATGTGCAAGAGGTGGCATTTTAAAAAATGGATTGGCGTTTAGAAATTGTGATGTAGCGATTGTAACCAATATCAGCGCTGATCACATTGGACTTCGTGGGATTTCAACAATGGAGCAAATGGCTAAAGTAAAAGCGGTTGTCCCAAAAACGGTTTTAAAAACTGGATATGCGATTCTTAATGCTGAAGATGATCTTGTTTATGCCATGCATAAAGATTTAGATTGTAATGTAGCCTTCTTTAGTATGGATGAAAATAATCCGAGAATAATTAAGCATTGCAAAAATGGTGGCTATGCCTCAATTTACGAAAATGGATACATCACCATAATGAAAGGCACTTGGAAAGTACGCGTTATAAAAGTTGCAGAAGTGCCGATTACATATGGCGGAAAGGCAACACATAATATTATGAATTGCTTACCAGCGGTTTTGGCCTCTTATTTATGGCGGAATATTAAAATTGACGACATCAAACTTGCATTACAAACATTTTTACCTTCTCCAACGCAAACACCTGGCAGATTGAATCTATTTCAGTTTAAAAACTTTAAATTTTTAGTGGACTTTGCACATAACCCTGCTGGGTTAGTTCTATTGTGCGACTTTATGAATAAGTTAGACGGAACTCCTAAAGTAGGTATTATTAGTGGAACCGGAGATAGAAGAGATGATGACATAAGAGAACTTGGAAGAATATCTGCTAAATACTTTGATGAAATAATCATTCGTCAGGATAAACATCTTAGGGGCAGAACAGCAGAAGAAATGGTTGCCTTACTTGTTGATGGCATAAATGAAGGAAAGACAAAAGAAATTCCTATTGAAATCATTTATAACGAAAAAGAAGCGATTATGCATGCTTACAATACAGCAAAACCAGGTTCTATAATTACAATTATGTGTGATGTGGTAGCTGAGGCATTGGATTTAATAAAGTCATTGAAGGAACAAGAAGATGCAGAATAATTTTTTTTCAAAATAGTTTTGGAACATCTTAGTAAACCCTTATTTTTGCATTCCAATTTTAATATTGATTGGGTTATTGTGTAAAGGTAGCACTACAGATTTTGATTCTGTCTGTCTTGGTTCGAATCCAGGTAACCCAACAAAAA
>CAINOI010000035.1 GCA_903851465.1 uncultured Bacteroidota bacterium
ACTAAAATGTTTGCATCCAAAAAAACCATTATAAGCACTTAAAGGAGAAGGATGCGCTGCTTTTAGAATTTTATGTTTTGTTGCATCAATCAGTATTTGTTTTTGACTTGCAAAATTACCCCATAAAATAAAAACTATATTTTTCTTTTCATTGGATAATAATTTAATCACATCATCTGTAAAAGCAGTCCAACCAATTTTACTATGACTTGCAGGTTCATCTGCTCTAACAGTTAATGCGCTATTGAGTAACAAAACACCTTGTTTGGCCCAATGGGTTAAATCTCCTGTCGTAGGGATTGCCATGCCAATGTCTTTATTCAATTCTTTATAAATATTCAATAAGGAAGGGGGTATTTTACAAGAATTTGATACAGAAAAACTTAACCCCATTGCTTGTCCTGGCTGATGGTAAGGATCCTGTCCAAGTATTACCACTTTAACTTGATCAAAGGGCGTTTGATTAAATGCATTGAAAATGAGATTGCCCTTAGGATAAATTGTTCTGTTAAGCGCTTTCTCTGTTTTGAGATGTGCTGTGATTTGTATAAAATAGGAACGCTCAAAAAGGGGCGCCAAAGCTTTTTTCCAACTGTCTTCTATTTTAACATCCATAATCACTAAATTACACCTTTTAGCGGTAAAACAGTTGGTTCAATATGAAAAAGGGGATCCTTTATATAGTATTATTTCTAGTATCATTTAAGCTTTATGCTGTTAATGGTGTTCATGACTCAAGCTTGAATCAAAGAATGTCAATTTTAAAATTGATTTCCAATTTACAAATAAATAATCCATCCAATTTATTACATGGATCTTTCCCTTCATACAGAAAATATTATTACAGTACAAAACTAAAACAGGAAGACAATGTTTTTTTCACTTCACTTGTTTTATTTAATATTGGACAATTTAGCACAAAGATGCATTCTGAAGAATTGGCTATGATAGAAAAAGCTAGATCCAATGCATTGGTTTATATAGATCGTTTTAAAAATCAGAACAATCAATTGACCTTTAATTTTTGGCCAAGGAATCCACCTCAAATTTTTCCGAATGGGGGGTGGTTAAATCAATTGAATCAACAATTTGCCTTAGCAGATGACATAGATGATGGAGCCATCACTTTATTGGCTTTAGGAACGAATGATGCTATAGCTAAAGCAATGCAAGCTAAATTTGCTGCCTACAGAGTTGGCTTAATCAAGCCCAATCGAAGTTTTTACAAGGAATTTAAATATAGGCCAGTGTATAGCACTTGGCTTGGCACTAAAATGCCGAAAGATGTTGATTTATCTGTACTCACTAATGTTGTATTGATGCATACAATAGCTAAAATTCCTTTGAATGCAACAGATACTGCGAGTCTAGATTTAATTGTTGATTTAGTGAAAGCCAATAAACACCTATCAGATCCTACCTATGTTTCTCAACACTATGCCAACAGTGCCACGATCATTTATCATATTGCTCGATTGGCTTATTATTCTGACTATCCTGCTTTGTTGGCACTGAAACCCATCCTATTGGAACAAGCTTTACATTTGTCAAATCAAGCCGAATTTCCTTTAGAACGACTTTTATTGAACACGAGTGTATTAAGGCTAGGAGGGAAGATTGAATTTCCATTTGAGCTTGATGATGCTTCTTTGAAGTCGAATAATTATCCCTACTTTGTGGCGAATATTGCTTCGGTTTTGAATAATCCATTTAAGAGAATAGTCAATAGGAGTAATATTGTAAGATTTGATTATTATTCTTATGCATTTAATTTGTCCTTGTTGTATGAGAATTGGATGTTGAGAGGGGATTAGTGCTTGACTCAACTATTTCAAGTTATATTATTGTACTAAATTTATATCATTATGGAAACAATTGAAATTTCTGGTGTATTAGGAATGATTGCTGCAGTTGTATTGACCCTGAATATTTGTATGGGAATTTTAATGAGTACCAATTATAGAAAACTACCCATTTGGAAGAAAATACCTAAAAAATACCAAATTTTTAAAATGGTCGACTTGCATGAGTATACCAGTTATGCGGTATTTTTCATTGTTTTGTTACATATCATCATTCTACCACTTGATCCTGCTTCTGGTTTTAGTTATGCTACTATTGTATGGCCAGCATCCAATACACACCAACCTATTTTTGTGTGGTTGGGATATGCTTCTTTGATTGCATTATTGTTAGTGATAATCACCTCTCAAAATCCAATTCGTAAAGCTTTGGGTTTTAGTCTTTGGAAAAATATTCATGTCATTTCTTATTTAACTTCTATACTTTTTATTGTGCATGCGATTGTGATGGATCCCTTATTAAAGGATAGAGCAGTTGACTTTATTGATGCAGAGAAAGTTTTCATGGAACTATGTGGTCTTATTTTATTAGTCGCTTTTTATTGGAGGTATCGATTTAAGAGAAAATCAAATTAATCAGGATTAGGAGGATTACCTCCCTTTGGTCGGTGATCCTTTTAGGTGACTTTCATCAAAGCCTTTCAAAAAAATGCTTCGCATTCTTTTGGCTTTTTTAACGCTCATCGGTTTACGAAAGCGAGCTTTCGACACCGCTTCGCATTAAAAAAGCCTCTCACTTTCGTGAGAGGCTTTGTGATTCGGATTGGATTCGAACCAATGGCCCTCATCTTAGAAGGATGACGCTCTATCCAGCTGAGCTACCGAACCGTCTACCCCCAGTGCAAAATATTACCTTGGGGTTGCAAAATAAAGATAATTTGAGCGTTTTTCAAAGAAAATTTGACTCAAATTGGTCTACATCAATCCTTTACCATCAAATCTCGAATCACCACACTCGCTACAGTACAGCCAAAAATGGCAGGCATATAGCTCAATGTGCCAATAATAGATTTCTTAGGGAAGGCTTTTTCGGTCACGATGATTTTATCCTGGTCTGCTTTCTCTGGGCTAAAGACCACTTTTAAGCCTTTTTTAATCCCCATGGATTGTAATCTTTTTCGAACATATTTTGCAAGGTTACAGATATAGGTTTTTGAAATGTCCGTGACTTTGATTTGACTTGGATCTACTTTACCACCAGCACCCATAGAACTAACAATGGGTAAATTTCGATCAATACATCCTTTAATTAAGAAGGTTTTAGCAGACAAGGTATCTATACAATCCACTACGTAATCCCATTTTGTGCTATCCAATAAATCTCGAGTTAAATCCTCCTTAATGAATATTTCTAAAATGGTTAAATCTAGTTCTGGATTGATATCTTTTAATCTTGCACCTAATACTTGTGCCTTAGATTGTCCTGATGTAGAATGTAATGCAGGGATTTGTCTATTGATATTACTTAAGTCAATATTGTCATTATCCACTATAGTCATTTTGCCTACTCCAGCCCTTACAATCATTTCTGCACAAATTCCTCCAACACCTCCGAGGCCAATAATTAATACATTTTTACCCATCAAGGCGGTTACATTTTCTTGTCCCAACATTAGTTCAGTTCTACTCATCCAATAAGGTATCATATTGTATCTTTATCTTGCAAAAATCATAAAACCATGTCTATTTCTAAAATCTTTTTTATCTGTGCTTTTTTCATCTCTTCGGGTTTGTCTGCACAATATCAAATCAAAGAATTAACTGCACAAAAAGGGGTAAGTATTAGAGCAATGTCTGTGCCTTCTGCAAAAGTGATATGGGCAAGTGGATCCAAAGGGATGGTTGCTAAATCTACTAATGAAGGCTTAAGCTTTGACTGGATGCAAGTGAAAGGATATGAAAAAAGAGATTTCAGAGCAATGCATGCTTGGAACGATCAAGAAGCTATCATTGTAGCAGTGTCAGCTCCCGCCATTATTTTAAAAACGCTTGATGGGGGTACTTCATGGAATAAAGTGTATGAAAATACTGATACGTCCATGTTTTTAGATGCCCTACATTTTAGTGATGCAAATCATGGCACGGTGATAGGTGATCCAATTGACGGACATTTATTTATTTTAACAACAAATAACAAAGGGGCTTCATGGGATAAAATGCCCAATGAATTTTTCAAATCGGATTTAAAGAATGGAGAAGCATTTTTTGCATCTAGTAATTCGAATTTAATTCATCTTGGAAAAGAGCTCGTTTTTGTTACAGGAGGATTAAGCAGTAGACTATGGAAAAATGGGGTAGCTGATTCATTGCCATTACTTCAAGGAACAAGTTCTACAGGTGCCAATAGTATAGCCATTTCACCTAACGAAAAAAATATCGTCATTGTTGGAGGAGATTTTGCAAATGATAAATTAGCCACGCAGAATATTGTGGGGTATCAAAAATCAATGTCTAAAAAGCAATTAATTTGGGATCCATTGACCGTTGCCAATCCTAATGGATATAAATCATGTGTTGAATTTATTGATAATAATCGTTTAATTACTTGTGGTACTTCTGGGGTGGATCTATCAAATAATAAAGGTGCTTCTTGGGAAAAAATCAGTGATGCGGCTTTTCATATTGTCAAAAAACATCCAACAAAAATTGGTGCATATTTAGCTGGCTCAGGTGGAAGAATCAGTTTTGTTGAATTTTAAATGTCCAGTTTCTAGTTAGTTTAGACACAAATAAATTTATAAGAAAAAGTTGGCTGGATGTAATTGATAATTCAAGAGTTTTTTATAATTTAGAGTAGGATGAATAAGTATCAAGCAATCATATCTTTTGACATGGACGAGGAGTTTATGTCTTTGGTGCCTCCTCACAGAACTTATATCAATTATCTATTGAATAAAGGAGTCATCGAAACCTACACCGTAAGTATGGAGTCACAGCAATCCTGGATTGTGGTGAATGGCAATACGAAGCAGGATGTAGAGGAAGTATTGAAGGCATCTCCCTTACATAAATACTGGAGCATGGAAATAGTAGAGCTTTTTGTATATGATAGCCAGTCCAATAGGCTTCCAGCTGTACAATTAAATTAATTACCCTTTTTTTTGGGAAATTGAAAATACCCCCTTATTTTTGCACCCCTTAGGGAGCATAGCTCAGTTGGTTTAGAGCATCTCGTTTACACCGAGAGGGTCCGCGGTTCGAGCCCGTGTGCTCCCACAAAGAATCCTCGACATATCCACTAGATTGTTGAGGATTTTTGCTTTAAGGCCTTTCGTCATTTTTGACTTATTTTTATATTATGCAAGCATTTACCACCCGTAATAAAATCATCATCACCTGTAATAAATGGTTAGCTCCTGCTTTAAGGTCAGAAGTGATTGGTTTGGGTTTTGATGTAGATAGGGTTTTTCAAACCGGAGTGGAATTAACTGGAACAGTAAATGACTGTATTCGTTTAAATTTAAACCTACGATGTGCAAGTCAGGTGATGTATTCTTTAAAAACATTTATTTGTAATGATCCGGATGAATTGCATAAAAACTTAGTGACTATCCCTTGGGAAACGATGATCAAGCCTGATGGTTATTTTTCTGTGATTAGTAATGTTTTTAATGATACCATTTCTACTAATTTATTTGCTAATCTGAGAGTGAAAGATGCTATTGTAGATAGAATGCGTGAAGTAAGTGGAAAGCGTCCATCTACAGGTTCTGAATTAGCTGGAGCTGTAGTGTATTTATTTTGGAAAAATGATGAAGCTGAAATTTTCTTGGATACCTCTGGAGATTCATTAGCCCGTCATGGCTATCGTAAACTTCCAGGTAAAGCACCGATGTTAGAAGCATTGGCAGCAGCAACTATATTATCTACCAAGTGGAATAAGTTTAGCGCCTTTGTAAACCCTATGTGTGGTTCTGGTACTCTAGCGATTGAAGCAGCATTGATTGCAACTAAAAGAGCCCCTGGTTTATTTAGAAACAATTATGCTTTCATGCATATCATTGGCTATGACAAAAAAGTATACGAGCAAGAAAGAACAATTATAGAAGAACAAGTAAGGCATTTGCCAAACTTAGTCATTATCGCATCTGATATCAGCAGAGACGCCATTAAAGTGGCTAAAATCAATGCATCTGTTGCTGGTGTTGAAGATTTAATTGATTTTCAGGTATGCGATTTTGAAGCAACTGAAATGCCAGAACCCGAAGAAGGTGCGATTCTCATGATCAATCCTGAATACGGAGACAGACTAGGGGAGGAAGTTGAATTAGAAGCTACCTATGCACGTATGGGAGATTATATGAAGAACAAGTGCAAGGGGATGACAGGCTATATTTTTACAGGCAATTTAGAGTTGGCTAAAAAGATTCGTTTGAAGCCGAGTCGTAGAATAGAATTCTTCAATGCTACCATTGATTGTAGATTATTGGAGTATGAATTGTATGCAGGGACAAAGAGGACGGATAAAGTGAATGAGGCACCAATAGAAACGCCTTAATTATTTGTATAACAAATATGGCTCAATTTCCTTCTTCCATTGCTCAACTCTTATCAACACGCTCATTTTTTGCAACCATTGCTGTAATGGTAAATCAAATATTGCTTCTGCATTGGGTATACCTAATAATAAAGACAAATGATTTTCTCCTGTTGGATTAGCTGCTGTTGGATAAGGCATCCACATAAATTCTTTTGGATGTATATCTTTCACAAGCTTTAGTAATATCAATCCATTGATGACTGCTGAATAATATTGAGGTTCAATGATTTTTATTCTGATGCCTTTTGTTTCATTTGTATGCCCATTCATTAAAATGGGTAAAGACAAACTTTCAATTTTAAGATCTTCTTTCAATATATTTTGACCAACTAGCATCATAGCAGGTATATTCATCCATTCAGCGCCAATCCATTCAAATGAATAGGGGGTGCCTCTTCCTACAGATACATTGGTTGCTTCAAAAAAACAAAGTCCTGGATACAATAAACTGGCTTCAAAATTTTGAAGTGCTGGTGAAGGATTAACCCATTTCAAGAACCAATCATAAAATAGATTTTCTCTTTTCCATCCCTCGCATTGAACAACGCTGATATTAGCATTCCATGATTGAGTTGCATTAAAATACTGCGCTAATTCTCCTAAAGTGCATTGATGTTTGACAGGTATATTCAAACGACCAATAAAACTAGTTATGTTTTCATCCAACATGGGGCCTTCAATCATTAATGGATTACCACCTAAAGGATTAGGTCTGTCTAAGATGATTATTTTTTTATTCAACTTAGCGGCTGCTTCTATCCAATAAGTCATTGACCATAAATAGGTGTAAAATCTGGTACCTGCATCGGGCACATCAAAGAGCATGATGTCAATATCCTCTAAATCATCTGCGGTTGGCATATACTTTTCTCCATATAAACTTATCACTGTGAGTCCTGTGATTTCATCTAATCCATCATGCATCTTTGCACCATCTTCACCAATTGTTTTGATACCATGCTCTGGTGAAAATATTTTAATCAAATTGAATCCAGCATTTTTTAATGCCAATCTGCTGATAAAACCTGTATTGGTTCTTGCAGCATCATTTGTTAATATAGCAATTCGATCCTGCTTCCAATTTGGTTCATTTTTTAAAATAATATCTATTCCAAATTTGAGTGGCATAGTATTCAATTGAAATTTAAGAACCTGATTGTTTAAATCCTGATTCTACTTTTAAGGTCTCCATCACATTAAAAATGATAGGGCAACGATCGTAGTGCATATAGGTCGTAAATAACCTTTTATTGAAATCAGGCACATGAAAAGCAGGGAATTCCTTGCATCCTGCAAAACGATGTGAATACACGCTACAGCTATTGCCAACTAAAAAATGACATGGGATGGCATTGATCACCATTCTGCCTGATTCACCCTTGTCCAGGTATTTTTGGTCAAATTCGTCCCTTGTTTGTCCTAAATGTGCAGATAAATGATTGGCTTCATTGTCGTCTATATTGACCATTAAACTTTTACAGCAATTATCGCAGTCCGTACATTCAATTTTGGGTGAAATGGCTTCTGATAGCTCAAAAACAGCTTTATCCAAGCTTAAACTGTCCAAATTCCTCAAAAAATCCTGGAATTGTTCGTTTTCTGCTTCAAGCTCAACGGCCTTGTTTTTGATAAAATCAAGATCGGTAATGGGGTATGTTGCTTTATTTTCGATGGGATAAAGATAATGCTTTAATCCTTTTATCCACATTTGCCCAGTTTTGACAATATTTAGATTGCAAAACTTACTTGGAGTATTAGATTTGCAGCTTGATTAGGGCATTTATTGCTCATAAAGTATTGATAATTATGGCAGAAGCAAAAATTGGCGCAGAATATAACGAAGACTCCATTAGGTCATTAGATTGGAAGGAGCATATTCGACTGCGTCCGGGTATGTATATAGGTAAATTAGGGGACGGTACTGCTCCAGATGATGGTATTTATGTATTGATCAAAGAGGTGATTGATAACTGTATCGATGAACATACGATGGGGTATGGTAAACAAGTGGAAATTTCAATTCAAGATAAAACTGTCACTATTCGTGATTATGGTAGAGGGATTCCTTTAGGCAAGATTGTGGATGTGGTGAGTAAAATCAATACAGGAGCAAAATACGATAGTAAGGCATTCCAGAAATCTGTTGGATTAAATGGAGTGGGTACCAAAGCGGTGAATGCTTTGAGTGATGACTTTGAAGTGACAGCTTATAGAGAAGGCAAACAAAAATCTGCTAGTTTCAAAAGAGGTCAATTAATTGAAGAAACTAAGGAGTCAAAAACCACCGAACAAAATGGTACTTTGGTCGTATTTACACCAGATGCCAACATTTTCAAGAACTACCATTTCATCTATGAATACATTGAAAGCCAGCTATGGAATTATTGTTATTTAAATGCGGGCTTAGTCATTCATTTTAATGATAAAAAATTTGTAAGTAAGAATGGTTTATTGGATTTATTAGAACGAAAGACCAACCCAGATGAATTAAGGTATCCTATCATGCATTTAAAAGGGGAGGATATTGAAATTGCTATTTCTCATAACAATGACTATGGCGAAGACATTTTCTCATTTGTCAATGGGCAGTTCACGACTCAAGGTGGTACGCACCAACAAGCTTTTAGAGAAGCCTATGTAAAAGTGATTCGTGATTTTTATAAAAAAGATTATGAGGCATCTGATATTAGAACAAGTATTGTAGCTGCGGTTTCTGTTAGAGTTCAAGAGCCAGTTTTTGAAAGTCAAACTAAAACAAAACTTGGTTCTCAAAATGTAGCTGATGGTGGCCCTAGCATGAAGAATTTTATCACAGAATTTTTAGCAAAAGAATTAGATAACTTCTTACATAGGAATCCTGCTGTTGCAGATGCTTTAAAGAAAAGAATTGAGCAAAATGAGCGCGAAAGAAAAGAATTAGCTGGCATCAAGAAATTAGCCAATGAAAGAGCTAAGAAAGCGAATTTACACAATAAGAAATTAAGGGATTGTAGAGTGCATTTAAATGACGAAGTGCCTGCTAAGAATAAAGAAATTTTTATTTCAACACAGCAAAATAGTACCCTTTTTATTACGGAGGGTGATTCTGCAAGTGGAAGCATTACTAAATCTAGAAACGTAGATACACAAGCTGTATTTAGTTTAAGAGGTAAGCCTTTGAATGCTTTTGGGTTAACAAAGAAAGTAGTGTATGAGAATGAAGAGTTTAACTTATTACAACATGCATTGAATATCGAAGATGGATTAGATGGGCTTCGTTATAACAATATTGTGATTGCTACTGATGCCGATGTAGATGGTATGCACATTCGATTATTGATGCTTACTTTCTTTTTACAGTTCTTTCCAGATTTAGTGAAAAGAGGGCATGTATTTGTTTTAGAAACACCTTTATTCCGTGTTAGAAATAAACAAAAAACCATCTATTGCTATGATGAATCAGAAAAACAAAAAGCCATCACAGAATTAGGGAATAAACCTGAAATCACACGATTCAAAGGATTGGGAGAGATAAGTCCAGATGAATTTGGCAAATTTATCAATGCCGACATCAAGTTAGCCCCAGTTATTTTAGAACAAGGTGATCATATTCAACATTTGTTAGAATATTATATGGGAAAGAATACCCCAGAAAGACAAGAGTTCATTATCAATAATTTAAAAGTTGAATTAGATAAAGCAAATGATACACATAGTATTTAATACCGCAGATATTGCCGCTTTAGAGCAGGCAATTGAATTAGATGCATCTTTATCTGGAAAGATCGTAGAAATCAAGGACGACTATGCTGTTGGCCCTTTATTGGAAATTTATGAGACAGAGGGATATCAAGCAAGAAGAGATTGGTGGAAAGACATTTTAGCACATTCTCCTTATGAAGATCAATTGGATATGGTGGATGATAAATTATTGGTACATATATTAATCAATTCGTTAAATCATGACGAGAATGAAATGATTTGGCTTTGGATGGGACAAAATGCACATGATGTATCTGGGTACTATTGGTTAATGAGTCAGTTTAAAGAATACCAAAGCAGAATTCATGTATTGTATTTAAATAACCTGCCATTCTTAAATGAAAAAGGTCAATTATTTTATCCAACACATTTAAGTCAAATCCAACCTAAAGAGTTTTTGAAAGCAAAAAAATTAGCTCGACCAATTACTTTAAGTGAATTTGAATTAGATCCAGATGAATGGAAAAAATTATGCGTTGAAAATGAAGGTGTGCGTTTTTTAGAAGGAGGAAAAAAATTAGTGAGCATGCATATTGGATGTTATGATAAAGAAATTTTATCCTTACTTACAAAGAATGCACAAAAGCTACCAAGTGCTTTATCCAATATCATGGCTAAATTGAAAGTGAAATTGGGCGATGCATTTGTTGTTGCTCGTTTAAAGGCATTAGAAGAAACTGGTAAATTAGTCATTGCTGGAGATTGGAACAAAGGTTGGAAAGATATGGTTGTTCAAATGCCAGGAGGATCTGCAGTTGTAAATGAAACAGAAGCATAAAGAATATGTCAGTACAAGTACACCCAATAGATGTTAAAGCAGTGGATGAACGTGGTGCGCTTCATTATTTTGCGACAGATAGAACGGGTGAATTTTTGTTGGTGTATAGAAATGCAGGTTCTGTAAGTGGTCAACATTATCATAAAGGGATTTCGGCAGGCAAGAATCCAGAAGACATGCTTTTAGTGCAAGGGAAAGCAAATTTACACTGGAAGGATTTAGAAACAAAGGAAGAAAATACAATCGAATTGATTGCGCCAATTAGGGTGAAGATTCCTGCGAACATTTGGCATGAATTAACGGCAATCACAGACATTGTTTTTATTGAATTAAATAGTTTAAGTGAAGGAAGTGAAGATACCTATCGGATCTAGTCTTTACGAATTAGAATAGTTATGGCAAAAGAGAAAAATTTAAGTAGGGTCACAGAAAATGAATCGGGGGTACAAGGTCAGTATAAGAACTGGTTCTTAGACTACGCTTCCTATGTGATTTTAGAAAGAGCGGTACCTGCAATTGAAGATGGTTTAAAGCCAGTTCAAAGAAGAATCCTTCATGCCATGAAGGAGATGGATGATGGAAGATTTAATAAAGTAGCCAATATCATTGGGCAAAGTATGCAGTATCATCCGCATGGTGATGCAAGTATTGGAGATGCATTGGTGAATATTGGTCAAAAGAATCTATTGGTCGAAACACAAGGAAACTGGGGGGATGTAAGAACAGGGGACTCTGCTGCAGCCTCTCGTTATATAGAAGCTAGATTAAGCAAATTTGCTTTAGAAGTTGCATTCAATGCGAAAACAACAGATTGGGCTTTAAGTTATGACGGACGAAAAAATGAACCGGTTACATTACCAATGAAGTTCCCTCTGCTATTGGCACAGGGAGCTGATGGTATTGCAGTTGGGTTATCTACTAAGATACTTCCACATAATTTCAATGAATTATTAGATGCTTCGATCAAATATTTAAGAGGCCGGAAATTTGAGTTATTGCCAGATTTTCAAACTGGAGGTATGGTGGATGCTTCGGCATACAATGATGGAAAACGTGGCGGAAAAGTAAGGGTAAGAGCGCATATCGAAGAATTAGATAAGAAGACATTGGTCATCAAAGATGTACCCTATGGTGTCACCACAACACAATTGATGGAGAGTATTACCAAGGCCAATGACCAGGGTAAAATTAAAATCAAAAAAGTAATTGATGTCACTGCAGCTCAAGTTGAGATTCAGATTGATTTAGCTACAGGCATTTCTCCAGATATTACCATTGATGCATTATATGCTTTTACCGATTGTGAAATTAGTTTATCACCTAATGCTTGCGTGATTGTAAATCAACGACCACAATTTTTGGGAGCCAGTGATTTATTAAGACATTCAGTAGACCATACTAAGGCTTTATTAAAAGCTGAATTAGAAATTCATTTACAAGAGTTATTGGATAAATGGCATTTTACTAGTTTAGAGAAGATCTTTTTTGAAGAAAAGATTTATCAAGAACTTGAGAAAAAACACCTTAATTGGGAAAAAGTAATAGATGCAATTGACAAAGCATTTGAACCATTTAAAAAGAAATTCAAAAAGCCAATTGAAAGAACGGACTTATTGAAATTGACTGACAAGCCTGTTAGAAGAATTTATAAATTAGATATTGAAGATTTAATTGCACAGATTAAATCTATTGAAACAGAAATTAAGGAAGTTAAACATAACCTGGAAAATCTAGTTGATTATGCCGTAAGTTATTATGAAAACTTACAAAAGAAATATGGAAAAGGTAAAGAACGAAAAACAGAATTAAAAGAGTTTGACACCATTCAAGTAAAGCAGGTTGCCATTGCAAATACAAAGCTTTATATTAATAGAGCAGAAGGATTTATTGGTACAAGTTTAAAGAAAGATGAATTTTTATGTGACTGTACCGACTATGATGATATCATTGCATTTACCAAAGGTGGTACAATGAAAGTGGTTAAAGTAGCTGATAAAATATTTATTGGAAAAGATATCCTTCATGCTGCAGTGTTCCAGAAAAATGATGAACGTACCACCTACAATATGATTTATGTAGATGGTGCTTCTAATGTGAGTTATGCAAAACGTTTCAATGTCACTGGGATCACAAGAGATAAAGAGTATGTTTTAGCAAAGAATTTAGAAAAATCTAAAGTGCATTATCTTTCTATTAATGCGAATGGGGAAGCTGAGTCAGTAAAAATTATGTTGAGTCCAAACTGTAGCGCAAGAATCAAGGAATTTGATTTCTTTTTTGAAACTTTAGAAGTAAAAGGTAGAACCAGTGTTGGTAATCAAGTGACAAAGTATCCGGTTAAAGCAGTTAAGTTGAAGGAGGCAGGTAAAAGTACCTTATTAGGCAGAAAATTATGGTTTGACGATAAGTTTGGCAGATTGAATACCGAAGAGAAGGGATTATACTTAGGCACTTTTGAAGATGAAAAATTACTCGTCATTAACAAAGAGGGTCTATACGAAGTAACTGATACAGAATTGACACAAAGATTTGATCCTGAGAAAGTGCTTTTTATGGAGAAATTCAACCCATTAAAAGTGATCACAGCAGTGTATCTAGATAAAGAAAAATTACAGTTCAATATCAAACGTTTTAAAATTGAAACGACCACTTTAAAAACGCCATTTTCATTTATTAAAGACGGAGCTGGTAATTTCGTAGCAGCCGTTTCTACCCATATTGAACCTGTTTTGGTTGTTATATCAGGTAAAGGCACTCAAGTAAGAAAAGCGAAGTTCAAAGTGAGTAAAATGGTGGATGTGATGGGATCTAAAGCGGTAGGCACCAAATTGGTTGATTTTAGTAAAACAATCGAAATGGAGTGGGAAACTAAAGTAGTCATCAAAGATCCTAACGACGAACAACCAGAATTGTTCTAATTTTATAAAAACCAAGTGTTATGTCAACCATCAATGTAGGTCAATTTAATTTAATGCGTGTAGACCGAAAGGTGGATTTTGGATTTTATATGGACGATGGCGCCGAAGGAATATTGTTACCAAAACGTTTTGTACCATCAGGATTACAAGTGGATGACACGATTAGCGTATTTGTATACCATGATTCTGACAATAGATTAATTGCTACGACCCAAGAACCATTTGCTGTTGTTGGAGACATAGCGGCTTTAAAAGTGGTTGATATTACGGGTCAAGGTGCATTTTTGGATTGGGGCTTAATGAAGGATTTATTTGTACCTGTTTCCCAACAATTATCGAGTATGCGTTTGGGTGGCAAGTATTTAGTTAAACTTTATTTAGACAAACAAACTGGTAGGGTTGCTGCGACTGAAAAAATAGATAACCAAATTAGCAATGATGTCCTAACTGTAAAAGAAGGAGAGAAAGTTAAACTACAAGTTTACCGTGAGAGTGATATTGGTTATGTGGTGATTGTGAATCAAGTGCACCAGGGACTAGTTTATAAAAACGAAGTTTTTACACATTTGCACATAGGACAAATGATTGAAGAAGGTTTTGTAAAAAAAATCAGAGAAGATAATAAGTTGGATATTGGCATTGGTAAACAAGGTGTAGAAAAATTAGACGATGATCAAGTTAAATTGATTCAGTTATTGAAATTACATAAAGGTTTTTTACCTTATCATGACAAGTCCTCTCCAGAAGATATTTATGCATTTTTTGGTATTAGCAAAAAGGCATTTAAAATGAATGTGGGGATGTTGTATAAGGCAAAAAAAATAACGATAGAAGATGGAGGAATTCGTTTGATACCAGAAGTCCAAGAGAAAACCGAAACTTCCGCTTCACCAGAAGCATAAATCACTATCATTTAATACCATTTTTTTTATCATTAATTTTATTTTATGTCTAAAGAAGTCTTTATTGTTGCAGCGGTTAGAACTCCAATTGGATCTTTTGGTGGTGCATTAAAAAATATGACTGCAACACAATTAGGAGCTGTTGCGATTAAGGGGGCTATTGATAAAATTAAATTGGATGTCCATTTAGTAGACGAAGTGTATATGGGTTCAGTGATTCAAGCTGGTTTAGGTCAAGCACCTGCTAGACAAGCTGCAAAACTAGCTGGTTTGCCAGATAAAGTTATTTGCACAACTATTAATAAAGTCTGTGCTAGTGGTATGAAATCCATTGCATTGGCTGCTCAAAATATTCTTTTAGGGGATGCGGATATTGTTGTTGCCGGTGGAATGGAAAGTATGAGTAATGTGCCATTCTATAATATGCATCAACGTTGGGGTAATAAATATGGTGATACCACCTTGTTAGATGGATTGGCAAAAGATGGTTTAGTAGATATGTATGATCAAGTGGCAATGGGTAATTTTGCTGATTTATGTGCGTCGGAACATCAAATTACAAGAGCAGAACAAGATGAATTTGCCATTGGAAGTTATACAAAATCACAGGCTGCTATTGAACAAGGTTTATTTAATCAAGAAATTGTACCTGTGGTGATCCCTCAAAGAAAAGGAGAGCCTATTACGATCAATAAAGACGAAGAACCATTCAATGTAAAGTTTGATAAAATTGCTAGCTTAAATCCGGCTTTTAGTAAAACCGGCACTGTAACTGCAGCCAATGCAAGTACAATGAATGATGGAGCTGCAGCGATAATATTAATGAGTGGTGAAAAGATGCATGCACTTGGTTTAAAACCTTTGGCTAAAATAACGAGTTATGCAGATGCAGAGCAAGACCCAAAATGGTTTACAACTGCTCCATCTTTAGCATTACCAAAGGCCCTTAATAAAGCGAATTTAACGTCAAACGATATTAGTTTTTTTGAATTCAATGAAGCTTTTTCAGTTGTTGGAATCGTTAATACAAAATTATTAAAGCTGGATCCAACTAAAGTCAATATTAGAGGAGGTGCTGTATCACTTGGTCATCCATTAGGATGTAGTGGCGCAAGAATTGTTGTAACACTAACGCATATTCTACAAGACAATAAAGCAAAATATGGCGCAGCAGCTATCTGTAATGGTGGTGGAGGTGCTAGTGCAATGATTATAGAAAGGATATAAGTTCATCCATCATGATGCCATAATGGCTCTCATCATAGATACATTCGCCATCCTTTATCAAAATCACTTGAGGTGATTCATGGTGTACCTGAAAAAAGGTAGCAATTTCACTTGATATTGTTCTAAAATTCAAGAGGTCTAAATAATGAAAATCTACATTTTCAGGCGTTTCAGCTCGTTCAAATCTATCTAATGCCATTCTGCTAATACTACAGGTTGTGCTATGTTTAAAGATCACCTGTGGGGTAGTATAGGACGCAGCCTTAATTTGTTCTAACTGATCTATTGAGTTAATTGGATGCCAATTCATTTGAGCTAATTTAAGTGGTAAAATTACATCATTCTTTTAAGTATTTTACCCTGAATCTGTAATTTAGTAAGCAGATTGATTAACTTCGATTAATAAATATCCCTATGCGTTTAGAACTTTCCCAACCAATTTGTTTCATAGATTTAGAAACCACGGGTGTCAATGTCAGCACAGATAAAATTGTTGAAATTGCCATTGTTAAAATCATGCCTGATGGTTCAAAATCAGTTAAACGCAAGCTAATACATCCCGAAATGCCCATTCCAGCCGCAACCACTGCAGTGCATGGTATTACTGATGAAATGGTTAAGGATGCACCCACCTTTAAGCAAGTTGCCAACGAGATTAAGCAATTTTTGGAAGGCGCTGATTTAGCAGGGTACAATAGCAATCGTTTTGACATCCCCATGTTAAACGAGGAATTTTTAAGAGCAGGTATTGCTGTTGACATAGAAAACAGAAAATTATTGGATGTGCAGAAAGTGTTTCATATGATGGAACAAAGAACTTTAACAGCTGCCTATAAGTTTTATTGCAATAAAAGTTTGGAAGACGCACATACTGCCGAAGCGGATGCGACTGCAACCTGGGAGGTCTTGGAGGCACAATTAGAGCGATATCCAACCATTGGTAATACAGTGAGATCGGAAGGCACACGTCTGAACTCCAGTC
>CAINOI010000036.1 GCA_903851465.1 uncultured Bacteroidota bacterium
ATCGAGAACCAACAGGATGAAATTATGGCTTTGGAGCAAGAACTGGCAGAAAAAGCAGAAATCATCAGAAATTTAGTAGAAATTATTAACCGTTATGAAGCACTTCACAACAATAATTCGTAAATTAGCAATATGAAAACACTAATTCAAAAGATGGTGCAGATTCAAAGTGAATTAAAAGCACCTAAAAATCAAGTAAACAGTTTCGGTAAATACAAGTATAGGTCTTGTGAAGATATTATCGAAGCTCTTAAACCATTACTGGCAAAAGAAGGTTTGTACCTTAACATTTCCGACGAGATTGTAGAAGTTGGAGGTAAAAACTATGTAAAGGCAGTAGCAACAATTTTTGATGGCGAAAATCAAATTTCTTCTTCGGCAGTAGCAAGAGAATCCATTGACAAGAAAGGTATGGATGATGCACAGCAAACTGGAGCCACAAGCAGTTACTCTCGCAAGTATGCACTAAATGGTCTTTTCGGAATAGATGATCAAAAAGATGCTGATGCAACTAATACCCATACAAAAGAACAACCAACAAAAGTTTATACGCAACCTTCTACTAACTTTAACTTATAATGGAAAAGAGCATATTGGCTTGGGTATTAATTACCACATCGGCCCTAATTTTTGGAAAAGCATTTAAGTTACTGGATATAGATTGGTTTTGGGCTTTCTTTCCTTTCTTCTTTACTATCCTAACATCAATTATTTTTCTATTAGTAACTAAAAAACAAGATGGAAAAGAATAGATATATCCCACACGGAAGCGACGAATGGCATCGAGTTAGAAGTGGCAAGTTTACCCCAAGTGAACTGCATAGATTAATGACAGAGCCGAAGTCAAAGTCAGAACTGATTTCCGAAGGTGCAAAGACCTACATTAAAGAAAAGGTTGCAGAGTCAATTACGATTGATATAAGCAACGATAAAATGTTTAAGGGTAATGATGCTACTGAATGGGGTAACTCTTATGAGAACGAAGCTATCGAAGTATTTTCTGATTTTATCAACGTATCAATTTTACCCAGTGGATTTATAGAATATGACGAAAACTTTGGTGGAACTCCTGATGGTATTTGCGAAGATGGTACTTTTGGTATTGAGATTAAGTGTCCTTATAATATTGCTATTCATTTGGATAATTTATTACTCGATAATGAGAGCTTTAAAAAATATCGTAAAGAATATTATTGGCAAATTCAAGGCTATTCTTTAATTACTGGAATCGAGGATTGGTACTTTGTAAGTTATGATCCAAGACAGATAGATTACAAATTAAAGGTTTTACCAATTAAAAGAAACGAAGAAGATATTAAATTAATAAAACAAAAATTAAAATTAGCAACAGAGTATAAACAACAATTAATTTACAATTTAAAACAACAAAAATGAGTACAACAAAACAAACCCAGTATTGTGGTGGAGCAAATCAATTAGGTAACGATTTATTAATCGACTTAAACCTCAACCAACTAAAGCAAATTTTGGCAAATGCCGAAAACGCTAAATTCCAAAAATCTTTTACAACAAAGGATGGAGTAGAAAATGTAGTTATTAAGCTAAAGGCTGTTAAGTTAAAA
>CAINOI010000037.1 GCA_903851465.1 uncultured Bacteroidota bacterium
AATAAATTTATATGTTTATTTAGCCGGTAAATATTCGCTTATTTTCTGCATAAACTATGGGTGATCTGCCTATTTTTAGGCAATTTTGCGTCTAATGGCTACCTATTTTACCCAACAACTCTTACTTTGGAACCAAACGGCCAACCATCGAGCAATGCCTTGGAAAGGGGAATCTGATCCCTATAAAATTTGGTTGAGCGAAGTGATTCTTCAACAAACAAGGGTGGATCAGGGCTGGGCTTACTATGAAAAGTTTATTCAAGCCTACCCAACTATACAAGATCTAGCCAAGGCAAAGGACGAAAAAGTGTTTAAATTATGGGAAGGGTTGGGGTATTATAACAGGTGTAGAAACTTATTGCATACAGCTAGGCATATCACTAATTTGTTAAAAGGAGTTTTTCCAAATACTTACGAAGGGCTTCTTGAACTAAAAGGAATTGGACCTTATACTGCTTCTGCCATTGCTTCTTTTGCATTCAATTTGCCTTATGCCGTAGTGGATGGAAATGTATTTAGAGTGCTTGCAAGATTCCATGGCATTTCTACCCCAATAGATTCCAAAGAGGGCATGGAAGTTTTTAATACACTAGCAAATCAAAATTTAGCAAAAGACAAACCAGGCGTATACAATCAGGCGATTATGGATTTTGGAGCAACAGTTTGCACACCAAGTAATCCTGACTGCGTAACCTGTTGCATGTCATCTAAATGCGTAGCCTTTAATGTGAATAAAGTGAATCAGTTGCCTGTTAAATTAAAGCGAATCACAAAAAAGAAAAGAAATTTTGATTTTTTCTGTTTCAATTTGAATGGGACTTGGATGTTGCAACAAAGAGGAGAAGGCGATGTGTGGAATGGCTTATTTCAGTTTTATGTTTTAGAACAAGATCGTATGCCTGAGTTGTCAGATAGTTATTTAGCAACTGTTTTAATGCATCAATTTGGGGTTCCACAAAAACAATGGAAGTATATAGGCGCCGACAAGAACCCTAAATTATTTAAGCAAATTTTGACCCATCAAACGATCGAAGCGCGCTTTATTTGTATTGAATTATCAAAAATGCCTAAAATGCTTCAAAATGCTATGTGGGTTAAGCCAAAGCAGATGTCAAAATATGCATTTCCAAAAATCATTAATGATTTTTTAGTAACTTTCCACAATGGAAGCGCACTCGAGTAAGTTCATATTTTTTGCAGCCACTTATTTTGATGTTTCAAAAATGCAACAGGATGCATTGTTGCTATTACTACTTTTTGTCTTACTTTTTTTATCATTTGCCATTGCAGGATCAGAAGTGGCATTTTTCTCTATGTCTTATAAAGACATCCAGGTATTGAAAACAAAAAATCATAAACCACTAAAAAGAATTGTAGACTTATTAGAGCATCCCAAACAGCTCTTAACTTCAATGTTAATTGCAAATAGCTTTATTAATATTTGTATCATTCTTGTTTCTAATATCCTCATTGACGATCTATTTTTATTTGATCAAATTCCCGTTCCTGGAATTGAATTTATAATCAAGGTGATTGCCGTTACTTTATTACTTTTATTTTTTGGTGAAATCATGCCAAAAGTGATGGCTACACAAAATAATATTCGATTTGCACAAGACTTTGGAGGTATCATTCAAGTGGTTTATTTCATTTTTTCTAGAATGAGCGGATTGATGGTGAAATACACCAATTTGATCGAAAAAAAATTAGCACAAAAAGATACAGGCAATACTTATAGCATGGAGGAATTAGATCATGCGATTGAACTAACCACTTCTCCCAATCATTTAGATAGCGAAAAGAAAATTTTAAAGGGGATTGTCAAGTTTGGGAATATCACTGTTCGTCAAATCATGAAAACCAGGCTGGATGTATATGGGGTGGAAGATAATATCACCTACAATGAATTATTGGAAAGTGTAAAAGAACATAATTATAGTAGGTTCCCTGTGTATAAGGAAGACCTTGACACGATTGTTGGGATTATACATACCAAGGATTTAATTCCACATTTACAAGAAGAGGCTGCGTATCAATGGCAAAAATTGATTCGACCTGCTTTGTTTGTTCATGAACAAAAAATGATCGAAGATTTATTAAAAGAATTTCAATCTAAGCGCATTCACTTTGCAATAGTAGTGGACGAATTTGGCGGAACGAGTGGCATCATTACTTTAGAAGATATTTTAGAAGAGATTGTTGGTGATATTAAAGACGAGTTTGATGAAGAAGAATCGATGATCAAAAAAATTGATGAATTTCATTATATCATAGAAGGTAAAACAGCCATTATAGATTTCTGTAATTATATAGATTTTCCTACAAATTTCTTTGATGCGGTGAAAGGAGAAAGTGATACCGTAGCAGGACTGATTTTAGAACTTGCTGGTGAGTTTCCAACAGTACAACAAGTCGTTAAATACAAACAATTCAGTTTTACTGCGCTAGATATCCAAAAAAATAGAATTCATAAAGTTCAATCCATCATTACACCTATCACTTCTATTAGTCAGGAAAATGGGTAAAATATTTTTCATTCTAGTCTTATTTTTTGCACTTGGCTTTACAGCTTGTAATTCAAAATTTACCCCAAAAGCAACTGGCTATCCTGCGGTCACATTGCCTAAAAAAGTATACTTATCGGATGCGGTGACCGGACTGCCCTATGCTTTTGATATCCCATCCTATGCTGTCGTAGATAAAAATGTGGCCTATATGGGCGTTGATCAGCAAAAAGCAGGCTGGATGAACCTTAAGTTCCCTAGTCTAAATGCGACTTTATACATTAGTTACAATGCTGTACAAAAAGACAAGTTGGACGTCTTAGTTAGAGATGCTTACAATTTTGCCAATAACCATTCCAATAAAGCTAGTTTTATCGAAGATTCTGCTTTTGAAAATCCAATAGGGCTTCAAGGTGTATTTTTTCACCTAGGGGGAGATGTGGCAAGCACTTATCAATTCTTTATTACAGATTCTAGTCGTCATTTTTTAAGAGCTGCCCTTTATTTTGATACCACACCAAATGCGGACTCGCTAGCACCAGTGATCGATTTCTTGTACCAGGATTTAAAACAGCTTGTGCAGACCTTTCATTGGAAATCTTAATCATTTAGTAATACCTTTGTTCTAACCTTTTTAGTATGATTATAATTGACCAGGTTTTAGTGAGTGACCAAGTAATTGAAGAACAGTTTGTTTGTGATTTAACAAAGTGCAAGGGAGGCTGTTGTGAAGATGGTGACGCGGGTGCTCCTTTGGATAATCAAGAAAAAGAATACGTGAAGGAGTTTTACGAAATTGTAAAACCATATATGACCAAACAGGGCATCAAAGAAGTTGAAACCGTGGGTCCTTATTTATACGATAGAGAGTTTGGGTGGGTGACGCCAACTATCAATGGAGGCATTTGTGCTTATGGGTACAAAGATGAAAAGAATATTATTAAATGTGCTTTTGAACAAGCTTACAATGATGGCAAAATTCCATGGAAAAAGCCAATCAGCTGCCATCTGTTTCCAATTAAAATACAACAAAGCAAGTCTGATCCATCGATAGAATACATGAACTATGAACCAAGGGAAGACTTATGCCAAGCGGCTTGTAGCCTTGGTGTTAAATTGAAAGTGCCTGCTTATGTATTTTTAAAAGAGTCCATTATTAGAAAATACGGCGATGAATTTTATGAAGCACTAGAAGCATCTGCAAAACATTTAGCGCAAAAATAAGTCTGTATGGAAAGTATTTACTCAGAATCATTTGATCAAAAAAGTAGCGAGAAAGCGCTTGATACCAATCATAGAAAAAAAATCAATTTCAATATTGGTAAATACAATGCGGTTGTACCTAAGGGCAAAATGCAATTCAATGATTTAGAGAAAGTAAGGTCTCAAGCAAAAAATATTAAATGGGAAGCGGTTGAACACTTGGATTTATATTTAACCCAATTCGAAGAACAGATTACTAAGCGAGGTGCAAAAGTTTTTTGGGCAGAAGATAGCGAGCAAGCACTTGATTTTATTGGGGATATCTGTAAGAAAAAAGAGTGTAAGACTTTGGTGAAAAGCAAGAGCATGGTGACAGAGGAGATTCATTTGAATGCCTACTTAGAATCCATCGGTGTTGAATCGGTAGAAACAGATTTAGGGGAGTATATTCAGCAACTCGACGGCGAAGCACCTTATCATATTGTAACACCAGCAATGCATAAAAGCAAAGAAGATGTAGCCAAATTATTTGCTGAAAAATTGGGTACAGATATCAATATGACTCCAGAAGAAATGACTTTGGTGGCAAGAAGAAATTTAAGAGAAAAATATGTGCAGGCAGAAATTGGAGTCACTGGAGCTAATTTTATATTGCCAGATATAGGCGGCATCGCTTTAACAGAAAACGAAGGCAATGCGAGGTTGTCTGCAGCATTTCCTAAAACACATATTGTCATTGTAGGGATTGAAAAAGTAATTCCTTCTGTGACTGACTTAGGATTGCTTTGGCCTTTGTTATCTACTTACGGTACTGGTCAACAAGTGACGGTGTACAATAGCATTATCAGTGGTCCTAAACAATCGGATGAAGCTGATGGTCCTGAAGACATGTATGTGATTCTATTAGACAATGGAAGGACTAATTTATTAGCCAATGCTAAAAGTAGAGAAGCGCTTTATTGTATTCGTTGTGGCGCATGTTTGAATGCTTGTCCTATCTATAAAAATATTGGAGGACACGCCTATGAGACAACTTATAGTGGTCCTATTGGTAGTGTAATTACGCCTCATTTAAGAGGCATGCACGATTATAAACATTTGAGTTTTGCATCCAGCTTATGCGGCAACTGTACTGCTGTATGTCCTGTTAAAATCAACTTACACGAGCTTTTATTAGAAAACAAAAGGGCGTCCGTTGTTGCTGGCGAAAGTAATTTTTCTGAAGAGTTTGCTTGGAAGATCTGGAAACAAGCGTCTATGAATCGATTGTTAATGAACCAAGGAAATTCGACAATTAAAAATTGGGTAGTCAATAAAATATTTAAAGGCTGGGCCAAACAAAGATCCCCTTTACAATTTCCTTCTAAGACCTTCAATCAACTTTGGAAAGAAAAAAATAAAAAGTAAACGTGCCGCGCTAAGCCTATTTTTTTTACATGCCATCTGCATCCGAAATTGCATTCACAGGATCCTTTTGATCCTTCAGGCTTTTATTGACTAAGTAAACGCCAATCAAGGTAATCACAGAACCTACTATATTATTCCATGTCATTTGTTCATCTAAAATAATTGAGCCCACCCATATTGCTACAATTGGATTAATGTAAGCATATAAGGATGCAATAGATGATTTTAAATGCTTCATACTATAAATGAATGACATAAATGCAAATACAGATCCTCCAATCACCATGTACACAATAACGCCCCAAGATATAGGAGGTATTTGATTTAAAGGAACATAGTCTCCGCTCATTAATGTAATTAGGCCCATAATGAATGCGCTAATCAACATCTGCCAACCAATTGAATTGTATGCGTTGATTTTGATTTTTGTCCTTGAGATAATAATAGATCCAATACTCCATGTAATCATTGCTAATACGGATAAAACAACGCCTAAAATATAATGACTCCCATGCACTGTTAAACTGTCTTTGTAAAAAATAAATCCAATGCCTAATAATCCAAGGCATAGTCCAATCATAGTTTTAGGTGTAATCTCTATGGCGTTGTAGTAATACCTTTCAATCAATACGACCGACAAAGGGTATAAGGCTGCAATCAAGGCAGCTAGTCCGCTTGTAATAAATTTTAAACCATAAGTGGCAATCCCATTAGAGGAAACAAACATCAATAGGGACATGCCCAATAGCCAAAGAAATTGTTGTTTGGTGGGTAGTTTCTCGCCTTTGATTAAAAAGAAGCTAACATACAATGAACCGCCTAAAAATTGTCGAATACTTGCCATTTCAAATGCAGGCATATGCGTCACACCCATCTTGCTTGCAACCCAAGTGGTGCCCCATACAATACTTGTAACGGCTAATGCAAAGTAGGCTTTATTTTGATTGGCCATTTTGAAAACTTAGTGTTTGAAATGTCTAAGCCCTGTCATGACCATTGCTAAACCACTAGCTTGACAATACGCCACACTATCTTTATCTCTCACAGAACCTCCTGGCTGTATGAATGCTTCAATACCCGCTTCTTGTGCAATTTTAACACAATCATCAAAAGGGAAAAATGCGTCAGATGCAAGACTAGCGCCTTTAAGATCAAAATTAAATTGCTTCGCTTTTTCAATGGCTTGTCTCAATGCATCGATTCTTGATGTTTGCCCACAGCCTTTCCCAACTAGCTGCTTATTTTTAATCAAAGCAATCGCATTGCTCTTTAAATGCTTGCAAATGATATTTCCGAAAAGTAAATCTGCTTTTTCGTTATCAGTACAAGGTCTTGCGCCTACTTCCTCCCAAGTGGTATAATTTCCTGTATCTATACCTTGTTCAAGACTTCCGTTTAGGATTGATTTTTTTTGTGTTGGATGAAAATGAATGCCTGGCTTTGTTTCAAGTAAGATTCTATTTTTCTTAGTTGTTAAAATGCTCAATGCTTCTGCTTCGTATGCAGGGGCAATCAACACTTCAAAAAATAGTTCTTGAATGGCTTCTGCAGTCGCTTTATCTATGGTGCCATTGGTCACTAATACGCCACCAAATGCACTCTCGGGATCTCCAGCCAGTGCAGCTTCCCAACTTGCAAACACGGTTGCTCTTTGTGCCACACCGCATACATTGGTATGCTTGATAATGGCAAAGCTTGTTGCAGGTAAATCTTGGATCAATGCAATGGCAGCATCTACATCTACTAAATTATTGTAGGATAATTCTTTTCCGTTTAATTGTGTAAACCATGTATCTAAATCACCATAGAAATTGGCTACTTGATGTGGATTTTCTCCATAACGCAATGTCTTACTTGTGGCTGGATTAAAATAATTGCTAATTGCAATATCATAATGCATCACCACTTCAAAAGCCTTAGCAGCAAAAGCTTTTCTCTAATCTAAAGTAGTGCTACCTGTTTGTTCAATCAATATTTTATTTAGCACTGCATAATCGTCTTTTGCAGCAAGCACCGTTAAGTCTCTGAAGTTTTTAGCCGCAGCTCTAATCATAGAAGGGCCTCCAATATCAATTTTTTCGATAATTGCTTTTTCTTCGGTAGTGGTCCTTAATGTTTCTTCAAATGGATATAAATCAACAATCACAAGGTCAATGGCGGGAATCTTAAACTCCTCCATTTCTTTTAAATCCTGTGCCTCATACCTTCTTCCTAAAATACCTCCAAAAACAGAAGGGTGTAAGGTTTTTACACGGCCGCCTAAAATAGAAGGATATCCAGTCACAGACTCTACAGCCACACAGGGGATACCTAAATCCTCTAAAAATTGTTGCGTTCCTCCAGTAGAGTAGATCGTGATATTTTGTTGGTGGAGGGTTCTAGCCAATGGCTCTAGACCATCTTTGTAAAAAACAGAGATTAATGCTGATTGTATTTTCTTTTCCATATGTAAAGGTACGAGCTTCTGGATTTTTGCCTTACTCGGATTTTCCACAAAATGGGTTAAAGACTGAATAACTTTATGCTACTATATAGACAAGTCCCAAAAAGAAGCAGCAAAATACTTTTTGGGGACTTATTTAAAAGCCAATATAAACCTACAAAAAGGCAAAAATAATAATACAATAGTCCTGCTATTCCTAGGTCATAATAACGATCCTCTATTTGTAAGTGCTGAAAAAGCTGGCGGATGCTTCCATTCATCGTTTTGATATACCAATCAATTCCCTTTGCAAGGAATGTTTGAAATATTGTAATATTAGGCAAGACCATCCAAGCCAATAAAGCATATAATAGGAGGCTACTTAAAGGGACAAATAGAAAATTTCCAATAATGGATAAACTAGAACTCGAATGAAAATAATATAATAAAATGGGTAATGTAGTTAACTGTGCAGCAATAGAGATGGCAAGATTACTCCATGCAATTTGTAGCAATCGATTGTCCATAGGTAGTAATTGTAACAAAGGGGTATAAAAAAAATGAATCCCCACCACTGCAGCATAAGAGAGCTGCAGGCCAATGCCTGTAATTATTTGACTATTGTATAGTAATACAAGCAGTATACCGATGCTCACTGTGTTGAGTGAAAAAATATTAAAGTGAAAAAATCGGCCTATTAAGATTGTACTAAAAAATAAACTTGCCCTAACCACAGATGGTCCAGCATGCGCAATAAGCGTATAGAACCATACAAGTAGAAGCAGGGTGATTAGTTTCATACATCTTGCCCAATTTTTATTAGGTAACCAAAGGGTGCCTTTTTCTAACAATTTGAATAAAATATCTAGGTGCATGCCACTGATGGCTATGATATGCAATATGCCTAATTGTTGGTATGCTGTTTTAAGCGATATAGCCATGTCCGATTTTGTACCAAATAATAAGCTCTTTGCAAATGCATTGGATTCTGGGTCGACAAATGATTGGTCTAATTTTGAAATAAAATATTGTCTAGCATCTATGACCCATTGCGCTGACACCAGTTCACTTAAAAATGAACTTGCGGCATGATACTGTGCAACAGATGCACCCCATAGAAGTAGGATGATTGTAGGAAATAGCCCTAGAAATTTTACTTTTTGTTGAAAAGAATAGGCAATGCATAAAGCAATACAAGAACAACCAACCATCAATAACAAGCTAGTTTGATCAAGTATGGGCCAATATTGCTTCGTCCATTTAAAGGCTAAGAATCCGATTAAAAAGTAACTACAAATAAAAAAAATAGGATTGGATGCCCTCCATAGAATCAATTTGTTTTGCATCTACAATCCTACTGCATAAACCTATTCCATTAGATTCGGTAAATACTTATTTTCCTAAAATAAAAATGGCAAGTCGCTTATGTAATTCGGGTTTATTATTTTTCCAATACTGCAGGGTGGCAGTTTTGATTGATTCAGTTGGGCCAGTGATGTCCACTCCAATACAGAGTAATGTGTTAGGATGGCATGATTGAATAATCGCATCTAATAACTGGTTGTTTCTATAGGGCGTTTCAATAAACAACTGCGCAATGCCATTGCTAGTCACAATTTGCTCCAATTGTTGAATTTTCTTTTTTCTTTCTGTAGCATCTATAGGCAAGTAGCCATTAAATGTAAATCCTTGCCCATTAAAGCCGCTTGCCATTAAAGACAATAAGATAGAGGATGGTCCCATATAAGGTTTCACTGTAGCACTTAATTGCTGCGCTGCGCTAACCAAAAATTGTCCTGGGTCTGCAATCCCTGCACAGCCTGCTTCCGAAACAATACCAATTGTTTTACCTGATTTTAAAAGTTGTATAAATGCATTGACCTGCGCTTCTTCTACTTGGTGGATTGTATACCATTGATAATGGTCGATCACCATTTCTTTCCAGATTTTTTTAAAATACCTTCTGGTTGTTTTTTCATTTTCTACAAAAAATGCATCGCATGATTGAATCCAATGAGCAACATCTTTTGGAAGCGCTTCCCAGCCTTCTTCATGCAATAGCATAGGCAGCAACAAAACTTTTCCTAATGCTTCTTTCATTATTCGGTGTCTTTAATTTCTTGGGTATTCAAATGCGCAGCAACCAGTGCATAAAATGGAGCCGAAATCCATCCAATCATTGGAAGTAAGTGTAAAAGGTAAAATACAATACCATTGCCAACAGGAAGGCCTTTATGTCGGTTCAAATAGACCGAGGCAAAATTTCTGTTGTGCTTTTCTGTAGCCATTCCAAAATCCATCATCGCAAATCCAAGAAAATAGCTTTCCATTAATATGGTAAACAATGGTGTAAACCAACCTACTACAGGTAAAGTACAAACTAAGACAATAGGTATAAGATAGACTGTCTGCCAAAGCATATTGTTCAAATTGACTAATACAGATCTTGCCATTAATTTAAAATAATCCTCCTTATTCCATGTAAATGGAATTGCTTGCTGAATTGCAACAATACGTAAATGCAAATAAGCGAATAGCGGTGCAAAAAATATTAAAAAAATGTATTTGAACAAAGCAAAGTAAAAAAGAAGTAAAGTAAACCAAAGCCAGAAACTACCCATCGTAATAAAAAAACCTAGCCAATTACTATTCAAGCTATCAATGAATGATTTTAGCCCAGTTTTTAAGATGATAGATTCAATGAAAAAACTTGAAGTTTGTCCAAAATAGTTCATGCCTATGAGGAACAAAGTTGTGTAGATGATACCAGGCAGCACCATCCATTTCCACAATTTATGTTCTATAATAAATTGGTGTGCTAAGAAGTAAGCACGTATAGATAAAATCAGTTCTTTTAGCAATGATTCGTATTTTGGATAAAGATACGAATGAACCGGGATCTATGATTGCATTTTAGTGCCAAATGCAAGATCGCCAGCATCTCCTAAGCCCGGAACGATATAGCTTTTGTCATTTAATGTAGGATCGATTGCTGCACACCAAATAGGAATAGCAGCGCCTAATTCTTTTTCTACATGCTCAATTCCCTTTTGACTTGCAATGGTCACAACAATATGAATTTGTGATGGGGTATATGTTTTTTGTATTGCCTGAATGGTCTCCACTAAAGAGGCACCAGTTGCCAACATTGGGTCACATAAAATTAAAACACGGTCATTTAAGTTAGGGCAACTTAAGTATTCAAGACTGATTTCAAAACTGCCATCTGGGTGGTGTTTTCTGTAAGCCGAAATGAATGCATTATCTGCTTTATCAAAATAATTCAACATGCCTTGATGTAATGGCAGACCAGCTCTTAGAATAGTCGCCAATACAGGTTGTTCTTCTAGTAATGAAGTGGAGGCGATACCCAGTGGGGTAGTGACATCCACAGTTTTAAAATGCAAGGTCTTGCTTAATTCATAGGCCGCCACTTCTCCAATACGTTCTATATTTCTTCTAAAACGCATTCTATCATTTTGCACTTGAACATCTCTCAATTCTGCTACCCAATGATTTAATAAACTGTTATGCTTGCTTAAGTCAATAACCATATTCTTTTTTTAAATGTGTATGCTTATAATCCCAATGCTATAAAATTAATATAATTTAAATTGGTCTCCATCAAAAAGGCCAAGATCACTCATTTTTATGTGTGGGATAACTAGTAATGCCATAAAACTAAGTGTCATAAAGGGTGATCCAAGTTGCGTTCCTAATGATTTGGCCATTTTGTCTATTTCAATATAGTCATTAGCCACCTTGTAAGGATCTTCGGTACTCATTAATCCAGCAACTGGCAAACCAATTACTTTTGAAAGTGCCCCTTTTACACAGCTGATGCCTCCTTTTTCATGGACCACCAAGTTAATCGCTTTTAAAATACTTTCATCGTCTACACCAACCGCAATGATATTGTGGCTATCGTGTGCCACAGTGGAAGCAATCGCGCCCGATTTAAATCCAAAAGACTGTATGAGTCCTATTTTTGGTTTAGCTGCATGGTAACGATTGTAAACGACCACTTTCAATATGTCTTGTTCAGTATCTACTACAATTTCACTGTCTTTTATATTGGGTTTAGCCCAAACTAAATTGGTAATCAATTGTCCATCTATCGCATGTATTACAGGAACCAAGCCGTCTTTGTTTGGATAGGTTGCAATAGGTAATTGAAGGTCTAACAATGTGATTGGATGCGCATTGAATTGATTGATGTGTGTTGCTTGAACAGGCTCAATCAATGAATGACCATCTTTTGCAACCAATTGCCCATTAATATAAGTTTCAAGCACTTTAAAATGACTAAGGTCTTCTACCAATATCAAGTTTGCAGGATCATTGACCCTTGCAAAACCTGTTGGTAATTTATAATGTATTACTGGATTGATACAAGCAGCTCTTAATACATTGAATACATTGATGCCTTTTGCGATAGCCCTTGCACATAATTGGTTAATATGCCCTTCTAATAAACTATCAGGATGTTTATCGTCGCTGCACAACATGACTTTTTTAGGATGGTCATCTATCAATTCATACAATGCTTCAAAATTTTTAGCGGCACTTCCTTCACGAATTAAAATATGCATTCCAAAACTTAATTTATCAACTGCTTCTTCGATCGTGAAACATTCGTGGTCGGTGCTAATACCCACCTCTATATATTGTCTTGCTTGTTCGCCCATCAGTCCAGGGGCATGTCCATCAACAGGCTTGCCAATGGCATGCGCAGCTTTTATTTTTTGCATGACTTCTGCATCTTGATGTAATACACCAGGAAAGTTCATCATTTCACTTAAATAATAAATATCTGGAGATGCTAATAGGGCTGCAGTAGCAACACTGTCAATGACAGCACCGGCCGTTTCAAATTGTGTTGCAGGTACACAGCTTGGTGCACCAAAGAAAAAATGAAAGGGTACTTTTTTTCCATTGTCAATCATGTATTGCACGCCTTCTAAACCACACACATTCGCAATCTCGTGCGGATCGCTAATGGTTCCAATGGTTCCATGTACCACTGCCAGTCTAGCAAATGAACTAGGCACAAGCATACTACTTTCAATATGCACATGACTGTCTATAAAACCTGGTAATATAAATTGATTCGGTGCAGCATCACATTCAGTAATGGATACAATGATGCCTTCTTGAATCAATACAGTTGCTGGATAAATACGTTTATTCAAAATGTCAACGTACTGACCTTGAATGGTGGTTGTTTGCATAGGGTTGCTTAGGTAAATGATTTAAAACCAATAACTAAGCTTAAAGATAAGCGCTCTATTCTTATTTTTAAATAAAGGATCGGTAAAATAGTTATCCGTATAAACTAAGAAGAAATCACTCATTGGTTTATAACGATATTGCAATCTACTATTGATGTTAAAGTTGTTTGCCTGTGTATTGTACTGAATAAATGTGGTCCAAAATAACTTCGTGTTAAAATTGTATTCAATTCTAGGCGCTACTAAAAACAATTTTCTGTTTCCATATACACCAGGTAATTGAATATCATTGTATTGGGCATTTAAGCGAAGGTTAAGGTGGGGTTGACTTCTCCAGTTGATTCCTGCGCCAAGACTTTGAACTGTTCCATTGTAGAATTGTCCAAATGCAATTTCGGACATCCATCCAAATAATTTCCTTGCATCAGAACCATATCCAATGCCAAATTTTGCATATTGGTATTGTTTTGCTGGCAGTGGTATGCCATCTGTAAAACGGGTTGCGAAAAGTAGGTTGGTGATATTATTTGTTAATGCAATTTTTAAACTAGACGCGTTTTTGAAATCTGTTTTTATTTGAAGGGCACTTTCCCATTCATTAAAACTATTGTCTGGATTAAATATAATTGAATTTTGAGCAGAAGTCTCAATCCTGCCAATCTTGCCCTTTGATGGTAAAATATTGTAAGAAATCTCTGAAAAAACATGTTTATATCCAACTCTAATTGCTGTATCTCGAATGGCATCATAGTTTTCGATTCTTTGTACAAAACCCATGTCGGTATAATAATTCTTACCCACATTGGCTAAGTCAATTACAAATCCAAATTTTCGAGAATCGTAATTTGCACCTATTTCGTAGTAATTATTTAAGTCTTTGACTGTAGGCTTCATGGATAGGTTATAGTTGGCCCAATAGCCAACAGTACCTGTTGCATTAGAATAGTTAAAGCTCACACCCGCATTCCTGCCGTATTTGTCAAGTGGATTCTTTTTTTCTTCCTCCACTGAAATAAAATTTTCTCTGTTTAAAAAATAACCTTTGAGCATGGATCTTTTTAACACCCTTTTCTGCAAGGTAAATGCTGAAAAATTTTCAGGAGCATAATCTCCTTGTCTGCCTGTTTGCATATTCATGGCACCAATCCTTACATCGGGTGATAAATTTCCAGACAATCTAGCTCCAAATAAGATGGGTATTTTATTTCCATTTTTATCCAAGCCAATCGTTCTTGAATAAAATGGTCGAATGGGAGGGATGCCAAATCCTGCAAATAAATCTGCATTTTCTAAAAAGAAGGCCCTTCTCTCTGGTAAGAAAATACTAAACCTGGTTAGATTGGTCACTTGGTTATCTACTTCCACTTGTGAGAAGTCGGGATTCACCGTTAAGTCAAGGTTTAATGCAGAATTCAAAGCAATCTTTGCATCAAATCCCGCGTTGCCAGTGGTGTTTGTTTGTGCTAATTGTTTATCATTTGAAGCGCCTCCAGTTACATAAGGTAATAAGATGACATTGTTTGAACTTACAGGAGGCTTCTCTTCCCATTGCATTAATCCAGTTAATCCAAGATCATATGATTTAAAATTCGTAGCAACCTTCGTCCAAGTACTGTATTCAAAATTTTTCGCATCAATCCTTACAAAGTTGACACCCCAATTTTTATTTTCAGCATCATAACGAATCGATTTAAATGGAATAGCGATTTCGGCAATCCAGTAATCTCCGTATTCTTTGGTCATTGAAAACCACTTACTATCCCAGCTATAATTGATCCCGTCACTACTTGATCCGGATAATTGATCTTCTGACTGCACATTGAGCGTACTCAGCACAAAATAAAAACCATTGGTCTGTTGATTGGTAGGATCCAAAATAATACCTACTCCATCCATGCCGTCATGTCCTACATCTCTTTTTAAACTTCTTGTAATTGCAGTCCCACTATCATACACTTTGAATCCGAAATAGATATTTTTATCATCATATAAAACTTTGACTTCTGTTTGTTTTTTTGCAGCACCAATATCATTTGGAAATTTCTTTTTAAAATCAGTGACTTCAGTAACGGTATTCCAAGCCGCCTCGTCCATGACCCCATCTAATTTGATGGCCATTTTTGCAGGTTTAATTGTCAATTTAAAATCCTTTTGATTAGGAGCAGTAGTTTGCCCTATCGCAGATTGAACAAGTAGCAAAAATAGAAGATTGGCGTAAAATAGAATAGGTCGTTTCATCAAGGTATTTTGGACATGCAAAGATGCAAATATTAAACGTAAAAAAAGGGCTATTTGTTACAAGCGGAGTATTAGTAGTTTAATCTTAACTTACTTAGTCTAAATCTAATAAATCTGGTCGTCTTGTTTTTGTTCTAATCAATGCCTGTTCTGATCTCCATTGATCCACTTTCTTTGGGTCACCTTGTAACAATACTTCAGGGACAGTTAATCCACGAAAGTCTGCAGGCCTAGAAAAAACGGGTGGAGCCAATAAGTTGTCTTGAAAAGAATCTGTTAAGGCCGATGTTTCGTCATTTAAAACACCAGGAATTAATCTACCTACCGCGTCTACAATAACAGCAGCAGCCAATTCACCTCCACTCAATACATAGTCGCCGATTGAAATTTCTTGAGTGACATACAAATCTCTAATTCTTTGATCAATGCCTTTATAGTGTCCACAAATAATCAGTATTCTATTTTTTAAGGATAAGGTGTTGGCGTCTTTTTGTTCAAATCTTTTACCATCAGGCGTGACAAAAATGATTTCATCAAATGCGCCTCCTTCTTTTTGCAAATCATCAATGGCATTGGCGAGTGGTTCACACATGATCACCATTCCTGCACCACCACCATATTGGTAATCATCTACCTGTCCGTGTTTATTAATGGCCCAGTCTCTTAATTGATGTAACTTGATATCAAGATGCCCTCGCTCTTGTGCACGCTTCATGATGCTGTGTGCAAAAGGGCTGTTAAGAAGCTCTGGAAGTACTGTTAGAATTTCAATGGTCATGCCACAAAGATAATTGAGATTAGTCCAAAAAATCGCCTAAATCTCGGCGGTTCTTTTTGGTAGGTCGACCTATTTTACTCAAGCGCTTGCCAGTTTGAAAAGTGGCTGCAACTTGCCTTACTCTTTCTAATTCTTCCACTGGGGTTAAATCTTCATAATATTTGATGGCTTCTGCATAGGCAAGTCGTCCATCTAGAAGTTGCGTTACTTTTAACACCCAGTTCTTATGCTCTGTTCTTGCTTCATAGACATCTCCAATCACCACATTGCGAGATGCTTTTACATTTTCTCCGTTTAATTTCACGCGACCCTTATCAATAGCTTCTGTAGCCAAACTTCTTGACTTAAAGACGCGGATGGACCACAAATATTTATCGAGTCTTAATTTTTCTTTCTTTACTTCTGGCGCAGACATGTATCCTTATTTTTTTTCGGCAAAGAATTGATGAAAATAAGGGATGGTTTCAATGCCTTTATAAAAATTTACGATATCGTATTTTTCATTTGGGCTATGTAAATTGTCACTATCTAAACCAAATCCCATGAATACAATTTTCAATCCAAGTTCTTGTTCAAATAAAGAACAGATAGGAATACTGCCACCGCCTCTTACAGGGATAGGGTCTTTTCCAAATGTGGTCGCAATTGCTTTTGCAGCGCTTTGGTATTCGTGTGAATCTATCGGTGTGATATAAGGTTCCCCACCATGGTGCTCAAAAGCAGCAACAGTCACATTATCAGGTGCGATGGATTTAAAATAATTCAACACTTTTTCTGTGATGACTGTAGAAGATTGATTCGGCACCAATCGGCATGAAATTTTAGCAAATGCTTTTGAAGGTAAAACTGTTTTTGCGCCTTCACCTGTGTAGCCTCCCCAAATACCATTCACTTCGAGTGTTGGTCTGATACCTGTTCTTTCATTCGTGCTATAGCCTTTTTCGCCCCATACATTCGCAATGCCTAAGTCTTGCTTGAACTCACTTAAATCAAAAGGCGCTTCGGCCATTTTTGAGCGCTCGGCATCCGTCGATTCAATCACGTCATCATAAAATCCAGGGATGGTGATATGGTTATTTTCATCATGACAAGCAGCAATCATTTTTGATAAGATGGTAATTGGATTCGCCACTGCGCCACCATACACGCCACTATGTAAATCTCTATTAGGTCCTGTTACTTCTATTTCGATATAGCTTAAACCTCTAACGCCAATATCGATAGACGGCGTATCCATGCTGATCATAGCGGTGTCGCTAATTAAGATCACATCTGCTTTTAATAAGTCTTTATTGGCTTTTACGAAGGTGGCCAAATTTGGACTTCCAATTTCTTCCTCACCTTCAATAACAAATTTAATATTAGTGCACATGGTATTGGTCTTAGTCATCATCTCCAAGGCCTTTACATGCATATAAAACTGTCCTTTATCATCACAAGCACCACGGGCAAATATTTTTCCATCAATAATAGTTGGATCAAATGGGCCACTCTTCCAAAGTTCCAATGGGTCAGCTGGCTGCACATCGTAATGTCCGTATACTAAGACCGTTGGGAAACTTGGATCAACAATAATTGCTCCATAAACAATTGGGTGCCCTTCTGTTTCATAAATGGTAGCCACTTGCGCTCCAGCATCTGTCAAAGATTTTGCGACTGCTTTTGCACAGGCTTGCATGTCGTGGTTATGTTCGGATTTTGCACTCACACTTGGTATGCGTAATAAGTCCAATAACTCTTGTAAAAAACGATCCTTATTTGCTTCTTGAAATTCCTTCCATGCATTCATAACCTAATTTTTATAGTTGATGTTTTAAATCTGATAATACATTTTCAATGGTCCAGTCTAATTTTTGTTCAAATGGGGCTTTTCTTTGCGCACAATTTTCAGCTAAACATATAGGGCAACTGTAAGGCATACATCCATCTGTGTGCACAAAAAATTCAATGCTCGCGCCAAACTTTTCCTTAATTAAATTCGTAAATTCTTCTACTACGTAGTGCGCTTCATTGACATTTAAAAACCAAGGCACTGTAAGATGGCAGTCAATATGCATTAGGCTACCATATTTAATCACTCTTAAATTATGAAGGTCAACCCACTGTACATTTCTATTTTTATTTAGTTCGCTCACCACTTCCTCTAATAATGCTAAATCGGCTTCATCCATAATGCCAGCTAAGGATGCCCTAATGATTTTATAGCCATTGTAAATGATCCAAAAGCTCATTAAAATGGCGAGTATGGCGTCAATGCCAGTGATATTGGTCAATAGTACAACACCAATCCCTATAGACACTGCAAATGTGGTGAAGCTGTCTAAAATTAAATGTTGTCCACTTGAGGTTAATGCGAGTGAATTATTTTTTTTGCCCATTTTTTTTGCAATCAAACCAGCAAACAAATTCAAAAAAGCGGTGACTAATAAAACCCATAAGCCATTGTCTAAGCTATGCAATTCTGAGGGCTTAAAAAAGGCATTAATAGATTCGTAAAAAATAATCAAACCAGCAGCAATGATTAAACTTCCTTCAAAAGCGGCTGAAATAAATTCTGCCTTTCCATGACCATAAGGATGCTCCTTGTCTTTAGGCTTAGATGCGACATATAAACTGTAGAGTCCAATGGCGCCAGCCAACACATTCACAATACTCTCTAGTGCATCGGATAATACTGAAAGCGAGTGTGTCATGAAATAGGCGACAAACTTCAATACAAATAGAATGACACTTAAGGAAGTGACATAGAATTGTATTTTTAAATTCTGTTTAGCTGCTTGCAATGGGATAAATTAATAAATGAATTAGAATTTGAATCCGTTGTATCTTTCTTCCACAAATTTCCAATTGACAAGATTCCACCAATTGTTAATATAATCTGCTCTTTTGTTCTGGTATTTTAAATAGTAAGCATGTTCCCACACATCCAATCCTAATAACGGGTATCCTTTTGTTTCGGCAAGATCCATTAATGGGTTGTCTTGATTGGCTGTTGAACAGATGGCTAGTTCATTTTTTTCATTAAGGATAAGCCAAGCCCATCCACTTCCGAATCTATTTTTTGCTGCCTCTGAAAAAGCTTTTTGAAAATCAACAAAACTGCCAAATGATTTTTCTATCGCTTTAGCTAAGTTACCTGTTGGTATTGAAGCAGGCGCGGGTTGCATGGATTGCCAAAATAATTCATGGTTATAATGACCACCTGCATTGTTACGCATTTTAACTGAGTACTTTGAGATGGATGCTAATAAGTCAGTGATTGATTTTGTTTTTATATCTACTTTTTCTGCAACACATGCGTCATTTAAATTCTTAGTGTAACCTGCCGCGTGTTTTGTATGATGGATCTCCATCGTCATCGCATCTATGAATGGTTCTAAAGCATTGTAGGAATAGGGCAATGGTTGTTGTATATAAGTCACCTCCTGGCTCAATTGCAATCCGTCAAGTGTATGAATAAGTGGCATACTCGCCATGGCAATACCTGCTTTGCCAGTTTGTTTAATGAACTGACGTCTACTGTTAAATGAACTGGACATAGGATTATTTTTTAAAGTGCTTCTGTAAAGTTACTTTAATTGGCTGTAAAAAACGGTAGTAAAATTCTTGGTTAAACAACTGTGAATCACGCATTGCCTTGTAGGTTAGGAATAGGCCTACAGGTATTAAAAACAAGCTTGACAGCCACATGCCAGCATAAACGGACCACTGTCCAGACTTGGCTAACTTCTCGCCAAAATTATTGAGCAAGAAGAACACTACAAAAAAGGCGATGGCCGAAACCATTGGTGCGCCTAGCCCTCCTTTTCTGATAATAGCACCCAATGGCGCCCCAATTAAAAACAACACAATACATGCGAACGAGAGTGTGAATTTACGATGCCATTCAATCGCATGCATTATTTCGGCATGTTGTTGCTCTTTATATATGGTCACTAAGCTTGCTAAATTATTTTGCAAAGAGGAAAATTCATAGCCAACTGCTTCGCTAATACTTAATTGGTCTTCTTTTGGGATGATTGAATCAAAATTATCGACTGGGGTAGATTTTATCGCTTTAAATAAATTTGCACTATCCTTATATAATTTAAATTTTAAATAGGGATTAATTTCTATTTGTGTTTTTTTGATAAAAAAACTATCCATCGATTGAATAGAATCTATTGCTTTGCCCAATTGTCTAACGCTCAACATTTTTGGATCATAAATAACATCTACAGTCTTGTTCATCTGAAAACTTTTCAGGTCAAAAACTTTTTTATATTCTTTAAAATTGAGTCTTGTAAATTCGGTATTGGTAGTTGCTCTATACCCTTTTTCCTGGTAACGCCACCCGTTGTATAAAATAAATTCTAAAAACTTTTTATCTGGCGTAACGCGCATCACGCCTGACTTAGCCATAATCATATTGTCCTGCAGTCCAAATTTTTTCTCAAAAATTACAATGTCTTTAATCACACTATCATTTGCTTCTTTCTTGCCTAATTTAATCACATAGCCGTCAATCTTGTCGTAAAAAACGCCTTCCTTTAAATCAATTGCGGGTTTTGAAATGATGATTTCATATTTCAAAGTGGTCAGACGCATTTGAGAAACTGGAATAATATTATTGGCTAATAGAAAAGCAATACCTGCCAGGAAGATTGCAAAAATAAATAGTGGTCGCATAAAACGAACCAAGGGAATACCCGCAGACTTAATGGCGATGAGTTCAAAACTCTCACCAAGGTTTCCAAATGTCATGATCGATGAAAAAAGCAA
Source organism: uncultured Bacteroidota bacterium (assembly GCA_903851465.1). GTDB lineage: Bacteria > Bacteroidota > Bacteroidia > Chitinophagales > Chitinophagaceae > Sediminibacterium. Next base: position 20,545 of record CAINOI010000037.1, read on the forward strand.
TGCCAAAGGAATAGCGGTCGTCAACATGCTGATAGAGACAAGGCCAACTAACTTCAAGATGATGAATGTATCTAATCCTTTGCCAACCAAATCGTCAATGTATAGCCAAAAGAATTGCATGGTTAGCACGAATATTGAAATAGTCAATGCAGCCAAAAAGGGTCCGATGAAAGCCCTAAGAATTAGTATGTCTAATTTTTTGAACAAGGTTGTAGTGCTAGCTACCTATTCTATGAAATAGCTCTTTGATTTGATAACCCCAAAGTTGACTTTGGTCTTTGATTTCATTTTTCTCAGCAAAATCCTTAATGATCAATACAGTTTGATTTGAAATCTCTGTTTTTTCAATACAAAATTCAAAATATTCATTCTTTTCGCTGTGTAACCATCTAAAACGAATGAATTTATTTTCTTCTTGATCTAAAATCTCTGCCTTGTCTGGTGTGCCGCCATTCCATGAAAAACTGAACACATTTTCCCATTCATCCACTCTATCTGCAAACCATTCTTGTAAACCAGACGCCGTGGAAAGGAATTCAAATAAGATTGCAGGAGAACATCTAACCGGAAACTCAAGTGTAAATAGTAATTTTTTACTCATAATATCAATCTGCCCTATTTAGGACTCATTTGATGCAATAATATTAAATAAAAGCATGCCTCCAAGTATTTTATTCACTTAATTCGTTAACAAACTGTAAAGACTTCACATATTAGCTTATTTTCTAGTCTCATTTATTGATAATCAATAGGTTAAGTCAAGTTATAAATTTGCTACATTGGTGTATTTGAAAACAAAATTGAACTTAAAATGACCTGATTTTCAGTGCCTTTGAACACTTATCTTTGCAAACTATAAAGACAGACCTATGTTCAATGCACTTAGTGAAAAATTAGAATCAGCGTTTAAACATCTAAAAGGGCAATCCCGCATCAACGAATTGAATGTGGCCAATACCCTTAAAGATATCAGAAAAGCATTGTTGGATGCCGATGTGAATTTTAAGATTGCTAAAGAATTTACAGATAGTATCAAAGAAAAAGCGGTAGGTGAAAAAGTAATCAATGCTATTAGTCCTGGTCAGTTGATGGTTAAAATAGTGCAAGATGAATTAACTGCATTAATGGGTTCTGAAGCAAGTTTATTAGATACTTCAAAAAATCCAACCATCATTTTAGTAGCGGGTTTGCAGGGTAGTGGTAAAACCACTTTTTCTGGTAAATTAGCCACATACCTCAAAGCACAAAAAAAATCCCCACTATTGGTTGCTGCCGATATTTATCGTCCTGCAGCCATGGATCAGTTGACGGTATTAGCAGAACAAATTGGGGTGGATATATTTGTAGAAAGAGAAAATAAAGATGCAGTTTCCATTGCTCAAAATGCAATTGCATACGCAAAACAAAATAATAAAAATGTCATTATCATAGATACTGCAGGTCGACTTGCAGTTGACGAAATGATGATGAATGAAGTGGCAAATATCAAATCTGCCATTCAACCGCAAGAAATTTTATTTGTCGTAGACTCAATGACAGGGCAGGATGCAGTCAATACAGCAAAGACTTTCAACGACCGATTAGATTTTACTGGAGTAGTATTAACAAAGTTAGATGGCGATACTAGAGGTGGTGCTGCCTTGTCCATTAAGTACACCGTGAACAAGCCAATCAAGTTCATGAGTAGTGGAGAGAAGATGGATACTTTAGATGTTTTTTATCCAGAGAGGATGGCGCAAAGAATTTTAGGGATGGGAGATATTACTTCTTTAGTTGAAAAAGCGCAAGCACAATTTGATGAAGTTGAAGCGAAAAAATTAGAAAAGAAAATTAGAAAAAATCAATTTGATTTTGAAGATTTTTTAACCCAAATACAGCAGATCAAAAAAATGGGTAACCTGAAAGATTTAATGGGCATGATACCAGGCGTTGGGAAAAGCATCAAAGATATAGACATTAAGGAAGATGCTTTTAAAGGGGTAGAGGCCATCATTCAATCCATGACTTTAATTGAGCGAAGAAATCCAGATACTTTAACGCCAAGTAGAAAAGCAAGAATCGCAAAAGGTGCAGGAAAAGACCTTGCTGAAATCAATGCCTTTATCAAACAGTTTGACCAAATGAAACAAATGATGAAGACGATGAGTGGCCCAATGGGCGCTGCAATGGCTAGTAAAATGCCTGGAATGAGGAGATAAGTTGAATTGATTAGGTTATAAGTAGTTGATTTTCAGCTTTTATTTAGCAATTTTGCTTATCTTTTTCCATTTAATTGGGTGAATTCACTAGTTTCTTTTATCTTTGCCCCCTTAACCCTATTTGTTAACGCCTATAAATTTCTATTTAAAATGGCAGTAAAAATGAGACTACAGCGTCATGGTAGTAAAAAAAGGCCTTTCTACTTTATAGTAGTGGCTGACGGACGCGCACCAAGAGATGGTAAATTCATCGAGAAAATTGGTACTTACAATCCTTTAACTGTTCCTGCGACAATCAACTTAGATCGTCAAAAGTCTTTAGAGTGGTTAAACAAAGGTGCTCAACCTACTGACACCGTTCGCAGAATTTTATCTTTCAAAGGAGTACTTTATTTAAAACACTTATTACGTGGTGTTAAATTAGGTCTATTTGATGATGCAACTGCAATGACTAAGTTTGAATCTTGGTATGCTGAGCATGAAACATCAATTGCTTCTAAGAATGATGCACACAAAAAAGCACAAGCTGCTAAAAAAGTGTATGTTCCTGTAGTTAAGAAAGTAGCTGAACCAGTTGCGGAAGAAGCACCTGCTGAAGTTGTTGCTGAAGCAGCAGCTCCAGAAGTAGTAGCTGAAGAAGTACCTGCTGAAGTTGAAGCACCAGCTGCTGAAGCGGCTGCTGAAGAAACACCAGCTGCGGAATAATTTAATCTGCAATTTCATTAAGATTCAATAGCATTTAACCTCCCGAATTTCGGGAGGTTTTTTTATCCTCCAATCATTTACTAAATTTGAGTATGAGTGAATATATCCATATCGGAAAAATCGTAGCTGCACATGGTCTAACAGGACATATTATATTAGAACATGCATTGGGTACACCCATTCACTTTAAAGGCATTGACGCTATTTTTATTGAAAAAAACGCAGCCAGTTTTATTCCCTATTTCATTCAGTCTGCCACTGCTAAAACAGAAAGCTTGACCCATTTGCAAGTAGAGGGTATAACAACAAGAGAAGCCTGCAGTATTTTGATAGGTAAAAAAGTATGGCTACCAGAAGCTGAGTTCCAATTACTAGTTGATAAAAGTTCCCCCCTTTCATTATTAGGCTATGTGGTGGTAGAGCAAGGTAAAGCACTAGGTAAAATTCAAGAAGTGATAGAACAGCCCCATCAATTAATGGTGACGATTTTATACCAAGGTCAGGAAGCCTATATTCCCTTACATGAGGAGAGTCTTAAAGGAGTGGACCATGCTAAAAAGCAAGTGAATGTAGTCTTGCCTGACGGGTTATTAGATTTATATACTGAAACGGATCATTCAGCATAATGGATTGCTGAACGCTAATTTTATATTTTTTCATTTGAATGTCTCACAAAATTTATTTTTAAATAAAATTAAAAGTCTACTAAATTGGTAGAGAAATACTATCTTTAAGTTTCAATTGATTCAATTATGAGTTTAAGACTAGGAGACATCGCGCCAGACTTTAATGCTAAGACAAGCATCGGGGACATTAATTTCTATCAATATTTAGGAGATAGTTGGGGTATTTTATTTTCCCACCCTGCAGATTTCACACCAGTTTGTACCACTGAGCTTGGAAGAACTGCAGCTTTGCAACAAGAATTTGAAAAAAGAAATGTAAAAGTATTGGCTTTAAGTGTGGATGGGGTAGAAAGTCATAAAACATGGATCAATGATATCAATGAAACGCAACACGTGCATGTCGGATTCCCTATCATTGCAGATGAAGATAAACATGTGGCAGGCCTCTATGATATGATCCACCCAAATGCTTCTGAAACTTTTACAGTTAGGGCTTTATACATTATTGGTCCAGATAAGAAAATTAAATTGACATTGACATATCCTGCCTCAACTGGTAGGAATTTTGTCGAAGTCTTAAGAGTGATAGATTCTTTGCAGTTGACTGCGAATTATAGTGTAGCTACTCCAGCAAACTGGGTGGATGGTGAAAAGGTAATAGTTGTACCTGCTATCAAAACCGAAGATGCGATTGTGCAATTTCCTAAAGGAGTAGAAATTGTGAAACCATATTTACGCTATACCCCTCAGCCAAATAAATAATTAAATCGCATTCCATTTATCCAGTTGTTTGATTGTAGCAGCCAAATCTTTTGGAAGTGGTGCTTCAAAAGCAAATGCTTGTTCTTTAAAAACAAGTTTTAAAGTATGCGCATGTAAGGCGTGTCTTCCTAAGAGTGGTTTTTCTTCTTCTTCGGATTTACTTAGTTTGAAATTCTTTTTTTTGATACTTGATAGTAGTAATTTTTCACCATCTCCGTAAATTTCATCTGCAACAATAGGATGTCCCATATGTTTTGCGTGCACTCTAATTTGATGGGTCCTTCCTGTATGAATTTGGAATGAAACCAAGGCGTAGCGTTTGTAGTAAGTCACTACTTCATAGGTTGTTAATGCCACTTTCCCTTTTACATGAATGTACATCTGTCCCTTTTTAATAGGATGTTCCATAATACTTCCGTCAATACTTCCATTTTGTTCGGGACGGCCTACTACAATGCCAAGGTATTTTTTTTCAATGGTTCTTCCTTCAAACAATAGGCTTAGTGCTTTATGTGCTTCGGCATTTTTTGCAAAAATAATGAGACCACTTGTTGCTTGATCCAATCGATGTACTGTAAAAATAGTACCGTATTTGTCTTGTAATAGCGACTTAATGGAAAGCGTTTTACCAAAACGATCTGGGATACTTAATACACCAGCAGGTTTGTTGATGACAATCATGTCTTGATCCTCAAATAATATATCTAACATCCCTACTTACTTGCTTTTCTTGTAAATGACTTATTTAAAAACTTCAATGTGCGTACTTCTTTTTCTGCTAAGAAACGCCACTTGCCACGATCCACATTCTTCTTAGTTAAATTCGCGAACATGACCCTGTCCAAATGTCTCACATCGTAACCAAGGTGTTCAAATATTCTTCTTACAATTCTGTTTCTTCCGCTATGAATTTCAATGCCAATGACATTTTTTGAAGTATTGGATAAATAACTTACTGCATCTGCAGCAATGAATCCATCTTCTAAATCAACACCTGCTGCAATAGACTCCATATCGGCCTTGGTCACAGGCTTGTCTAATGTTACTTCGTAGATTTTTTTAATTTCATAAGAAGGATGCGTTAGCTTTTGCGCCAAATCACCATCGTTGGTTAAAATTAAAACACCAGTTGTGTTTCTATCCAAACGACCTACAGGAAACATTCTTTGTGTTGTCGCATTTTTAATGATATCTAACACCGTCTTTCTTCCTTCTGGATCATTCGCTGTACAGATATAATCTTTTGGTTTGTTCAATAAAATATAGACAGGG
>CAINOI010000038.1 GCA_903851465.1 uncultured Bacteroidota bacterium
CCTAGATTTGACTGAATTTGGCGAAGTGATGAACTTAACGCCTACCGAAACAGAAGCCTGGGATATCGTTCAAATGGAAGAAATTGAACGAGAATTACTTGATAGTGACGATATGGAGTTTTCTACCCAAGAATAGTATAAGATTTGTTAAATTCGCGCTCCTATGATTACGCCTCAAACCATTCAACAAATTACCAGCCGAATTGACATCATTGATGTGGTAGGCGAATTTGTGAAATTGAAGAAAAGAGGCACCAATTATTTAGGCAACTGCCCTTTCCATAACGAAAAATCTCCCTCATTTACAGTCTCCCCTGCCAAAGAAATTTACAAATGTTTTGGCTGTGGCAAGAGCGGTAATACCATCACTTTTTTGATGGAACACGAAAAGTATAGTTATGTAGAAGCTTTAAGATGGTTGGCTGCGAGATACAATATAGAAATTGAAGAAACCGAGACAAGTCCTGCGCAAAAGATGGCACAACAAACTGCAGACAGTTTATATGCGATCAATCATTTTGCAATGGAGTTCTTTACCAAACAATACTGGGATACAGAAGCAGGTGAAACCATTGCACAGAGTTATATGCAGCACCGTGGTTTTTTACGCCCAATTGTAGAAAAATTTAAAATTGGCTACAATCCTTCTGAACGAGATAGTCTAGCAAAGGCATTGATTCAAAATCAATTCAATCCGGAACTATTTGCAAGAACAGGTTTAGTGGTGGAAAGAGATGGCGGATGGCAGGATAATTATAGGGACCGTATCATCTTCCCTATCCATAATACGACTGGCAAGATCATAGGTTTTGGTGCAAGACAAATTGCCAAGAATGACCGTTCCCCAAAATATATCAATACGCCAGAGAACGAGATTTACATTAAGAGCAGGATTCTTTATGGGTCTTATTTTGCAAGAACTGCCATTGATAAAGCCAATGAATGTTTATTGGTAGAAGGGTATACAGATGTGGTGAGTTTACACCAAGCTGGTATTGAAAATGTAGTGGCAAGTGGTGGTACCTCTTTGACGATCGATCAATTGAGGTTAGTTAAAAAATATACTCAAAACCTGACCATCATTTATGACGGTGACGCTGCAGGTGTGAAGGCAGCGTTAAGGGGATTGGATATGGCATTGGAAGAAGGGCTGAATGTACAATTGGTGTTGATTCCAGACAATGAGGATCCAGATAGTTATGTCAATAAAGTGGGTGTAGATGCCTTCCGTGCTTTTGTTCAATCTGCAAAGAAGGACTTTATACTATTTCAATTAGAAGTTCAATTAAAAGAAGTTGGTAACGACTTAAATAAAAAAAATATTCTAGTCAATCAAATGGCGGAGACTTTAAGTAAAATTAATAAGGCAGAAGATTTTACAAAATTACAAGAGTATGTAAGAAAATGTGCCGACATATTACGAATTGACGAAACGGGCTTAACCCAATTAGTCAATAAATTCAAGCGTGACAAAATTGTCAAAGAAGAAAAGAAGATGGCCTATGATGAAGCAGCCATTTTGATGCCAAGCTTCCAGCAAGAAAATCAGGATCAACAGAATATTGACCTTGTTCTTGATAAAGATTTTTTACATGAAAAAAACTTAGTGCGTTTATTAATTGAGTTTGGTAACGAAGTTATAGCAGATGGCAGATTGGCATCTACATGGATTGCTGAAGAATTAGAACCCTTCCCTTTGGATAATCAAGATATGATTCAATTGGTAAAAATTTATTTTGAATGGCAAGTAGCAGGTAAAATCCCAAATAATAAAACGCTACAATACCACGATGACCCACAGATCCAGCAATTGGTGATGGGCCTGTTTGAGCCAGAACATGAATTAAGTCTTAGATGGAATGAAAAACTAGGTCTCAAGAAAGTAGTAGAGGAGATCACTTTCCAAAATCAAATTGAAGTAAGTCTGCTTTACTATAAACTTAGAAAGATTAAGAAAATGATTCGTCAGAATCAGGATGATATGGAGCAAGTGAATGGAGAGGAACAAATACAATTACTGCATATTCATAAGCATCTTAAAGATGCAGAGCGCGAGTTAACCAAGATTATTGGAACTGTTATCTTTAAATAGGTTGATTAAAATCAACCACCGAACCCATCAATTATTTCTCGGAAGGATTTTGCTTACCAGCAATTAACTTTTCTAAGGTCGCTTCTAAACGCTTCTGCTTAGTTTCATCTTTTTTAGCTCCATTGATCCAACTTAGATATTCCTTTTGATTGATGATTGAAAGAGATGTAAAGAATTCTCTAGCTTCTTCGTGTGATTGAAATAATTTTTCTACTTCAATTGGTAAAGCAATTAGTCTTTTCTCAAAATCGTCAATCTCGATATCTGGAGATTTAAATCCAGCGAAGGATCTATTTCTATTTGGAATTTGATCGTATTTAGTAAAACGCAATGCAGTCCAAACATGGTCCAAAGTCACTTGACGAATGGCTTCGTATTCATTGTTGGCTAAAATTTCCCAGCTTGCATCCCTATTTAAATCTGAAACAATTTTTGAACTAGTTTTTGGATAGGCAATCCATAATTTACTCTCATGTGTTAATGCTGAGAATACCTCTTTTAGAATATTATTTAATTGCAATTGGTTAATTGCGAAAATTAGCGCGAAATCTATTTTCCTAGTCTTAAGTAAAGGTGTCAAATTCTTACAGTAATTCAATTTTGCAAATTGCTTCTCTACACTTGATGGTAAACCTTGAATCAGTAAGTTTTTTTCATCCTTTAACTGTAATTTCTCCAAAATATTCTGACTGATCGACATAAATGTTAGGATTTTTAAGGATTGTAAAGTTAAGCAATTACTTGTAGTTGCAAGTAGATAATTGAATAAATCTTTCTAATCTATTGATAATCAATTAAAAATAAAACAGTTTAGGAATCTAAATCTTGCTGTTTTCTATTTTTTTTGAACAATGGAGCCTTGTTTTCTTTCCCATTAAGGAGTCTTCCAATGTTCTTTTGATGTGTTACCACCACCATTATGGCCACAATGATGGCAAATATTCTATAGGATGTTTCTCTTTCTTTGAATATAAACAGGATCAATACCATAAATACCACACCTGCTAACATAGAACTTAAGGATACAAATCTGGTTGTAAACAAGGTTACCAAAAAAACAATAATGCAGATGAGCGCCACAATAGGCTGAATAGCCAATGCCATTCCTAAAATGGTTGCCACCCCTTTTCCGCCTTTAAAGTTGGCCCATATAGGAAAAATATGACCTAATACGGCTGCCAATCCTAAAACAATCATAAAATTGGTTCTTGCCAATTCGTTGTGCAAATAATACGGAATAAGAATGTACAAAGAGGTAGCAATCAATCCCTTGCTAATATCAGCGGTCATCACAAAAGCACCCCATTTAGACCCCAGCACTCTAAATGTATTGGTTGCCCCAGGATTCCCACTTCCAAATTCACGAATATCAATTCCAAAAACAGTTTTACTTACCCAGATGGATGTAGGGATAGAACCTATCAAATAAGCAAAAATTACAAGCATCATTTCGTTCATGGAATCAAATTTGGGGTAGGCAAATATACGATCAATAAAAATAATGCCTGTTAGTGCTATAGTGCATCCTCAATTTTAAGAATACAAACTACCGATTGAACAACAAACTAACCCATCCATTTAAGGGTTGGGCAACTTGGAAAATCCAACCTTTTGAATGGGCTAAAGCAATCATATCTGATTGGTCCTCAATTAATAAGCCGCTTAGTACCAAAATTCCACCAGGTTGACCAATAAGGGTTAATTGGTCCATATTGGCTTCAATAATGTGTCTATTCACATTGGCTAGTACAATATCATATTGGTCTTTTTGCAAGGCAGACGCCACTTTTTCAACCGTAATCACCTTTGATGCATTGTTTTGGATATTCTCTATTGCATTTTCTATACACCAATCGTCATTGTCTACTGCATGCACTTTGTTTGCCCCTAATTTTTCAGCTAAAAGGGCAAGTATACCAGTTCCTGTGCCAAAATCATAGACCGTTTTGTCTTTAAATTCAATGTTTTGCATCAACTGCATCACAGAAAATGTGGTGGGATGATGCCCTGTGCCAAAACTCATTTTGGGCGTTATTAGAATATCATGGGTAACTGCTGGCTCAAATTCTGGATGAAAATGTGCCCTAATACCCACAAAGTCACCTACCCTAACAGGATCAAAATTAGACTCCCAAATAGCATTCCAATTTTCTTCCTTAATAACTGATTTAGAATAATTTAAGTGATACTTATTGAATATAATATCTAATTCATTTTGCACTAATGCTGTTTCATATATGTCCTTCAGCATAAAGGTTTTGCAATGTCCAGCGCCTACGCCTAATCCATTGGATAAGTCAACACCATCATTCCGACCTTCCTCCAGTTCTTCTTCATTAAATCCTTCAAAACCAAGTTCAACCAACTCCGCCACAAGCAGTTCATATTGATCCTGGTTGCTAAAATCGAAGGCTATTTGAATGTATTCTTTGGACATATGTTTGTTTATTTAATTAAGATTGGCTTTTGAGTTGTAACTGTATGATTAAAGTATAAAAGATAGCTACAAATAAAATGCCCAGCGATTTGCGGGGCATTTTATATTTAAAGCTATAAAACTTGTAAACTATTGTTGAGGACCTCTGTCTTCACGAGGCGCTTGCTCAGGACGAGGCAATAAAGCTTTATGACTTAATTTAAACTTCCCTGTTTTAGGGTCTAATCCAATTAATTTCACTTTCACTGTATCGCCTTCGTTAAAGATCCCTTCCATTGTTTCCAAACGCTTCCAGCTTATTTCACTAATGTGTAATAAACCTTGTTTGCCTGGCATGAACTCAACGAAAGCACCGAACTCTTTAATGCCTTTTACAACACCTTCATATTCGTCTCCAATTTCTGGAACAGCTACAATACCATTGATCCATCTTACTGCTGCGTCAAGGCTTTCCTTGTTTGCAGAGAAGATGCTTACTTCACCATGGTTACCCACTTCCTCAATATTAATTGTTGCACCAGTTGTTCTTTGCATTTCTTGAATAATCTTACCACCGGGTCCGATAACAGCACCAATAAATTCTTTATCGATGATGATTTTAACCATTCTTGGTGCATGTGGCTTCACATCTGCACGTGCAGCTGGTGTACACTCATACATCGCATCCAAAATGTGTAAACGACCTTTTCTTGCTTGAGATAAAGCTTCTCTCATAATGTCCATGCTTAAGCCATCTACTTTAATGTCCATTTGAACACCGCAGATACCATCACGTGTACCAGTAACTTTGAAATCCATATCTCCTAAATGATCTTCATCACCTAAGATATCTGTTAAGATTGCATACTTACCATCTTCTCTAGAAATCAATCCCATTGCCACACCACTTACGTGTTTTGGAATAGGCACACCTGCATCCATTAATGCTAATGAACCGGCACAAACAGTTGCCATTGAAGACGAACCATTTGATTCTAAGATATCAGATACTACACGCAATGTGTAAGGGAATACAGTGCTATCAGGTAACATTTGCTTTAAAGAACGCATTGCTAAGTTACCATGTCCCACTTCACGACGACCAACACCACGCATCATTTTCACTTCACCTGTTGAGAATGGAGGGAAATTATAGTGTAAGAAGAATTTAGCATATTCTGCACTTGCAGCAGTTTCTTGCATCAACTCATCCAACTTAGTACCTAAAGTGACTGTCGTTAAAGATTGTGTTTCACCTCTAGTAAATAAAGATGAACCGTGTGGAGTTGGTAATGGTCCAATTTCCATTGCCAATGGGCGAACTTCATCTAATTGACGTCCGTCTAAACGAATACGGCTATCTACCATCATATCTCTAACCACTTCCCATTTCAAGTCCTCGTAATACTTACCTGCTAATTTCTTTTGCAAGTCAGTGATTTCAGTACCTAAATGTTCTAAGATTTCTTTTTTCAAAGCAGAGAAAGCATCGCTTCTTTCATGCTTTGCAGAACCTAATCTTGCGATCGTATCTACTTTTGCTTTTGCATAAGCATATACTTTTTCACGAATGGCTTCGTCTTGTTCTGGTTTTTTATAATCACGTAATTCTGTGATGCCAACTATTTTTCTTAATTCTGCTTGCGCTTTAATTTGCTTGCGGATGGCTTCGTGTGCAATTTCTAAACACTGTACCAATTCTTCCTCTGAACATTCTTTTGCTTCTCCTTCCACCATCATCAAGTTCTTCTCTGTTGCAGCAATGATGAATTCTAATTCACATTTAGCCAATTCTGATTTAGAAGGATTGATTACAAATTTGCCATCAATCTTTGCAATTCTTACTTCAGAAATAATTTCTTTAATAGGAATATTAGATACAGCCAATGCCGCAGACGCTGCTAAACATGCTAATGAATCAGGCATTACATGCTCGTCGCTAGACACCAATGAAATTAAAACCTGTACATCGCACAAATAGTCTTCTGGGAATAAGGGTCTTAATGCACGGTCAATTAAACGGCTTGTTAAAATTTCGTAGTCGTTTAAACGCGCTTCTCTTTTGAAGAATGAACCAGGAATACGGCCTGCAGATGCAAACTTCTCTTGGTAGTCTACGCTTAATGGGAAAAAGTCTTGTCCGTCTCTTGGGTCTTTATTGGCAACCACAGTTGCTAATAAAATACAATTTCCTTGTCTGATGGTAACTGCTCCGTCTGATTGACGTGCTAATTTACCTGTCTCTATAAAAATTTCTTGACCTGGATTGATCTCGAATTTTACTGATTTTGGTTGTGATAACATTTTTTAAAAATTTTGGTGTGTATAAAAGGCCGTTTAAATCCATTACAAAAACGATCTAAAAAAATAAACGCTTATAAACAACTAATCCCAACCGTAGTAGTACAGTTGGGACAGCTATTATAAGTAGTTCGTGATTATTTTCTTAAGCCTAATTTTTCAATTAGTGCACGGTAACCAGTAAGGTTATGTTTTTGTAAATAAACCAATAAACGCTTACGCTGACCCACTAATTGCATTAAACCTCTTTGAGTTGAATGGTCTTTGTGGTTGGCCTTTAAATGACCAGAAATGTGCGCGATACGTTGTGTTAATAAAGCAATTTGACCTTCAATTGAACCAGTGTTGGTTGCTTTACCACCAAATTCAGCAAAAATGCTTGCTTTTTTCTCTGTTGTTAAGTTAGACATTGTGAAACTTCTTTTATTGTAGTTAACAATTAACTACGGTTTTGTTTTGTTTATTTCGGCTGCAAAGATAGGGATAAAAGCGTAACTAAATCAATAGTTTAGTCAAATATTTCTACGTTTTTAGGGTATTTGGCCCTATTGAAAACGAATAATTTGTCTTCAAAACTAGCTGTATAGTTGATAGATAGGACTTTAACATCAGTGATATTGTTACTTTTATCTAAAATGAGGGCATTTGCTAGGGCTGATTTGACCTTGTCAATGATTAAAGTCACTTTCTGAAACCCTTTTTTTCGATCTATTGGGAATAACTCAATTGTGGCAGTATTGGCATTTTGTGCTAATAATTTGAAATTGAAGTCTTTATCGTAGCTACCTGATAATAATTTTTGGGGACTTAAGGTTTGTTCGGTTTCTGCTAAACTAGACTTAGAAATGGTATTTAACCCATCAAAATTGTAAATAGAAGTGCCATCACAAAGGATTTCTAAATTACCCTCATTTAAAAGGTATTTCTCCCCTTTCATCTTTAATTGGATCATCTTGGTCCCTAATGCCTTCCCTTTATTGTTTTTAGACACCAATTGGATCTTAACCAAGATCCCTTTAGACATTTTCACTTTAACCCCTACTTTGTCCAAAATGGCCTTTGCATTCGGATCTTTTTGGGCTTGCACCTGAAAAGACAACAGACTCAATAAAAAGATGATAGCAATTCTCATAATAGATTGATTAAGGGCTAATGGCATTTAAATGTCCCGATTTACAAAAATAGACAATCCATGTGGATTATGATAAATTTTGCAAGAAATCATACAATTCGGCTTCAGATTTATACAAAACCTCTCTTGGTTTACTACCTTGACTTGGACCTACAATACCCGCAGATTCAAGTTGGTCCATTAGCCTTCCGGCTCTATTGTAGCCCAATTTCATTCTTCTTTGAATAAATGATGTAGACCCTACTTGAGCACTCACAATCAATTTAGCTGCGTCTTCAAATAAGCTGTCTCTATCTCCAGCATCAAAACCTGATGCTTCTAAATCTTTCTCATCAATGTATTCTGGAAGTAAGAAAGCATCTGGATAGCCTTTTTGTTCTGCAATAAAATTACAAACACGGTCTACTTCCGGGGTGTCCACGAAAGCACATTGTAAACGCGTAATTTCTCCATTGTAACTCACCAACATATCTCCTTTACCAATTAACTGTTCAGCACCACCCGCATCTAAAATTGTACGGCTGTCTATTTTACTAGACACTTTAAATGCAATACGGGCAGGGAAATTCGCTTTGATTGTACCGGTGATGATGTTCACAGATGGTCTTTGTGTTGCAATGATTAAGTGAATACCTACAGCTCTTGCCAACTGGGCTAATCGGGCAATAGGCATTTCTACTTCTTTACCAGCTGTCATAATTAAATCTGCAAACTCATCTACTACTAACACAATGAATGGAAGGTATTGATGTCCTTTTTCTGGATTTAATTTCCTCGATGTAAACTTCTCATTGTATTCTTTAATATTTCTACATCCTGCTTCTTTTAATAAATCGTAACGATTGTCCATTTCGATACAAAGTGCATTTAGCGTATTGATTACTTTTTTAGTATCTGTTATAATCGCATCTTCTTCTCCTGGTAGTTTAGCCAAGAAATGCTTTTCAATGACACGATATAAACTCAATTCCACTTTCTTTGGATCGACTAGAACAAACTTTAATTGTGAAGGATGCTTCTTATATAGTAATGAAACAAGGATGGCATTCAATCCAACTGATTTTCCTTGACCTGTTGCACCTGCCATTAATAAGTGTGGCATAGCTGCTAGATCCACTATGAAATTTTCATTGTCAATTTTTTTACCAATCGCTATAGGCAATGAATGTTGGCTAGTTTGAAACTTCTCACTAGCTAACAAAGTTTTCATGCTAACAATAGACTTTCTAATATTTGGCACTTCAATACCAATGGTGCCTTTACCAGGAATAGGTGCAATAATACGAATGCCCAATGCCGCTAAACTTAATGCGATATCGTCTTCTAAGTTTTTGATCCTACTAATACGAACACCTGGGGCTGGAACAATCTCATACAAAGTCACTGTTGGACCAACAGTGGCAGAGATACGTTGAATGGCAATATCATAATTTTTTAAAGTCGCAATGATCTGATTTTTGTAGGTTTCCAACTCTTCTGGATCTTGAACAATTTTTTCAGAGCCATGTGTCTCCAATAAATTAATATGGGGGTACTTGTAATTTTTTAAATCTAATGTTGCATCGTATTTGGTGTTTAGACCTCCTACAGATGCGAGTATTTTTTCCTTAGGTACTTCGTTAATTTCTAAATCAAGGTCTTCTAATAATTCGTCATCAATGTCTAAGTCCTCTTCATCGGGCTCGGCATCTTCATCAAGTTCCTCAGTTACTAATGGCGTTTTTTTTTCCTCCGCTTCTTCATCACTCTCTGTGCTCGGTTGCTCCTCAAGGGATAACTCATCTATAAATAATTTGGGGCCAAGGTCCCCAAGTGCTTCCTCTGTCTCCTCTTCTTCTGGCATGATGACAGCAATACCAGAACTGTTCTCTTTTATTGAATTGCCGCTAGCAGCAGGTATAGCTGCTGGAGGATTGTTTAAATCCCATTCTTGTTTCACTGCTTCTTCTGTGTCTTCGCTAACAAAGTCTGGTGTTTTTTTCTTTGGAATTAAAAAATTAAAATTAGGCACATTGAAACTTGGATTAAACCTCCATATGATATAACTAAATCCTGCAATAAACAAAATGGCTCCAGTGCCAAAACGACCTACCCATTTGGTTAACCAACTACTACTGTATTCGCCTAAAGCGCCGCCCCATGAGAAAGCAGTGTTGGGCGTGAAATAG
This sequence comes from uncultured Bacteroidota bacterium, assembly GCA_903851465.1. Lineage (GTDB taxonomy): Bacteria > Bacteroidota > Bacteroidia > Chitinophagales > Chitinophagaceae > Sediminibacterium. The sequence goes on from CAINOI010000038.1 coordinate 10,110, forward strand.
GCAAAGCAGGTACTTAATACCAATAGACCTAATAATACATATCTAACATTACGCCACAAACTAAAAATTGGTTTTGTAAAAAATAAATTCACACCCAATACAAAAAAGAAAGTACAAAATAAATATGCAGCTAAACCAAATCCGTTGAACATCACTTGATAAGCTACAAAAGCGCCAATGTACCCCAATAAATTATTGGCCTTAACATCTTGTAATGAAAACAATTGGGTTCTCCATAATTGCACCATGTCTTGGTCTTCCTGCCAAGTAAATAAATAGGATGTAAATGCAACAAAAAGAAATAAGCTAACTAATAAAGAGACTGCTCCCAATATCTTCATTGTTCGTTCGTCTTTCACTACTTCAGACACAACTACATCTGCTTCTTTATCCGGATTTAAAATCGGAGAATTGACCTTTGGTGTGGATTTGCTTTTAAGCGTATTTGCCATGAGGACAAATATAAAAAGAAATTGGCTACATATCTACTTTATTCAACCAAACTACCCTAGCCCAACTAGCCCAACCTAACATGAAACCTAGCCCTCCGATTGGGGTAATCGGCCCAAGTATAAAAGACCAGCTTGGGTGGATAACAGATAAAAGGGATAGCCCATAAATGGACCCACTAAATAAGCAACAGCCCACAATAAAAAAATGCGCTGCCCATCCTATCCCTTTATTGGTTGTGTCGTTGGTCTGGTTTTGTTGACCATAGATAGACAATGTAATGAGTGCCAATGCATGTATTAATTGATAACGTACCCCTGTCTCGTAACTTTGTAATTTCTCTGGCGTCAAAACAGATTTTAAAGCATGCGCCCCAAATGCACCAAGTAAGACAGCGATCAATGCAAAAGCAATTCCCCAAAGTAAAATTTTACGATGCATGTTTTTGTATTAACTTTTTTAACCCCGATTCGTTGATCTGATCTGTGGTTAAACGATAATGTGCTTGTTTATAAAAAGGATGTCTTTCTACTAATTTTTGTTCCAAAAAGGCTGCGAGTTCAATGTCTGAAAGATGCGCTATCAAAGGACGATGTGCTTTTTCATTGGATAATCTTTTTACTAATACTTCTACCGATTCATCCAGCCAAATCACCACTGCTTCTTTTTTCATCAAGTCCATATTCTCTTGCAAACAAGCCGTGCCGCCACCGGTAGCTACCACATACTTTTTCTTTTCTTTAAACCATCTTAATATCTTGGACTCTGCTTTTCTAAAATAAGCTTCGCCATCTTCAGTGAAAATTTCAGCAATGGTTTTTTCTTCGTTCATTTCGATCAAAGCATCTAAATCATAGCCCACAGATTTATTCCATTTTGCCATTTGCTTCAACCAATGAGACTTTCCTGAACCCATCATCCCTATCAAAAATATCCGTTCTGCTGCCATAAATTATGTAAATGCGTTAAATCCTGTTACATCCATTCCAGTAATCAACAAATGAATATCATGTGTGCCTTCATAAGTAATTACACTTTCTAAGTTCATCATATGGCGCATCACAGAATATTCTCCTGTAATACCCATTCCACCTAACATTTGCCTAGCATCTCTTGCAATATTGGTCGCAATTTCACAGCTGTTTCTTTTTGCCATACTAATTTGAGCAGCAGTGGCTCGACCTTCGTTCATCAATACGCCCAAACGCCAAACAAGTAATTGTGCTTTAGTGATTTCAGTGACCATTTCTGCCAATTTCTTTTGTTGTAATTGGAATCCGCCTATTGGTCTACCAAATTGAACACGCTCTTTGCTATATCTTAAAGCAGTATCATAACAATCCATTGCAGCACCGATGGTACCCCATGCGATTCCAAATCTTGCTTTATTTAAACAACCCAATGGGCCTTTTAAACCTTTAATATTTGGTAAGATATTTTCTTTAGGCACTTTCACATTATCAAAAACCAATTCTCCAGTTGCACTCGCGCGTAAACTCCACTTACTATGTGTGGTTGGTGTAGAAAATCCTTCCATACCTCTTTCAACAATCACTCCTATGATTTCTCCTGCTTCATTCTTAGCCCATACCACTGCCACTTGCGCAAATGGCGCATTACTGATCCACATTTTAGCGCCATTTAAAATGACATGGTCACCTGCATCTTTGATGTTGGTTAACATGCCAGAAGGATTAGATCCATGATCTGGTTCTGTTAATCCAAAACAGCCCAACCATTCACCAGAAGCTAATTTTGGAAGGTACTTTTGTTTTTGGGCTTCACTTCCATAGGCATAGATTGGGAACATCACCAAAGAACCTTGAACGCTTGCTGTACTTCTAACGCCACTATCCCCTCTTTCCAATTCTTGCATCATCAATCCATAACTGATATAATCTAATCCACCACCACCATACTCTGTTGGGACAGTTGGGCCAAAACATCCAAGGTCACCTAATTGCTTCACAATTTGATTTGGAAATTCTGACTTCTGTGCATACTCCTCAATGATTGGGGATATTTCTGTTTTCACATAGGTTCTTACTGCATCTCTAACCATTAAATTTTCTTCAGACATCAATTCATCTAATTGATAGTAATCTGGGGACTCAAACAAATCTGCTCTTACTGCCATGGTTTGTAATTTTATGTAATGATTGAAGCATAAAGGTACTAGAAAGCACTTAAAAAACTATATTTACAAGGGATTAATTAGCCCCGAAAAACAAATGAAAAAAATCATCACCCATCTTAGCTTCTACGTACTGATTGCAATTCTTTTGGGTATATTTTTAGGTGTTTATTTTCCAAGTGTAGCCATTCAGTTAGAACCCCTTGCAAAAGGTTTTATTCAAGTCATTAAATTATTCACTTATCCCATCATATTTTTAACTGTTTCATTAGGCATTGCAAGCATGGGAGATTTAAAAAAAGTTGGCAGGATAGGCTTGGTATCATTGGTTTATTTTGAAATTGTCAGTACCCTTTCATTGGCAATTGGCGTGCTTGTCGCCTTATGGATTCAACCAGGCAATATTGATAAGTCAGGTTTACAAATGCAAGATCCAACAAAGTATACAAGTACAACTAAGATTGATATTTGGGGGATCATAGCAAGCAATCCTAATTTGCAAATTTTATTACTCGCTATTGTTGTTGGATTTGTGTTGAACTATTTACCTAAAAGAGAACAATACATTCATCAAATTGGCAAACTAACCCATTATGTTTTCTTAGGCTTAAAATGGGTGATGTACTTTGCACCAGTTGGTGCATTAGGTGGCATGTCTTATGCTATTGGCAAATATGGACTAGCTACTTTATTGCCTTTAGGAAAGCTGATGGTGACCATGTATGTCACAATGGCTTTATTTGTATTTGTAGTTCTTGGTCTTATTTTACGCTATTTTAATGTCTCTATTTTTAAGCTACTTAAAAATATCAAAGAGGAATTACTCATAGTTTTTGCCACTTCATCCTCAGAGCCAGCAATGCCTTCGCTTATGCAAAAATTGGAGCGGATGGGTTGTTCAAAATCTGTTGTCGGGTTGGTCGTACCAACAGGTTATTCTTTTAATTTGGATGGCACTTCTATTTATTTATCCATGGCAGTCATCTTCATTGCTCAATTGTACAATGTGCATTTAAGTACTGCAGAAATTGTGACGATGTTATTGATTTTGATGCTCACTTCAAAAGGTGCAGCAGGTGTTACTGGAAGTGGCTTTATTGTACTTGCATCTACACTGGCCACCTTGCAGAAAATTCCCATTGAAGGCCTTGCCTTTTTATTAGGTGTAGATAAATTTATGAGTGAAGCTCGGGCGATTACCAATATCATTGGGAACAGCGCTGCCACAATTGTAATTGCTAAAACGGAAGGCGAAACAATACATCTAGATTAGACGCATATTATTCTATAAGCAATCCACTAAGACATCAAAGCTTTCATTTCGGCTGCATAGCCTTTTGCTGCATTGGCTGCATCCTCCGCAAAGTTGGCCCCACTACTTGCAAAAATAATGGCCCTACTTGCATTAATTAGTAAACCTATTTCATCATTCTTGCCATAGGTAGTAACCTCAGATAAACTTCCACCCTGTGCGCCAACACCAGGCACCAACAAAAAATGTGCAGGAATAATCTTACGAATAGATGCTAGGTCATTGGCCTTGGTTGCACCCACTACAAACATCAATTGTTCCGGACTGCCCCAACTTGCCACTTGTTCTAAAACGGATTCATATAAAAATTGACCGTTCGCTAATTTTTGTTGTTCAAAATTTTGACTTCCGGGATTAGAGGTTAACCCCAAAACAATCGTCCATTTATTTTTATATGCTAAAAATGGATCAATACTATCCTTCCCCATATAAGGTGCTACAGTGATAGCATCAAAAGGTAGGGTTTCAAAAAATGTTTTTGCATATTGTGCGGATGTGTTTCCAATGTCTCCTCTTTTTGCATCCGCAATTGTAAAATGGGTATAAGGAATATGTGCTATCGTTGCTTCCATCGCTTCCCATCCTGCAATACCCTGTGATTCGTAAAAAGCAGTGTTGATTTTATAACTTACACAATAAGGCGCGGTGGCATCAATAATGGCTTTATTAAATGCAATGACACCCTCTTTATTTTTTGGCAAACCAGCAGGTAGTTTTTCAATATCTGTATCCAATCCAACACATAAGTAAGATTGTTTTGCTTTTATTTGGTCTACTAAAAATTGTTTTGTCATAGCGTAAAATTTTTCGAAAACAGGATATTGTATAATTGTCTTTCTATTGTTAATCTAAATATTGCTTCACAAAAACCTGGTATCCCCAAGCTTTCATTTGTATATATCGAATGTCTTTTGGATTTTGCCCAGTGAACCCATCTACATAAAATCCAGGTTCAATATCTTCAATAATGGCTTGTTGAGGTTGATTGGATAAATTCAATACCACCACTACTTTATTGCGTCCATTGGTTCTTTCGTAGGCCATGATCTGCCCAGGAAGATTCACTTTCAATCTTTTGAAACTAGCATTGTCTGCAAAAGCAGGATTAGATTTTCTTAGCTTTAAAAGTGCGGTATAAAAATTAGCACGCTCATATTTTTTGAATTCAATACTGTCTTTTTCAAAAAACGCCAAAGGTCTTAATACAGGCTCTTCTTGACCACTATAAATCAAAGGCATAGTTCTATCATAAGTTTGTGTAAACACTGCAAATGGCGCATGAATCGCTCCTGGCATTGTTGCATAGTCTGCTTTGTTCCAAGAGTTCTCGTCATGATTGCTTGTGAAATACAATCTTTGCGCCCCTTTCATAAATTCTTTATTGATATTTTGTAAAACAGTATCCAATGTAAGGATGTCTTTCTTCCCTGCTGCAATATCATTTAAAACATGAAACTCTTTCCAACTATAGGTCGCATCAAAACCAAGCTCGTGTAATTTTGCATCATCTGCTTCTGCTAATAAATAAATATTTCTAAGTTTTTTTAAAGCTGGAATACATTTATCCCAAAAGCTATAAGGAACTCCCCAAGCAACATCCACCCTGAATCCGTCTATCTTTGTTGCATTTAACCAATACTTCATGGTATTGATCATGCTATCCTGCATCACTAGGTTATTAAAATTCAATTCTCTTGTATCCGACCAGTCAGCAGTATAAGTAGGCTTACCTGTTGAATCTGTTTCGTAAAAATCTGGATGCGAAGTTAGCCAAGGATGGTCTGCGCCTGAATGATTAGGCACATAGTCAATTAATACCTTCATGCCAAGTGCATGTGCTTGGTTGACTGTGGCATTAAAATCTGCAAGGGTACCAAATTCAGGATTGATATCGGTATAACTAGCCACTGCATAATAAGAACCTAAGCTGCCTTTTCTGCCGAATTTTGAAATGGGTTGAATAGGCATAAACCAGATTGTTTGCACACCCATTTTCTGTAATCTTGGTAAATGTTTGGCAAATGCTTTGAAAGTACCTTCCTTAGTATACTGACGAATATTCACTTCATAGATATTGCCCTGGTTCATGAATTCTGGATGTTTTTGTTGTCCAAAACTGAATGCCCCAATCAATAATCCAACCAACAATAGTAAATTTTTCATGATGTCGCTTTATGCTTCAAAATTACTACCTAATGATGTAACTTTGGCTATGCATCTACAAAAATTAAAATACCTCTTTTTGGCACTTTTTCTATGGCAATGTAGTCCATCAGAACAAGTCGAAGTCGCAGACAACCCCCTAGATGGTGGGCGTTATTTTATAGAGCACTGCATGCAAGGCAATTTCAAAAAAGCCAAATTCTATGTTGTAGAAGATGCCGAGAACCTTGCTTTATTTGACAAAATGGCCAGCAACTACTATGGATTGGATAAAGAGGGACGTATGCAAATCAGGCTTGCTTCTATCCAAATTAATGAAATTAGTGCTTTAGATAGCAGTACGACCATCATGAATTACCAAAATTCTTTTGACAAGGAGGTCCATAAACTAAAAATCATATCCACCCCAAAAGGTTGGAAAGTAGATCTTAAATATACCTATGGACCAAATTTATAGGTCCAAATAAGAATTATTGTATATTTGCAGCTGAATTTAAATCACAAAAACAAAGCATCACTATGGAAGTACAAACTAACACAAAGAAATACTGGGCATTATTCTTTTTATGGTTCGCTATTTTAATCGTTTTATTATTCGTTTATAGAGAATTTTTCTGGTTAGCACTTCCTGGCACATTGACTTATTTTGCCAAAGCAATGAAACTTTTTTAAAAAAAATAGATTGTATAAAAAAAAGCCGCTCGAAATTTCGAGCGGCTTTTTTTTATTTTAACACAGAAAGCGCTGCATCTAAATAGGAATAAATTTCGGGTTGATAATGGTGTGTAGGTTTTACAGGCTTAGACTCCCCTAGCCTAACTACCACTGCATTTTTTTCTTTTATAGCAAATACATATTGGCCAAATAAGCCATTTTGGAAAGGAATAGACATCCCCTTATGTTGTATAACCCAATATTGATAGCCATAATAATCGACAGGGTTATCTGATTCAGTTCGGTCTTTTAAATAAGTTGCTGGCGAAGTGGCTTTAAAGATATAATTGGAATCAACAATTTGTTTTCCACCCCATGCCCCTTTATTTAAAATTAACTGACCGAATCTTGCATAGTCTCTGGCCACTCCATTAAAGCAACAAAATGCTTTTTCGTGTTGTTGATCTCCATCCAATAACCATAGTGCATCTACTTCTGCGCCCATGGGTTGTAAAAATCTTTCAGAAACTAAGTTTGAAATATTATCTCCGAATGCTTTTTCAACAACCAACCCTAACACCTGGGTATCTCCGCTTCTGTAATCCCAATAAGTACCTGAAGGCTCTTTAAACACCATTTTATTCACCATATATTCTTCGTTATCGCCATAATAGCCATAGGCATTCATACTAAAATAACTTTTATCCGATTCCTTATAATTTGTACCAGAGCTCATGGTCAATAAATCCACAATCCTGACTTTATCTAAATTTGCTTCTTTAAAATGTGGCACATAATTTCCAACTGGCTCTTCCAAAGATTTAATTTTACCTTCTTGTAATGCAATACCAATTAATAAGGAGATAATACTTTTGGCCGCAGAAAATGAACCACTTAAAGTTTTTGAATTGTATCCATCAAAATATTTTTCATACACAATCTTTCCATTTTGTATCACTAAAAAAGCATGTGTGTCATTTGAATCCAATGCAAGCATTAATGAGTCTGGTATATTTGCTTTATTATATGCACTGTCTAAAGGCCAAAACTGAGGAGCACTTGCAGCTTTGACAAGTCTTGTTGGGTGCGTTTTATAATCATGAATAGAATGCTTACCCCATTTTGCAAAGTTTCTTAAATGTGCGAATATCGGTGTATAGGCAAGCCCAATCGTTAAAACAAACAGCACTATAAAACCATATAATATTTTCTTTATCATAAATTGTTTTTTTGAATTGTATATAAACAACTATGCTTAATTTTATTGCTTAGTTGTAAATTTTACTCAAATTAAAAAAATATATGTCTTTATCACAATCATTTGAAGAAATTATTGAAAAAAGAAGGTCCAACAGGAAATTCGACCCCAATGTAGAAGTGCCGGACGAAGTCATTCAAAGAAGTTTAAAACGCAGCATCCTTTCTCCTAATAGTAGCAATATGCAGTTATGGGAATTTTATTGGATCAAAGATCCATCCTTACAAAAAGATTTTCACGAATATTGTTTAAATCAAAATGCTGCTAGAACTGCAAAACAATTGGTGGTTTTTGTTACCCGTCAAGACCATTGGAAAAAAAGAGTGCAATGGCATTTGGACCTCATAAAAAAAGGCATTACCGGTGAAACCACGCCAAATCAAGAAAAATTAATGACCTACTATGGTAAATTAATGCCCCTAGCCTATGGAACCGATCAGTTTGGTTTCTTAAGTTTATTAAGAAGAACATTAAGTGGTTTGATTGGTGCTTTTAGACCAATGACAAGAATGAAAGGAAGAGCAGACCAAAGAATCACAGTGCACAAATCTTGTGCTTTAGCAGCTCAAACTTTTATGTTATCTATTGCAGCAGAGGGATTTGAATCCTGCCCTATGGAAGGATTCGATGCCGTAAGAGTGAAGAAGGCTTTAGATCTTCCTGAAATGGCTGAAATTAATATGATTATTAGTGTTGGAAAAGGAACCGAAGCCGGTGTCTGGGGAAAGAGAGAAAGAGTGCCTTATGAAGAAGTCGTGATTATTAAATAAGCCAACCCTATTTTAATAAAAAAAGCCGCAATGATTCACTGCGGCTTTTTTTGAACGACTTTTTAAAAAACGATGATAGCAATTTATTTTTTTGCTGGTGTGATGATGATATTTCTGTATTCAATTGGACCATGATCACCTTGTAACATAATTGGACCTGGAGCAGCTTCGTCACTATTGATGGCACCACCAGTGATACCTGGAATTTCTTGTTTGAAAATAATGGTCTTCCCATTGGCCACTAAAGTCACCATTCTGCCAATTAAAGTGACATCATAAGACTGCCATTCTCCCGCTGCTTTAGCTGCATTCACCCATGGATCTATAAAACCATAAATACCCCCTAAGTAAACACTTTGAGGTGCCTTACCTTGGTTGTCTTCGATCTGAATTTCATAACGACCTCTTAAATACACCCCACTATTACTTCCTGCAGGATACCTGAATTCAATGTGTAATTTAAAATCATCGTAGGTCGTAGTTGTTCTAATATTATCTCCTGATTCAGCACTAGTTAATACACCTTTGATGTTAGCCCATTGCTTTTTGTTACCCATGACTTGCCATCCAGTTAAATCTTTTGAATTTAATAATTGAATTGGTGTACCCCAGGTAACTTCTTTTAAACTGTTTAGTCTTGGAGCACGAACGCCTGTCCAAGTATATTTTTGACCATAAGGTACCACCATCGTTCCTTTTAATTGATCCCCTTCTAATGCACCTTCTACCACTAAATTATTTTCTGTATGGTCCCATTGTGCAGGAATGGTAAAATTTAATTTTTTACCATCAAAAAATACTTGAGACACTGGTCTTGCACTTCCGCCATCTCCAACAAATCTGCCAATTAGATTTTTCACTCCAGAATGTCGCACTTCTAACCAAGAAGGTGCTAGTCTGCCACCACCCATGTCCACCGTTAAATCCCAACGACCTTCTAATGGGTTTTCTTGTGCACTCGTTTTTGTATGTATGAATAAAATGGAAAGGAATACAACAAAAAAATTGACTCTTTTAAAAATATTTTTCATATGGTCTTTTTATTTGAACCATTAATTTACAAGTATTTAATATAGGATCCTGAAATATTATTTAAAGCCGTTTTTTTGAATTTATTCCACATAAAGGAAATAAAAAAAGATGGCCCTTTTGAGGCCATCTTTTTTTATTTACAATCATTTCTTGAAATCATTTGACAATGATGCTTCAATGATTATGCTAAATCAAATCGATCTAATTCCATCACTTTATTCCAAGCAGCAACAAAATCATGTACAAATTTTGCTTTAGCGTCATCACATGCATATACTTCGGCCAATGCGCGTAATTCAGAATTAGAACCAAAGATTAAATCGACTCTTGTTCCAGTAAATTTAACTGCTCCAGTTTTTCTATCCGCCCCCTCAAAAGCATTTTGAGAATGATCACTAGCTTTCCAAACATTGTTATAATCAATTAGGTTTACAAAGTAATCATTGGTCAATACGCCAGGTGTATTTGTAAATACGCCATGATGAGACTGATCAAAATTGGTATTCAATACACGCATACCTCCAACTAACACTGTCATTTCTGGTGCAGTTAAGGTTAATAATTGTGCTTTGTCAATCAACATTTCTTCTGCAGAAACCAAAGTACGTGGTTTAATATAATTACGGAAAGCATCTGCGATTGGCTCTAATACTGCAAATGATGCTATGTCAGTTGCTTCTTGACTTGCATCTGCACGACCTGGAGTGAATGGCACTTTTATAGTTACGCCACCATCCTTAGCCGCTTTCTCAATTGCAGCCGCTCCAGCTAATACTATAAGATCTGCCATTGAAACTTGTTTGCCACCAGTTGCACTTGTATTGAACTCTTTTTGGATAACTTCTAACGCATCCAATACTTTAGACAATTGTGCTGGATTATTCACTGCCCAATATTTTTGAGGTGCTAAACGAATTCTTGCACCATTGGCGCCACCTCTTTTATCTGATCCACGGAAAGTAGAAGCAGAAGCCCAAGCAGCTGAAACTAATTCAGAAACAGTTAAACCAGCAGCAAGCACTTTAGCTTTTAATGCTTCAATATCTGATGTGTCAATCAATGTATAATTTACAGCAGGGATAGGATCTTGCCAGATCAACACTTCTGTTGGTACTTCTGGTCCAACATAACGTGCAAGTGGCCCCATATCACGATGTGTTAATTTAAACCAAGCTCTTGCAAATGCGTCTGCAAACTGATCTGGGTTTTCATAAAATCTTTTTGAAATTGGCGCATAAGCTGGATCTAAAATCAACGCTAAATCTGTTGTTAACATTGTTGGCGCGTGTGTGATAGTAGCATCATGTGCATCTGGCACAGTGCCCGCACCCGCTCCAGCTTTAGGTTTCCATTGATGTGCTCCAGCAGGACTCTTTACCAATTCCCACTCATACTTATATAAGTTTTCAAAATAGTTATTGCTCCATTGTGTTGGCGTAGTTGTCCAAGCACCTTCTAAACCAGATGTGATAGTGTATACACCATTACCTGTTCCAAAAGTGTTTTTCCATCCAGTACCTTGCTCTTCGATTGTTGCAGCAGCAGGTTCTTTACTTACATATTTTCCTGGATCTGCCGCACCATGTGTTTTACCAAATGTATGTCCACCTGCAATCAATGCGACTGTTTCTTCGTCGTTCATAGCCATACGCGCAAATGTTTCACGAATATCTTTTGCAGATGCAATTGGATCAGGATTACCATTAGGTCCTTCTGGATTCACATAAATCAATCCCATTTGAACAGCTGCTAATGGATTTTCTAATTCGCGATCTCCAGAATATCTTTTATCCCCTAACCATTCTCTTTCATTGCCCCAGTATACATCTTCTTGAGGCTCCCACACATCTTCTCTACCACCAGCAAAACCAAAAGTCTTAAAGCCCATTGATTCTAATGCACAGTTACCTGCTAAAATCATTAAATCGGCCCAAGATAATTTTTGACCATACTTCTTTTTAATAGGCCATAATAATAATCTTGCCTTATCTAAATTGGTATTGTCAGGCCAGCTATTCAATGGCGCAAAACGTTGCATACCTGCACCTCCACCACCGCGACCATCTGTGGTACGATAAGTACCTGCACTATGCCATGCCATACGAATAAAGAAAGGACCATAATGTCCGTAATCTGCAGGCCACCACTCTTGAGAATTCGTCATCAAGTCAACAATATCTTGCTTGACTACTTTTAAATCCAAAGACTTAAAGGCAGACACATAATTGAAAGTCTGCTCCATTGGATTAGACTTTGAAGAGTGTTGTCTTAAGATATTTAACTTTAATTGATTGGGCCACCAGTCTCTATTGACTGGGCCAGTTCCCGCACTTCCTTGTTTTGATGAAAGTGTTGTCGCCCCAGTAAAAGGACATTTAGCAGCACCGTCTTGGGTATTGTTATCCATATTTTAAATTTTTAATTTTATTATTTGCAAAAATACACCAAACTCAATAAGCTATTGAATTTGCAAGATTAAATTTCTATATACTTATAAACAAATCTTGTGCAATTAAGTTCAATGGAAAGGCATAAAAAATCCCACAATAAGTGGGATTTAAATAATGTGGAGTCGAGGGGAGTCGAACCCCTGTCCAAACAAAGTTACCATTGGTCTTCTACATGTTTATTGTTTTATTAGTTGTCGGCAATCAGCAGGAAAAACACAAACCAATTGATTACTTAGCTGTATGGTACTTAAATAAGCGGCACAGCCTATGCTTATCGCATCCCTTTTTGTTTTGATTAAGCTAAGGAGCGGGTAAAGGGCCTACCTGCTCGCTCGGCCATAATGGAAGTTAATTCACTGAATTAAGCAGCCATGGCGTAGTTTGTTTCGCCTTTTGATTGTTTGGTATTCAGATTAAAGTGCTAATTACCCAACGCACTACATGCTTACCCCAACCGCTACGCTTGCTGTCAAAACCATACGACCCCAATTACTGCGATTAAAGCAAGTACAAAATTACAACTATTAAATGGATTTTAATTACCGCCTACTTAAATAAACGCCAGAAGTCCAATCCCAGAGCATAAAACATTAATCCAAACATCAAGATCATTCCCATCTCGGCCAAAACAGGTCAGGGCATCGATGAGTGGGCCGAATGGCTTCGTACAGAAGTCAGGCGTTGGAACGAAGGATAGTAAAACCACGTCCAGATCGAGACCCGCCAGTTCTGCCAGACGAGGCTGGCTTTGGCTGAGAAGCCCGCGCAGCGTATTTAAAGTACGTGAGCAGGCACC
>CAINOI010000039.1 GCA_903851465.1 uncultured Bacteroidota bacterium
AAGTTGAATATCCTCCGTTTGGAGGTCCTTGATACCAAGAAGATGTTTGGTAGATAGTGCCATTAAAAAACAAAATTAATATATTTTATTGATCTAACAAGATTACATCGTCCACTCCGTCATTTTCGGTCCATCTAACTTTCACCTTAAAAGGGGTCAAAGTATCCATTTCCTTACCTGAAAAGTCGGGTTGTATAGGTAATTCTCTGCTTGGTTTTCGGTCTACTAAGACACATAATTTCACTTTTGAAGGGCGTCCAAAAGCCAATAAGGCATCTAAAGCAGCTCTAATGGTGCGTCCTGTGAAAAGGACATCATCTATCAAAATCACGGTTTTACCTTCAATACTAAAAGGCAGATCTGTTTGGGTAGCTACATGCAGTTCCCTTCTAATATCATCCCTATAAAATGTGATGTCTAATTTACCGTAAACCACCTGGTCTTCTGAAAGCTCTTGGTGTAAGGCAGCTACTATACGGTCACTTAAAAATACCCCTCTTGGTTGAAGGCCAATAAGTACAGTATTATGCAAACCAGGATGGGTCTCCAATATTTGATGAGACAGCCTTTTGATAATGCTTGGAAGTTGTTGCTCACTGATTAGGATCATTCCTTAAAATTTGACTAAAAATACAGCTTTTTCTGATGTAAATTGCAGCCATGCTGTCTTTAAAAACACTATCTCTTACTCAATTTAGAAATTATATTCAAAAGCAATTTGAATTTAATGCTAGAATTGTGGGTATTGTTGGTGCAAATGGAACAGGGAAAACCAATATTTTAGATGCCATTTATTACCTCTCATTTACCAAAAGTTATTTTAGCCGACCAGATGCTCAAAATGTCCATCATGCTTATCAAGGAATGCGTGTAGATGGACAATTTAATATAGCCGGTCAGCCAACTCAAGTCACTTGTATTTTGAGAGAAACGGGCAAAAAGGAATTTTATTTTGATGATGAATTATATGCAAAATTATCTCAACATATAGGTAAAATTCCAACTGTGATGATTGCGCCGGATGATGTTCAAATTATCACAGGCTCAAGTGAAGAAAGAAGAAGATTGATAGATAGTTTATTGTCACAAATTGATGCCAATTATTTGCATTTATTGATTCAATACAATAAAGTATTACAGCAAAGAAATAGTCTATTAAAATGGTCAGCAGAACAAGGTATTTTAGACGAAACTTTATTGAGCACATTGGATCAGCAATTGATACAATATGGGCAACCCATTTTTGAACTAAGAACAAATTTATTGAATGAATGGTTGCCGCTCATTCAGCAACTTTATCTATCAATAGCAGGCAATGCAGATGCCATACATATTCAATATCAATCTAGTTTACAAAATAATAGTTTTGAAAATTTATTAGTTCAAGCCTTACCAAAAGATAAAGCCATCCAAAGAACAAGTGTAGGTATTCATAAAGATGATTTAAGCATTACAATACAAGATCAATCATTTAAACAAGAAGCATCCCAGGGGCAAAGAAAAAGTTTATTATTCGCTATTCGCTTAGCAGAATGGGAATTATTAAAAAAGGCAAAAGGCTTCTCTCCTATTTTATTAATGGATGATATTTTTGAAAAATTAGATGAACAAAGAATGGCTCATTTATTAGGCTGGGTCGCCACCTCCACAGATGGCCCTGTTTTTATTACAGATACACACAAAGCTCGTGTGGCAGACCTTTTGGGGAGATATGTAGAAAAGTACCAACTGATTGAAATATAAAACTGTAATTTAGCAATATGGCTACATTCAAAATTGGAGATGCATTAAAACAAATGGTGCAAGAGAATACCAAATTAAAAAAAGGTATTCAAGCGGCTCAGATAGAAACTGTATGGGAAGAAATTATGGGTGTAACTGTCGCTAAATACACGGATAAGATTTATATTTTTGATCAGAAATTATTTATACATACCAATGTAGGGCCACTCAAAAACGAATTGGGTTTTCAAAAAGTACAAATCATTGAAAGAGTCAATGAAAAAATGGGCGAAAAAGTGGTTACCGACGTTGTCATTAAATAATATAGCGCTACTTTTTATTATCCAATACATCACGCATTAAGTCATTCATCGTAATCACACCCTTAAATGCTACATTGTCAAAAACTGGCAGATACCTTGTTTTATAGACATTCATTAAAATCATACATCTTTCTAGTTCTTCTTGCAATCCAATGACTGGTAAATCATGTGTCATGATTTCTTTCACTGTAGTTGAATCTGAATGACGACCTTTAAGTTTAATTTTATGGGTATAGTCTCTCTCCGACATAATTCCAAGAAATTGATTGTCATCCATCACTACTACGTAGCTTAGATTCTCGGATTGCATGATTGTTAAGGCATCCAATACTGGCGTAGTTGATGCAACAATATTAAAATGAGGTCCTTTCTTTTCTAAAATTTCGATAATTTTTGACATAATTCAGGATTTAGGTAGACTTGTTTTCCTAAGTTACGATTTAATCGACAGAATAGGTCACCTATTTTTTTAGAAAATCTATATAGCTTTGTTTCTCCATGATCTTGGAGCCATTCATGACTACGACTGTTGGCCAAACCCTAGCAGCAGTTTTTATCATGGTCATATCCCCTATTAAAACCGGAATATCGAATTTCATTTTTGGCAGATTTTCTTTATCTGCAGTAATTAAATAGACTAGCTGATGTTTTTCTCGGATGCTAGAAATAAGTGTTTCCCATGGAATGGTCTTATCGATATTGCCAGAGAAAATCAGCACATAGGGTGTGCTTGTATTGAACAAAGCTTCTGTTGTATCTACATTATTCATGGTAAACAAGCTAAAATCAACAATTTTAGCCATTCGTCCATTCCCTTTTTGAATCAGCACTTCCTTGCGATCTTGGTACACATAAGTGCTATCAAAATCAGCTGGAAATTGATTGATATCAAATTGAACCCTTTTACCCTCTTTTTTAAAAGACATTTGGATGGACACACTATCCGGAACTGCCCCTTCAGGTGTTTTCATTTGTTCTTTAATATCATTCCCTCTTTTATATGGTAAACAGTCAATCATCGGTAGATGCTGTAAAACATAGTATTGTCCATATCCAACTAGGGCTGTTGAAATGGTTAATAAAAAAGTACCCAATGCTTTATGAAGGTTGCTCTTCACTTTCTTATGATTAAAGAGCAGGATTAAAATAGCAAAAAGTAGCACCAAATCTTTAATGAATGAAACTTTTGGGGTTAGTGGGATACAATCTCCAAAACAACCACAGGTTTTAATTTTTCCGGAAAACAAAGCATATCCAGTGAGGAAAGTAAAGAATACAATCAATCCAAGTAGTAACCATAAAGTTTGTTTGTAAGGAAATTTTATTAACAAGGCCACCCCGGCAACAATTTCAAGGGTATTCATGCATAAAGCAAGTGCAAGACTATAATCATCTAAGAAAGCGATGCCCCAAACTTCAAAGAATTCTTGCATTTTGTAACTCAAACCCAATGGATCATTGGCTTTGATCAATCCAGAAAAAATAAATAATAGTCCAACAGACCATCTTAAAATTTTCAAAAATGCTTGCATAGGATTAATGTTTTCCTTCCGAAATTTGTATCAATGCAAAAGTGGCGTAGTTTAAAATGTCTACAAAATTAGCATCAATCCCTTCGCTGATTAAAGTCTTACCATCATTGGTTAAAATTTGACGAATTCGCAAAAGTTTCACCAAGATTAAATCTGCATAGCTTTCCTGACTCATATCACGCCAAGCCTCACCATAATCATGGTTTTTGTCCATCATGGTCGTTTTAGCAAAATCAACATTTTCATGGTATAAAGCCTGTACTTGATCAACAGGCATATCTTCTACTTTAGGGTCATCTAATTTAAGTTGGATTAATCCAATGACTGCATAATTGATAATGCCTTTGAATTCATCTTGTATCCCATCGTCAACTTTTTGGAATCCTTTATCTTGAATCGTTCTAATTCTTAATGCTTTGATAAAAATTTGGTCAACCACCGAAATGATTCTTAGCACACGCCATGCAGTACCATAATCTTTGGTCTTCTTAATAAAAATATCGCTACAAGAAGCGATTGCTTGATCATATTGTGCAGAAGTTTGACTCATGAAATAACAGAAAATTACACGGTTAGTTAATATCTTTGAACAGTTGCAAGATAATCAATAAGGCCCTTAATTTAAAACTATGTTTAAAATCCATTTAAAGAATAAGTTACTCGACTTATCCACCCCCCAAGTGATGGGTATTTTAAATGCGACGCCAGATTCTTTTTTTAAGGGTAGCAGAATGGAAGCAATTGACTTAGCGGTGCAGAATGCGTTAGAGATGGTCCATTCAGGAGCCAGCATACTAGATATTGGAGGACAAAGTACAAGGCCAGGAGCTGAGCTTATCACCGAAGCGATTGAAATTGAACGAGTGGTGCCCATTATTGAAGCGATACATGCTGCCCTACCCGAAGTACCGATATCAATAGACACCTATCATGCTGTTGTAGCCAATGCTGCTATAGATGCTGGGGCATTAATGGTCAATGACATTAGTTGTGGCAATTTTGATTCAAAGATGATCCCAATGGTTGTAGCCAATCAGGTTGGATATATAGGTATGCATCAAACTGGTGGGCCAGGAACAATGCATGAGGTAGAACATAGAACCAATATCATGGAAACATTGGCGGACTTCTTTATATTTAAAAAAAGGCAATTTGCTGAAGCCGGATTGACAGAATGGATTGTTGATCCGGGATTTGGTTTTAGTAAAACCTTGCAAGAAAATTTTAAAATTGTTCAATCCTTAAGTGCATTGAAATCGATTGATTTACCGATACTTTTAGGGGTATCCAGAAAGTCTAGTATTTATAAAATCTTAGCAGTTGATGTTGATGCCGCTTTGAATGGTACAACCGTGCTTAACACAATTGGCTTATTAGGTGGCGCTAATATCTTAAGGGTACATGATGTGAAAGAAGCCAAAGAGGCCATTTTATTGATACAACAAATGAATGTATAAAAAAAAGGCCAAATAAAATTTGGCCTTTTTTGTCGAATTCGTCGAACTTATTTTTTTGTTACGTCTTGAATTTCAAGATCGAATACTAAATTAGAATAAGGTTTGATTGCACCGTTTGCTTGAGGGCCATAAGCCAACATTGCAGGAACATAAATTGTACCCTTGCCACCTTTACCAAAATACTTTAATCCAATTTCCCATCCCGGGATAACTGCACCAGTGCCGATGTTTACATCAAATGGTTTAGCTGCAGGATCGTTAGGTTTGATATTAGTGTCAAATGTTTCACCAGCAATGGTATAACCTTTATAATATACGCTAGCGATTTTAGTGGTATCAACTTTGTTTGTAGCATCCCCTGCTTCTTTCAATACAACGAATACGCCTTCTGGAGACTCAACTGCAGTGATTTTATTTTTAGCTAAATGTGCTTTGATTGCATCAATTTCTCTTTTCTTTTCTGTATCGGTTTCTTTCTTGTAATCAGCGTCAACTTTAGCAACATCTGTGAATACATCTAAAATCTCGGCTTTGCCTAAAACAATATCTTTTGTTTTAAAGATTTCGTTTAACTGTAAAACGCCCATTTTAGCAAGTGTATCAATACTTAAAGAGAATTCAATTTTATCTCCTTTCTTACATTGCATCAATATTTCAGTAAATGTATATTTACCTAGGCTTGCAGTATCCACAGGGAAATAAACAGGAATTAAACCATAAGTAGAACTTAAAGTGGTATCCTTACTTTTCAATTTGTATTCAATATTAATTTTAACAAACTGTCCTTGTTCTAATTTCTTTTGATTGCCTTCGCCATGTGCAATTTTATACATCATGCCTGAAGGTGCTTTTTCGTAACTGTTACAACTTGCAAACAATACAATTGCAGCTACTAATTTTAATGTTGATTTGATCATTTTAGTTTAATTGTGTTAATTGAGATTTATATGTTTCTAATATGTTTTTAAAATCTTGGAATGTTTCGTCAACAGATTTTTTTGAACTTCCACCTGCCGCATTGGCATGGCCTCCACCCTCAAAATGTGTTCTTGCAAATATATTAACATCAAAGTTACCTTTGCTCCTAAAACTCCATTTTCTTTCCTCTTCCCTATCAATTACTATTGCGGCAAATTTGATACCATGTATGGATAAAAGATAGTTTACCAAACCTTCAGTATCCCCTGTTTTTAATTCAAATTTATAGATATCCGTTTTAGGGATAGCCATTACAGCGGTTTTATATTCAGGAAATACATGCATTCTATTTAAAAAGGCATTTCCCATAAACTTTAAACGTCCTTCTGAGGACTGGTCATAGATATTTTCGTGAATTTTTGAATGTTGTAATCCAACTTCTTTCAAATGTGCCACAATTTTATGTACAGATGCAGTGGTGGATGGGAATCTAAATGACCCAGTGTCCGTCATTAAGCCTGTATATAATGCTGTTGCGATATCTAAATTGATTAAATTACTATGACCTGATTGCACAATGATATCATAAATCATTTCACAGGTTGAACTCATTTTTACATCACTAATGCCGAAGCCAAAACTCGGGGTGTCGGGTTGTTGATGGTGATCCACCAATATTTTAATGGCTTTAGCATCCCGAATCACCGATTCCATGTTTTTTGTACGATGTAGAATATTGAAATCTAGACAAAATATATAGTCTGCAGCTTGAACCAGTTCAGTAGATTTGGGTCTATTACTCTCATAATCAACTACTTTGTCCGTTCCTGGCATCCAATCTAAAAAGGGTGCCCAATTGGTGGGTGAAACGACGGTAACATCGTGGCCCAATTGGATTAAAAAGTGGTATAAAGCTAAACTAGAACCCATTGCATCACCATCAGGTTTCTGATGTGCTGTGATTACAGCTTTGAATGGTTGTTGAAAAAATGGATAGAATTGTTCAATTGGTTGCATAAGTGTACAAATTTAACATAAAACGGATGTTTTTTAGTAATTTTGCGCCCACAATTAGAAACAATTTAAAAAATAGATATGAGTAACAAAACATTTACAATGATTAAACCAGATGCAACTTCTAAAGGGTATACTGGTGCGATATTAGATCAAATTATCAAAGCTGGATTTTCAGTAAAAGCAATGAAGTGGATTCATTTGTCTCCTGCACAAGCTGGAACATTTTATGAAGTACATAAGGAAAGACCTTTTTACCAGGAATTGGTTGATTTTATGAGTAGTGGCCCGATTGTAGCTGCTATCTTAGAAAAAGACAACGCAGTTGCAGATTTCAGAACTTTGATTGGTGCGACTAACCCTGCTCAAGCAGAAGAAGGTACAATTCGTAAAAAGTTTGCAGCATCTATTGGTGAGAATGCAGTACACGGAAGTGA
Organism: uncultured Bacteroidota bacterium; assembly: GCA_903851465.1. Classification (GTDB taxonomy): domain Bacteria; phylum Bacteroidota; class Bacteroidia; order Chitinophagales; family Chitinophagaceae; genus Sediminibacterium. The sequence continues at coordinate 7,404 of CAINOI010000039.1, forward strand.
TAGTGATGAGAACGCAGCAATAGAAGGTAATTTCTTCTTTGCTGGATTAGAGCGTTTTTAGGCCTCGAAAAATCATTAGACTAAAATAAATTAGCCCTTATATTCTTTAAGGGCTAATTTATTTCTTAGCGCCTCGAGTCTTTGGTTTACCATACTTTTTTTGCATGGTTTCTTTATAGTTTTTTCGCACATTCACTTTTTTATTCTTTTCAGACTTTTCGTGAAACGCTGGCCCTACATCTTCTTTTTTAGGCAATTTTATTTGGATGATTTTCATCTTCACTTTTGGAATTTCATCTTCAGTCAATACAGTAGATATTTCTAGATCAGCTGGCAATGCTTCCATTGGTATGGGTTGCTTCATCAAAGTTTCAATCGCTAATTTTTGTTTGGCTTCTTTTTCTGTAATAAATGTAATTGCAATTCCTTTTTTATCAGCACGGCCAGTTCTACCAATTCTATGAATGTAATTTTCTGGCACATCAGGTGTATCAAAATTAATTACATGGGTTACCTCTGCAACATCAATACCACGAGCCATTACATCGGTTGCAATAATATATTTAAAGACACCAGCTTTAAACTGATTCACTGTATTGAAACGATAATTTTGTTCTTTATTGGAGTGAATGACACCAACGATATCTGGAAATTTTTCAATTAATTGATCGTATAATTGATCTGCTAAACTTTTTGTTGCAGCAAAAATCAACACTTTAGTCATGCTCTTATCAGCACTTAATAATTGTTCTAATAAATTAACTTTAGTATTAAAATTTGGAAGGTCATAGCCTATTTGAATAATGTTCTCGAGTGGGGTTCCAGTTGGAGCAGCTTCTACCCTAACTGGTTCGTTAAAATAATCATTCATCAATTTTTCTACATCATCTGTGATGGTGGCAGAAAATAATAAATTTTGTCTTTTAGCAGGGACAAGTTCTAAAATATTGGTGATCTGTTTTCTAAATCCAAGATTCAACATTTCATCCATTTCATCTATGACAACCTTCTTAATGTATTTTGTTTTAAGAGCCCCGTTCATGATTAAATCAAACAATCTACCTGGAGTGGCTACCAATACATCTACTCCTTTTTCGACTTCGATTTGCTGTGTATTGATATTGACACCTCCAAAAACACCCACAGTAATCACACTCATGTAAGGGGTTAATTTTTTAACAGCCTCTACTACCTGCACCACCAATTCTCTTGTGGGCACTATAATTAAAATTTGCGGGTCTTTATTTTTGTCGAATTTCCACTGCCTAAGACAAGGTAATAAATAAGCAAAAGTTTTACCTGTTCCAGTTTGGGCAATACCACAAACATCTCTTCCGGACATCACGACTGGGTAAACACGATGTTGTATGGTGGTTGGATGGGTGTATCCTAAATCTTCTAAAGCCCTTGCTAATGGAGAATTGATATTTAATTGGTCAAAAGTCATGACCGCGAAGTTAACTCAATAAACCCATACATTTGATAGACTTAGAGCACCATTAATGCGCTAGTTAAAGCACTAAATGCGCTAAAATCATGCTATTTGAGGCCTAAAAATCGACTGAATTAGCAAAAACGAAGTATATTGCATCAAATTCATTGACTCGATGACAATTCTTCTCAGGCAAGTCAAAATTGCTGATCAGCATTCGCCATTTAACGGCCAAGTAAAAGATATCCTTCTTCAAGACGCAGTATTAGTTTCAATTCAAGATCATTACGATGGAAAATCAGATCAAATCGTGGATATCCCTGATACGATTGTAAGCACTGGCTGGGTAGATCCATTTACCCATTTTTGTGATCCAGGATATGAACATAAAGAAACTTTGCAGACAGGTGCGACTGCTGCTCAAGCCGGTGGCTTTACCACTGTTTTTGTAGTACCTAATACGCAACCTGTGATTGATAATAAAACACAGGTAAATTATATTGTTCAACAACAGCATAATCTACCAATTCAAATTTTACCCATTGGTGCATTGTCAAAGAAAGTTGAAGGCAAGGATTTAGCAGAGATGATAGACATGCATCAAGCAGGAGCAGTGGCTTTAAGTGATGGTCTATATCCTGTTCAATCCACTTTACTTTTCTTAAAAGCATTACAATATGTTAAAACATTTGATGCCGTAGTCATTCAAATGCCAATAGATAAAAGCATGGGTAGTATTGGTTTAATGAATGAAGGCATTACCTCTACTCAAATTGGGCTTCCAGGAATTCCAGCTATTGCCGAAGAATTAATGATTGCAAGAGATATTGAATTATTAAAATATACTAATTCAAAATTGCATATCACAGGTGTAAGTACAGCAAAAGGTATCGCATTAATCGAAGCTGGTAAAAAAGCAGGTTTAGCACTCACTTGTAGTGTTACGCCGTACCACTTATACTTCAACGAAACAGATTTAAGTACCTATGATACTTTGTTGAAAGTGTTCCCGCCATTAAGAACAAAAGCAGATCAAGCTGCTTTACAAGATGCAGTGGAACGCGGGGTGGTCGATTGTATTAGTTCACACCATCAACCTCAGGATTGGGATGGTAAAACAATTGAGTTTGAATATGCCAAAGCTGGTATTGCATCTATTGAGACCACTTATTCAACCATCAACCATTTATTCCCGAAATTAAAAGACGAAGCCATTGCCAATTTGTTATCCAATCATGCACGACAAATCTTCAACCTTGGTTCAAGTACCATTCAAGAAGGTCAAAAAATAGACCTTACTTTATTCAATCGTACAACCCCTATTACTTCTTCTAAGGCGGATTCTAAAAGTAAATCGGCCAACAATCCATTCTTGGATAAAGCATTAAAAGGTATTGTTGTGGGAACCTACGCAAAAGGACAATTGCATTTAAAAAAATAATCAAGCTTATTTAATTATATAAAATTTATCATCTAGCTATTCTAAAAAACAAACACATGGAAAAACAAATCACTTCTCATATCGTAAAAGGAGCCATTTTAGGTGGTATCTCTATTTTATTTAGTATCATTATTTATGTTTTTAATTTATACACTACACAATGGTTAAGTTGGTTGAGTTATGCCATTTTGATTGGTGGTATCATTTATGGCAATGTTTTATTTGCAAATCAAAATGACAACAAAGTAAGTTTTGGTAATATTTTTGCACATGGGTTTAAAACAACGGCTGTGATTATTGTCATTACTGTTTTGTATACTGTACTTGCTTTGTATGTTTTATTCCCAGACATGGTAGATAAAATCATTGAATTGTCTAGAACCGAGATGTTAAAGAATCCAAAGATGACAGACGAAATGATTGATCAAGCAATGACGATGACTAAGAAACTATTTCTTCCATTTGCAGTTGCTGGTGCCATATTTGGTACTGGATTTTTAGGTGCAATTGGTTCTTTAATAGGCGCTGCTGTTGCAAAGAAAAAACCAGTAGATCCATTTAGCGATATTCAAGTTCCAACTCAAGATACACAAGCTATCGATCAATAATTATATTATGCAGATTTCTGTCGTTATACCTTTATTCAATGAAGCTGAGTCTTTGCCAGAATTAATGGCATGGATTCATCGTGTCATGGAAACCAATTCATATACCTATGAAGTGATTATGATTGACGATGGAAGTGATGATGGAAGCTGGGATGTGATTTCAAATTTACGCAATCAATATCCTCATTTGAAGGGCATTAAATTTCAAAGAAATTATGGCAAATCTGCTGCATTGAATGAGGGCTTTAAAGCTGCTCAAGGGGACATGGTCATGACCATGGATGCAGATTTACAAGACAGTCCCGATGAAATACCTGAATTTTATACTATGATCATGGATCAAGGATATCATTTAGTTAGCGGCTGGAAAAAGAAACGCTTTGACAATACTTTCACTAAGAATATTCCATCTAAATTATACAATGCCGTTGCAAGTAAAAGCTCTGGTATTCATTTGCATGATTTTAATTGCGGAATTAAAGCCTACCAATTAAAGGTTGTAAAAAGCATCGAAGTATTTGGAGAGATGCACCGCTACATTCCTATCCTAGCAAAATGGGCTGGATTTAAAAGAATTGGGGAAAAAGTGGTACAACACCAAGCAAGAAAATATGGACATACAAAATTTGGTTGGGAAAGATTTGTCAATGGCTTTTTAGATTTATTGACCATTCAGTTTTTATCAAAATTTGGTAAAAAACCAATGCAATTTTTTGGTTTAATTGGTACACTATTCTTTTTATTAGGATTTATATCTGTTTTATATATTATCATAGGCAAGTTCATCGATCCTGTTACAAGTATTACCAACAAACCTGCTTTTTTTATTGCACTCACTTCCATGATCATTGGAACTCAATTATTCTTAGCAGGTTTTATTGCAGAATTAGTGAATCGTAGTGCAGTAGACAGAAATACTTATTTAATAGAGGAGAAACAAGGATGGTAGATCGATTGATCATTATGGGGCCAGCTTGGCCATTAAGAGGCAACCTTGCTGCTTTTGACGAGAAACTAGCGCAAGATTTCATGCAAGCTTCGATCAACACAAAGCTTTATACCTTCTCCTTACAATATCCAGATTTTTTATTTCCAGGCACTACACAGTATTCATCAGATCCTGCACCTAAGGGACTTTCAATTGAAGTCGCAATCAATTCTATCAATCCATTGAATTGGATTAAAGTGGGTTTGAAAATCAAAAAAGAACGACCAGATTTAATTATCGTTCGTTATTGGATTCCTTTTTTAGCTCCAAGTTTGGGCACTATTTTAAGTATTGTTAAATGGAATAAACATACCAAGGTGATTGCCATTGTGGATAATATGATACCTCATGAGCAAAGAATTGGAGATAAAATATTGACAAAGTATTTTGTACGCGCTGTGGATGGTTTTTTAACCATGAGCAAAAAAGTACAAAATGATGTAAAATTGTTTACCAATAAACCATCTTCTATTTCCCCCCATCCTATTTACGATCATTTTGGAGAAGCTATGCCTACAGCTGATGCGAGGAAATTATTGCATTTACAAGATGCTGATAAAGTCATCTTGTTTTTTGGTTTTGTGAGGGCCTATAAAGGATTAGATTTATTAATTGAAGCCATGGCACAACCTGCTATTAAAGCAGCAGGAATTAAACTAGTCATTGCAGGTGAATTCTATGAATCACCTACCCCATATTTAGAACAAATTAATGCATTAGGTTTATCTGATACCATCTCAGTGTACAATGAATATATTGGCGAACGAGATGTTAAATTATATGTTTCAGCGGCTGATTTTATCATTCAGCCTTATCGTAATGCAACACAAAGTGGTGTCACTCCAATGGCCTATCATTTTTTAAAGCCTATGTTAGTCACCAATGTAGGTGGTTTGGCAGATACTGTGCCACATGATAAAGTTGGATTGGTCGTTGAACCTAATCCAATTGATATTGCAGAAGGTATTGTTCAATTATATGCAAGAGGTACAGCACATTTTATGCCCCATTTGATCTCAGAAAAGAAAAAATATAGTTGGGAACAAATGAGACAATCTTTTTTAACTTTGTACCAACAATTATAAATACCAATAGCCAAATAAACCATTCGCCATGTCATTACAGCAAATAAAGTCGATTATAGAGGGTTCTATTCAAGTAAAGCAAGCTTTATTAAATGACCAACTATTGGTTACAGAGATTGAAAAAATTGTAGCTGCTATTACCCTTGCTTTTAAGCAAGGCAACGCTGTTTATTTTGCAGGCAATGGTGGAAGTGCCGCAGATGCGCAACATTTAGCCGCAGAATTTTCTGGTCGATTCTATAAAGATAGAAAGGCTTTACCTTCTGATGCTTTACATTGTAATAGTTCCTATTTAACAGCAGTGGCCAATGATTATAGCTATGATGTAATTTATGCAAGATTATTAGAAGGACTTGCCAAGCCTGGAGATGTTTTGGTAGGTATCAGTACTTCAGGTAATTCAGGCAATATTGTTAAAGCATTTCAAATGGCAAAATCAATTGGCGTTGTTACTGTAGGTTTTACAGGTGCTGCAGGAGGACAAATGAAACCACTGAGTGATTTCTTAATCAATATCCCTTCTACTACAACCCCAAGAATACAAGAGTCCCATATTTTAGTAGGGCATATTATTTGCGAGCTTGTAGAAGAAAATATTTTTGGGAAATAAATGCTAGCCAATTTAAATATCACAGAAGATTGGACTTTATTTTTAGATCGTGATGGTGTAATCAATCACGAAAAAAAAGAGGACTATATTCGGAATTGGTCTGAATTTAATTTTTATGAAGAAAGTTTAAAAGCCCTTCCCTTGCTCGCTCAAATATTCAAGAGAATCATTATTACGACCAATCAAAAAGGCATTGGTAAAGGCTGGATGTCCGATGAAGATTTAGCCTTGATTCATCAAAACATGACAAATCAAATTATTGAATTAGGTGGAAGAATAGACGCTATTTTTTATTGTTCAGATTTGGATAATTTATCATTTAATAGAAAGCCACAGCCAGGTATGGCTTTTCAAGCGAAAGCGCAATATCCTTCAATTGATTTTGCAAAGTCAATTATGGTTGGCAATAGAATCTCAGATATGGATTTTGGTCGTAATGCAGGTATGCATACAGTGTATTTGGCAACCACACATCCCGAAGCGCCATTCCCAGATACTAAAATAGATTATCGCTATGATAATCTATTCCAGTTTGCTCAAGCATTATAAAGTTTAGTCTAATTTCAAAACTGCTAAGAAAGCTTCTTGTGGAATTTCTACGTTTCCAATTTGTCGCATTCTCTTCTTACCTTCTTTCTGCTTTTCTAATAGTTTACGTTTACGACTGATATCACCACCATAACATTTTGCTGTTACATCTTTACGCATTGCAGAGATATTTTCTCTTGCAACTACTTTGGCTCCAATAGCAGCTTGTATAGCAATTTGGAATTGTTGCTTTGTCAATAAATCTTTTAGTTTTTCGCAAAGTTTACGTCCAAATTCAGCAGATTTTCCTCTGTGAATTAACGCACTCAATGCATCCACTTTTTCATTGTTCAATAAGATATCCATCTTCACAATATCTGCATCTCTAAATCCAATTTGTGTATAATCAAAAGAAGCATATCCTCTTGTTTGACTCTTCAACTTATCATAGAAATCAAATACAATCTCAGTTAATGGCATTTCAAAAATCAATTCAACCCTTGTTGGCGTTAAATAACTCTGATTAATCAACATACCTCTTTTGCCTAAACATAAAGTGATAATATTACCTATATAGTCTGGAGTTGTAATGATTTGTGCTCTAATAAATGGTTCTTCAATTCGTTTGATCTTAACAGGATCTGGCATTTCTGTTGGGTTATTCACAATGATCTTTTCGTCTCTTGTGGTGTAAGCTATAAAACTTACGTTAGGCACCGTCGTGATGACTGTTTGATTGAACTCACGTTCTAAACGCTCTTGCACAATTTCCATATGTAATAATCCAAGGAATCCACAACGGAAACCAAAACCTAATGCTTGAGATGTTTCTAATTCAAAAGTTAATGAGGCGTCATTTAATTGTAGTTTATCCATACAATCTCTTAATTCCTCAAATTCATCTGTGTTGACTGGATAGATACCAGAGAATACCATTGGTTTTACTTCCTCAAAACCATGAATCATTGGGCCAGGATTATTTGCCAAAGTAATGGTATCCCCCACTTTAACTTCCTTCGCCACTTTAATCCCTGTAATAATATAACCCACGTCTCCAGCCCTTACTTCGGCCTTTGGTGTCATCGCTAATTTTAAAACGCCCACTTCATCCGCAATATATTCTCTACCAGATGCTACGAACTTAATTTTATCGTTCTTTTTCAAGACCCCATTCATGATTCTGTAGTAGACAATGATGCCTCTGAAACTATTGAATACACTATCAAAAATCAAAGCTTGTAATGGGGCTTCTGTATCTCCAGTTGGAGATGGCACTCTTTCAACAATAGCTTGTAAAATTTCTTCGATACCAATACCAGAACGACCACTAGCTAACAAAATGTCTTCTTGTTTGCATCCAATCAAATCTATAATTTGATCCGTCACTTCTGGAATCTTAGCACCATCCATGTCAATTTTATTGATGACAGGAATAATCTCTAAATTATTATCCAACGCTAAATACAAATTACTAATGGTTTGGGCTTGGATCCCTTGAGACGCATCTACTAATAATAATGCACCTTCACATGCAGCCAAAGCACGGCTTACTTCATAGCTAAAGTCAACGTGACCAGGTGTATCAATTAAATTTAAAGTATAGGTCTCCCCTTTATGGACATAATTAATTTGAATAGCGTGACTCTTGATGGTAATGCCTTTCTCTCGCTCTAAATCCATATCATCCAACACTTGGTTCATCATCTCACGTTCTGTAATGGTCTTGGTATGTTCTAATAATCGATCTGCCAAGGTACTCTTACCGTGATCAATGTGGGCGATGATACAAAAATTTCTTATATGCTTCATGTAATAATTTAGGGTTCTTTTTTTCTATTTTAATGCCTTGATGATGGCTGCAAATTCAGTTGCAATTAATGAGGCGCCGCCAACCAATCCACCATCTACATCTGGTTGTGAAAAAATTTCATTGGCGTTTGATGCTTTGACACTCCCGCCATACAATATTGAAATTTGATCTGCAATATCTTGACCATATTTTGCAGCAAATACAGATCTGATGTAGGCATGAATATCTTGAGCTTGTTCACTTGTAGCTGTTTTACCAGTTCCGATGGCCCAAATTGGTTCATATGCAATCACCACTTTTACAATTTGTTCAGCAGATAATTGAAACAAAGCATTTTTTAATTGTGCATCTACAAAACCATTTTGAGTTCCAGCTTCTCTAATTTCCAAAGGTTCACCACAACAGAATATTGGGGTACTTCCAACTGCTAAAACCGCTTCAGTTTTTTCTGCTAACAAAGCATCTGATTCATTAAAGTATGTTCGTCTTTCAGAATGTCCTAGAATGATATGTTGAACACCAATCGAAGCAAACATAGGTGCTGAGATTTCTCCAGTATAGGCACCATTTGTTTTTTGATGACAATTTTGAGCAGCTACAAATACATTTTGTTTTCCAGATAACTTTTGAATTGCTAAAGGAATATAAATAGCTGGTACTGCAAAAATGGCTGATTGATTTAAGGACAAATTAAAGTCAGAAGCTAATAACTGATCCATTAATGATTCAGCCTCATTTTGACTTAAATTCATTTTCCAGTTTGCAGCAGCTATTTGTTTTCTCATAATATTCATTTTCAAGGCACAAAGGTAACTAAAAAATAGCGCTATTCCATATGAAACAAGGCAGTTAAGACCTCCTTTTCGGCATCTAAAATTTGAAATCCTTTCATTTTTTTCCAATTTTGTATGTCTTCTATTGCTTTCTCTAAAACATAGCCTTTTGTTATCCCCCAGCTAAAATTTGGTATCATTTTTGGCAATAGGCCATTCCCATAAATATTGGAGGATATTCCAACATAAGACCCAGTGTTAATACTCGATTGAATTGCAAATCTGGTATAATCTCCCACTAGCATCCCCATTTTATTACCAACAGTATCCCATGATTTTTGGTGTTCATTCCATATTTGTATTGGGCCTGCCGTATTCTTTACATTACTATTACTTGTACCAGCGCCAACATTACACCATTGTCCAATAATACTATCCCCTAGATACCCTTCGTGCGCCTTATTGGAATAGCCCATTAAGATACTATTTTTAATTTCTCCGCCAATGGTGCAATATGGCCCAATTGAAGTGGCACCATAAATGGATGCATTCATTTTCACCACAGATTTTTCTCCCATAACAAATGGCCCTCTAATGGCGACACCTTCCATTAATAAGGCATTTTTACCAATATAAATTGGGCCATCCGATGCGTTTAAACTCACTCCAGATAAAACTGCCCCTTGATCAACAAAAATATTTTCTGGGCAAATTAAACGGTTAGATCCATCTACTTCTATAGGACTGCCTTTAGCTTTTACTTGTTTAAAATCAGATTGAATCAATTCAGCATTTAGTTGCAATAAATGCATAGCGTTTTTAATAAATTTTGCAGGTATGCATTGCTTAAAATTAGGATCTCCTAAAAGTATTTTACCAATCGACCGCTCTTTAGAATAAGAAGCAATCCATTTGCCATCTTCATCTAATAAACTAGCGCCTTCTTTTAAATTGAATAAGGCTTTTTTAATGGATTCGTCCGGTACACAAGTGGCATTCAAATATACAACCGCATGCTCCCCGTGTAAAAAGGAAACTTCATATAATCCTTGTAAATAGGGTCTTGTAAAAATTTCACATTCAGTATTCAATAAGTCATCCCATCGCTCTTTAATCGTAAAAATACCAACCCTTAATTCTGTCAAACTTCTTGTTAAGCTGAATGGGTAAAAATGGACACTATCCGGCTGGTCAACTAGGACAAATTGCATAAAGGCTGATTTAGGTTCAAAAATACGCTAAAGTCAAAATCAAAATAGATAAGTTCCTAACGCATGTTAATTTAATGCTTATTTTCGTGTTCTAATCATTACAATATGCAACTAGGTTATTTTAATTATCCGACACCAGTCAATGAGCCAGTTTTAAATTATGCTCCAGGTTCTCCTGAAAGAAAAGCATTAAAAGAAGCATTGGCGTCTTTAAAGAAAAAGACTTTGGACATCCCAATGTATATCAATGGAAAAGCAGTGAGAACGGGCAATACAAGAGCTATCCATCCTCCACATGAAACAAAGCATGTCCTTGGACATTTTCATATTGGTTCAAAATTACATGTTGAAAAAGCGATTGAATCTGCCTTGAAAGTGCGTGAAAATTGGTCAAATATGACATGGGAATCTAGGGCGCATATCTTTTTAAAAGCGGCAGATTTATTGGCTACTAAATATAGGTTTGAAATGAATGCATCAACAATGTTGGGGCAAAGTAAAAATGCATATCAAGCTGAAATTGATGCTGCATGTGAATTAATTGATTTCTTAAGATTCAATGTGCATTTTTTAAGCCAAATCTATCAACAACAACCCATCTCTTCTCCAGGCATGCACAACAGAATGGAATGGAGAGGATTAGAGGGATTTGTGTTGGCCATTACGCCATTTAACTTTACAGCCATTGGCGGTAATTTACCAGCATCAGCAGCCATGTGTGGCAATGTGGTGGTTTGGAAACCTGCTAATACACAGATCTATTCTGCACAGTTGTTCATGCGTATTTTAAAAGAAGCTGGATTGCCAGATGGCGTAATTAATATCGTCTATACAGATGGCCCTACGGTGGGTGATGTATGTTTTAAGCATCCAGACTTTGCAGGGGTACATTTTACAGGATCAACTGGTGTATTTAATCATATGTGGAAGCAGATTGGAGAAAACATTTCAAACTATAAATCTTATCCAAGAATTGTAGGAGAAACTGGTGGTAAGGATTTTGTAATGGTACATCCAAGTGCTGATGTGGATACAGTTGTGACTGCATTAGCAAGAGGCGCTTTTGAATACCAAGGACAAAAATGTTCAGCAGCCTCTAGAGCTTATTTACCAAGTAATATAGCTGCTGCAGTTAAAGCCAAATTGGTTAAAACAGTTCAAACCATGAAAATGGGTACGGTAGAAGATTTTAGCAATTTTGTGAATGCAGTGATAGATGAAAAGTCTTTTAACAATATCTCAAAGTACATTGCAACAGTAAAGAAAGACAAACAAGCTAAGATTTTAGTTGGTGGCAATGTCAATAAATCAAATGGTTGGTTTGTTGAACCAACTGTTATTGACACCAAGAATGCAAAATCGCTGACTATGTGTGAAGAGATTTTTGGGCCAGTTTTAACCATTTATACTTATCCTGCTGGTCAATTTGAGAAAACCTTAAAAGTATTAGATAGTACCTCTAAATATGCATTAACTGGTTCAATTATTTCTCAAGATAGAGCTTCTATTGAATTGGCTACCAATGTTTTACGACATTCGGCTGGAAATTTTTATATCAATGACAAGCCAACAGGTGCAGTGGTTGGGCAACAGCCATTTGGTGGAGCAAGAGGTTCTGGTACAAATGATAAGGCAGGTAGCGCCCTTAATCTATATCGTTGGTTAAGTGCAAGAACAATCAAAGAAACATTCAACCCTCCAACCGATTATAAGTATCCATTTTTAAACGAAGCATAAGGTCAAATTATAGTCTTAAAATACTATATTTGCTACTCAAAAAATAAGGACTGTGGCGCAAAAATTTTCTAAAGAAACCTACCTGTATTGGTATGAATTGATGCAATTAATTCGTCAATTTGAATCTAAATCAGAGGAAATGTATAAAATGGCGGGTAAAATCCGCGGATTCTTCCATGTCTACAATGGTCAGGAAGCAATTGCTGCAGGTTGTATGACTGCTACAAATCATGAAGATCCCTTTATTACTGGTTATCGTGACCACGGTTTAGCACTTGCAAAAGGCATGAGCCCAAATGCTGCAATGGCTGAATTGTATGGTAAAGCGACAGGATGTTCTAAAGGTAAAGGTGGAAGTATGCACCTATTTGATAAAGCAAATTACTTTTTTGGTGGACATGGTATTGTAGGAGCTCAAATTGGTACAGGTGCTGGTTTAGCATTTGCTGAACAATATCGTGGATCAAAAAATGTGGTTTTGTGTTTCTTTGGAGATGGTGCAGCAAGACAAGGTATGTTACACGAAGTATTTAACCTTGCGATGTTATGGAAATTACCTGTTGTATTTATCTGTGAAAACAATAACTACGCCATGGGAACATCTATTGAAAGGACAAGTAATGTCATTGATATCTATAAATTAGCTGACGCCTATGAAATGCCTTCTGATAAGTTGGATGGCATGACACCAGAAATAGTACATGAAGGTGTCGCAAGAGCTGTTAAAAGAGCAAGAGATGGTGAAGGCCCTACTTTATTAGAAATGAAAACCTATCGTTACAGAGGTCACTCTGTGTCGGATCCTCAAAAATACAGATCTAAGGATGAGGTGGAAGAATACAAGGATCAAGATCCTATTATCAAAGTTAGAAAGACCATTTTAGAAAATAATTTTGCAACAGAAGCTGCATTACAAGAGATTGATGAGAAGATCAATGGTATTGTAGAAGCCTCTGTAAAATTTGCTGAGGACAGTCCTTGGCCAGATGATAGCGAAGTATTGAAGGATGTGTATATAGATCAGAATTATCCATTTATTGTAGACTAATTATTTTAACAAACCTATATGAGCGAAGTACAACAAGAACAAGCACCAGTTGCTTTAAAGAACAAACAACTAATCATTTATTTATTTGCAGGAGCACTTATTGCTGTTGCAGGTTTTTTTGGCTATACTGAATTATACCAAAAACCATTAGAAGCAAAAGCAGCAGATGCA
>CAINOI010000040.1 GCA_903851465.1 uncultured Bacteroidota bacterium
TTAGCGATTGATGCATTTGGTCCTATCGCAGATAACGCAGGAGGTATTGCTGAAATGAGTGAATTACCAGCTGAAGTTCGTGAGAAAACAGATATTTTAGATGCGGTTGGAAATACCACTGCTGCAAGTGGTAAAGGTTTTGCAATTGCTTCTGCTGCATTGACTTCATTGGCCTTATTTGCTGCCTTCGTAGGTGTTGCAATGCCAGACAATCAACATATTGATATTTATAAAGCGGATGTTTTAGCTGCTTTATTTGTAGGTGGAATGATCCCTTTCATCTTCTCTTCTTTAGCCATTCGTGCTGTAGGAGAAGCTGCAATGGCGATGGTAGAAGAAGTTCGTCGTCAGTTCCGTACGATTCCTGGAATTATGGAAGGTACTGGTAAACCAGAATATGATAAGTGTGTGGCTATCTCTACTGAAGCTTCTTTAAAGAAAATGATGTTACCAGGTGCAATCACTATCATCTCTCCTATCTTAATTGGTTTCACAATGGGTCCAGAAGCTTTAGGTGGTTTCTTGGCTGGTGCAACAGTAAGTGGTGTATTGATGGGTATTTTCCAAAACAATGCAGGTGGTGCTTGGGATAATGCTAAAAAATCTTTTGAAAAAGGTGTTGAGATCAATGGTGAGATGTTCTATAAAAAATCAGAACCACATAAAGCTTCTGTAACAGGAGACACAGTGGGAGATCCATTTAAAGATACATCTGGTCCTTCAATGAATATCTTGATCAAATTGATGTCTATTGTATCATTGGTTATTGCACCAACATTAGCGCAATTACACCCAACAAAATCAACTGAAGTTAAATCTCAAACTATGGAGATTTCAGTCATCAATACTGATTCTACAATGACGGACTCTACGACAACAGTCACAATTTCAGCTGATACTAAAACTTTGATTCAAGCCTTACAAGAAGATGGTTTAGCGCCAACAGATAATGTAAATATTGAAGTTAAGAATGGTAAAATTTCAGTAAATGGAACAGCATTGACAGATGCACAAAATGAAAAATATGCTACTTACTTAAAAAAGAAGTAGTTCATTTTTAATATAACTTAAAAATCCCTCCAATTATTTGGGGGGATTTTTTTTTACAATTTCAAGGATTTAATAAATTATGAAAGCATAGATAGTAATTGCTTACCACCCATCGCGAACAGGGCATCTATAATGCAGACATTTTGAATGAACCCAGTGCTATTATCAAATACTTGTTGGTATTGGAATGTGTTGGAAGTGGTATGAAAATTATTAGGTTTTGATGCATCCACCCACTTATTTTCCATGTTGCTAGATGTCTGCTCATTCGCAATTTCAATCAACCATTTTGCTTTTAATTGTTCTTTCGTCCATTTTTGTGTAGCGACTAAAAAATCGTTTAGGTATACATGTTCATTTTCATATAAGGCTTTTAGACTATCTACATAATATTCAAAATAGGGTGCTCGTTTATAATTGATATAAATTGCCTTAAAATGTTGTGCGCTCCATGGGCTATCATAAGCTATTCGAACTTCATTCATAGGGGTTTTCTGATCCCTGCCTCCAACAATTGGAATGGTTAAATGTAGAGGGCCTTGTGCAGTTGCTATGACCATCCTGTTTTTGAAACTCATTTTACTAAAATTAGTCCTGCCGTCAAATACAATCTGTTCATGTCGTGCCAATTCTAAGTAATAGGATAAAGCGCCAAAATAATGTAGATCTGTATAAACCATGATTGCATATTGTTTTGTAATTTTAATAAAATTTATCCATGAAGCAATTCAATTATGGGCTTTTATTTATCCTACTTTTAATATCAGCTTGTTCAGTGCCAAAAACTTTTGAGTTTAAAGGGCTACAAGATATTCAATTGGAGAAACTAACCATGGGTAAAAATAAAATCAAAGCCAATATCATTTACCATAATCCAAATGCTTTTTCTTTAGTTTTAAAACAAATCGATTGTAAAGTGTTATTAAACAATGGAAAGTTCACGCAATTAAAATTGGATACGAATATAACAATACCTCCTAATCAAGACTTTTTACTTCCAGCACAACTTGAATTTCAAATGTCTGACTTGGTAAAAAATAGCGTGGAACTTATATTAAACAGACCTGTCAAATTAAATATCAAGGGAAATGCTACTTTAAGTAAAGGTATCTTTACTAAAACCGTATCTATTGAATATGAAACCACTCAAAAATTAAATTTGGGTGCTGCTTTGTCTGGAATGAAATAATAAATAATCTAGCCTTACTGTTTCCAAGTGGATGGACTATCTCTCCATTCCATTAATGTACTTTGTGTATTGGCATCCACCAAACCTTTTTCAACTGCTAATTCTATTAGACTAGCATAATTCGTTAAAGAAACATAAGGCACGGCAGCTGCTTTGAAAGCATCTTCTGCTATTTGGAAACCATAATTGAAAATGGACACCATACCCACCACTTCAAGACCTGCATTTCTTAACACATCTACTACTTGTAAACTACTCTTACCTGTAGAAATCAAATCTTCTATCACTAAAATTTTATTTGTAGTAGCATAAGCACCTTCAATCTGATTGCCTAAGCCATGTTCTTTTGGTTTTGGACGAACATATATATAAGGTAATTTTAATTGATCCGCTGCCATGGCTCCCCAAGGAATACCAGCAGTCGCTACCCCTGCTAACATGTCTGCACCTTCAAATTTTTCGAAAATGACATTGCACATCTCGCTTTTTATAAAGTCGCGCACATAGGGAAAAGAGAGTACTTTTCGATTATCACAATAAATTGGACTTTTCCAACCACTAGCCCATGTAAATGGATCATTTGGGTTTAACTTTATCGCACTAACTTGTAATAATTTCTCAGCGACTGCTTTTTCGTTCGTCATATCCTAGATTTGACACGAATTTACCGTCAAAAAGGCAATATTTTTGCAAGAGTTACTAAATACTATACACATTTTATGTTGACACCAATGATTGCAGCCGGAGGTATTGTAGTGAATCCAAATAAGGAGATTTTGTGGATCTATCGAAGAGGTTTTTGGGATTTACCAAAAGGAAAACTAGATCCGAATGAAACGATTGAAGCTTGCGCTTTAAGAGAGGTCATGGAAGAAACTGGCATAACCAACCTAATTTTAGGGGACTTGATTTTAACAACGAAACATCAGTACCATGATACCTATTTGAATGCCGAAGTGGAGAAAACGACCTATTGGTATAAAATGTCTACAGATACATTACAAGATGGGATCCCACAAACGGAGGAAGATATAGAAGCAATTGCTTGGGTTAAAAAGGCCGATATTGCCCCCTATTTAGCAAAAACTTATGACACCATCAAAGAAGTTATGGATGCTTTTATTATTTCAACGAATCAATAACGACTTGTGGTAAGAATGGAGAAGCATCGCCTCCATTTCGGATAATGTCTCTTACAATCGTGGATGCGACGGAAGTATATTTAGGTTCACCAGTTAAAAAAATGGTTTCTATATGACGATCCATTGTTCTATTGGCGTCAGCAATGGTTTTTTCATATTCAAAATCACTCACATATCGAATGCCTCTTAAAATAAAATGAGCACCAATAGATTGACAATATTTAATGGTTAATCCATCATAAGTCACTGCTTCTACTTTAGGTTCGTCTTTATAAATTTCCTCAAACCACTGTTTTCTTTGTTCTGCGCTAAACATGGGGTCTTTTGCTGCATTGATACCAATACCAACAATCACTTTGTCAAATAAAGGTAGAGAACGATTTATGATATCAATATGTCCAAGTGTAACTGGATCAAATGTACCTGGGAATAGACAAATTCTTTGCATCTGGATAAATTAAGGGTTAGTTCGCCCTGTTAAAAGATATAAACAAGCCATTCTCACAGCCACGCCATTTTCTACTTGATCTAAAATAATGGATTGTTGACCATCTGCCACATCACTATCCATTTCCACACCTCTATTGATTGGTCCAGGATGCATGATTAATATTTCCTTATTTAATTTTTGAAGCCTTGCTTTCGTAATACCATAAGCCAAGTTATATTCTCTTAATGAGGAGAATAAAGGTTGATTTTGG
Source organism: uncultured Bacteroidota bacterium (assembly GCA_903851465.1). Classification (GTDB taxonomy): domain Bacteria; phylum Bacteroidota; class Bacteroidia; order Chitinophagales; family Chitinophagaceae; genus Sediminibacterium. The sequence goes on from CAINOI010000040.1 coordinate 4,083, forward strand.
CGCTCTAATTGGATTCTAAGCACATTAGCCACATCGCACCATGCCAATGCTTTATCAATATTGTAGTCCACTTGAATACCCATTGCTTCTTTTAAATAAGTTGGGATTAAAGTAGGTGGTCCTGAAACCATCACCTCTGCCCCCATTTTCTTTAAAAGATAGATATTACTAAGTGCCACTCTACTATGCATCACATCTCCAATGATGGCGACTTTTAATCCTTCAATCTTACCTAGTTGCTCTTGCATTGAAAAGGCATCTAATAAAGCTTGTGTTGGATGTTCATTAATGCCGTCTCCTGCATTGATAATTGGTGCATCAATATGTTTAGACAAATAGTGTGGGGCGCCAGAAGCACTATGCCTCATCACCACCATATCCACTTTCATGCTTAGAATATTATTCACTGTGTCCAATAATGTTTCTCCTTTAGCAGCGGAAGAACTAGATACAGTGAAATTCACCACATCTGCAGACAACCTTCGTTCTGCTAATTCAAATGAGATTCTAGTTCGGGTAGAATTTTCGTAAAAAAGATTGACAATTGTTACGTCTCTAAGTGTCGGAACTTTTTTAACTGGTCTCTGAAGGACTTCTTTAAATTGCGTAGCAGTAGATAAAATAAGTTGAA
>CAINOI010000041.1 GCA_903851465.1 uncultured Bacteroidota bacterium
CCCGATACATTATGTGCATAGTCCATGATGATTGAATCTCCTCCAACCACTGCAGTTAACTTTTGATAAAAAATATAATCATTCACCATATTATAAAAAACATTTCCTGTAACACTCATATGCTCATTGCTCCACTCTAATGCAGCATCTAATTGTAAACTCTTTTCAGACTTTAATAATTCATTCCCATACTCAAATCGGTTGGTGCCTTCGTGCGCACCATAAGATGCCAATTCTGCCATATTTGGTGCGCGGAACCCTCGTGCGATATTCAACTTTAAGGTCACTTGCTCAGTTAGATCGTGCGCCATACCAATCGCTCCCGAAATATTATTGAATTGTTTGTTAGATGCCTTTGGATCATACAAAGCAATACAAGCCATCCCCGGAGGACATACAAATTGCGCAGGGTTAATATAGTTCGTGAATTTTTGATCATAGCGCAATCCTCCGCTCCAACTTGTTTTATCTGTTCGTTTTTGTGTGTAGTAAAATGCACCGATATCAAAACTGTTGTAGTCAGGCACCAATGCCGAAAGGCCTTTATTGGTATTGGTTTGTCGCATTCCATTTACACCAAAAATGTTCTTCCAATTATTTTTTTCTGCTTGCAAATAATGTACAGAGTAGTTGAATGTTTTTAAATCAAAAAACAATTCTTTTTCTTCTAAGTCTAATACATTGCCAAATTCCATTCTTTGATTTTGTTGTAATCCAAAGGTGGCTTTCAATCTATCATTACCAATTTTAATATTATTATCTAAGGTGTATTTAGTGTGTTGTATTTTTTGCATTGGTGCTCGCGGTGTAAATCTTTTTTCCTCGACAGCATCCACAATTACTTCCTCTGCGATACCACCCACATCCTTCATCATCACAAAGTGTCCATCAGCAGCACGAGTACCTTCTACCACGCCTAGGTTTTGTGAAAAATGACTGAAAGACAATTGCGAATAGCCCCAGTTTTTTTCAATGCCAATATAGCCTCCACCATTGCGTTCGAAAAATCTTGAATTAAAAACTGTTCCGTCGTATTTGTTTTTATAATCGCCTGCGTTCTTAGCACTATAATTGATGCCCCATATAAATCCTTTTTGATTACCTGCAAGATCAAAGTGGTTACCCATCATTCGATTGTTGGTTTGGTAATTGGAAAATACATTTCCTTTGATCGCCCCTTCGCTCACTGGTACATTGGAGATGATATTGATGATACCCGCTAATGCATCCGATCCGTAAATCAAGGATGCAGGCACTTTCAACACTTCGGTTCTGCTCACATTGTATTCATCAATTTCAATGCCATGTTCATCGCCCCATTGTTGTCCCTCTTGTCTAATTCCGTCGTTCATCACCACCACTCGGTTAGAACTCAATCCACGAATGACTGGTTTTGAAATCGCTGGCCCAGTAGAAATTTGTGACACCCCTGGCACTTTAGATAAGGCGTCTATTAAATTACTTGCCACGCCTCGGAATAATTCTTCCTTTTTAATAATCGTCACTGGCGTGGGTGTGCGTTTTGTAGAAGTAGCTCTTAAAAAACTAGTGACAATCACATTACCTCCTTCTAATACCGAACTATTTAAATAAAAATCCTGCGTTGTGTTTTTTTGTAGTTGGATGTTTTCGACATCTGTGGCATAACCCATATAACTAATCTCCAACACATGGGATCCTTGTTCTATTTGAATTGTAAAGACACCCTCTTTATTTGCAAGGGTACCTTTTTTAATTTCTGGAAGATACACACTTGCACCTGCTAAAATTTTACCAGTTCCTTTATCAAATACTTTTCCTGTTAAGGTGTATTGTTGCGCAATTGAGGCGCTTGTAAAAACCAATCCCATACTCGTTAAGAGTAGAGCTAATACATATTTTTTCATGACAATTGGATTGTACTATTTTATTGTAATTCTATTCATTCAATTGTATGAATAAACTATTCATACATCAAATTAGATGCTACATCAACTTTTTAGTCAATGATAGCTAACAATAAACAGCAGGGGGACCTCGAGAGTCAGAGACAATCGCATATTGCGTAATAGGCGCAGCTTCAAAAACAGTATTACGTGCTTGGGCAAGTGCTAGTGACTTAACTACAATACTAAAATCATAGTCTACAAAAGGGGTTGTCGCTACTTGGAAATCGAATGTACAATGAAGCTCTGTTTTCTCAACTTGTTCAATAGGCAAATCCTTATGGACCGAACAGCTATTGGGATCAATATGTTTTGAAACTAAATCGTGAATCGATTTTTGTGGCGTGATGCTAAACGCAAAAACCACTAGCATCGCTAGCGCAAGAAATTGCTTAAAGGTTTTTTGTTGTAGCATAAGATAAAGTTACAAATTTTTATACTATTACATAACGGCTTTTTTGCAAGTATTTTCCGAAGAAATACGTTTATCCTTATCTATTAATTTGGGCGCTTAAAACATGTATTATGCAAAACAAAATGAAACCATTTCTTTTTATCGCTTCCTTATTTATTGTGTTATTTGTTAGTAGTTGTTCAAAAAATAACGAAAATCAACAAGTCTATAAAACAATAAATCAATCAGAGATAGTAAATAAAATTATTAATGACTCAAATTTCTATCAACTAGTCTACACTTACATTACAGAATCAGATAAGATTAATTCAGATACAAACAATGTAGATTTGATAAAACAAAGTAATAAAAAATTAAATCTTGCATTATCACGCTTCTTAATTCACAATTCCTTATTTGTATTTGCAAGTCAGGATGAAAGAATAATGATTTTAAAATCTGTGACAGACTCTTTTAAGTTAAAATCAGAGTTCATGAACTATCCTAATAATCAAGTTATAGAGCTAATTGAAAAATTAAATACAAATAAAATAAGCAATAGAGAAATTAGAACATATTCTAATTCAACAATTAAATCACAAAAATTAAATGCAGAAGATGTTATAGGCTGCGCTATAGCTGCTTTAGCTGGTGTGATAGGTAGTTATGGTGATACTATCAATGATGTTAGAAAGATACTTACATCTGGTATAAGTATGAGATTAGCAATAGATCTTTCATTAGACCTTATTCAAAGCGCATCACCATGGTGGAAAGTTGCATCAATTGCTTTAAGCTTTGCTGGTTGTTTATATTTTAATTGATTTTAATTAACTAAATTTAATTTATGAAAAAATCAAATTTTTATCAGGATTTAAAAAATCAGTTTCTGTATTTTTTTGTTGCTTATGAATTATTGAAAACAAATAATATCAAACTTTTTTTATTTTTATTTTTATTCATTTTTATTGACGCAATAATTAATATTAAAAATATCATTCAAATTTTAAGACCATTGAATAACCCTACAGAAGTAGAATCGAGCGGTAAAATGTATAAATGGAAACTGAATCTACCCTTAATTACTTTGTTATTAATTTGGTTAGGTTTTATTTCATTTGTTTTATACAATAGGCAAGCATTTTGGCTTAATTTCTTTATTAATTGAGCCCACAAGCAGCTTCAAGTAAAATTTTGGACTTCCATTAAAGTAACTTACCTTTAATGTTCAAACATTGAATTAAATATAAAACAACATACAATGAGTTTATTAGACAGCCTTAAATGGCGCTACGCAGTAAAGAGAATGAATGGCAATAAGATCCCAGAAGCCACAATGAACACTATTTTAGAAGCAACTAAATTGGCGCCTAGCTCTTTTGGTTTGACACCTTATAATATCATTGTCATTGAAGACGAGGCAACTAGAAAAAAATTACAACCCCATTTTTACAATCAACCTCAAGTAGGCGAGTCCTCTGCTTTAGTGATTTTTGCTACTTGGAATAGCATCACAGAAAAAGAAGTTGGCGAATACATGCAAGAAATTGCAGAAGAAAGAGGTGTGCCAGTTGAAAGCTTAAAAGACTTTGCTGGTTATATCAACGGATCTATTAAAAATTTAACTGCTGAGCAGTTACAAATTTGGGCTGCTAAGCAAACCTATATCGCACTTGGCTTTGCAATGGTTGCTGCAGCTACTGAAGAAATTGATGCAACACCAATGGAAGGATTTATGCCCGACGCAGTGGATGAAGCTTTAGGTTTAAAGGAACTTGGTTTACACAGCGCAGTAGCCTTGACTTTAGGTTACAGAGACGCAGCAAATGATTATTTATCTGGCGCTAAGAAAGTAAGAAGATCATCAGAAAAATTGATCATCAGAAAATAGTTTTTGAATTGAGTTTTAAGTAAGTATTCGATGAAAACGGCTCCTAATTTAGGGGCCGTTTTTGTGGGGTGTATAATTTGATTCTAAACTTAGATGAAACTTTAAGCATCTATCTTCAGTTTTTTTTGATAGATGGTATCCTTGCATGTCAATTTTATCTTAATTTAGGTAAAATCAATTGTATGAAAAAAATCATAGGTTCTATCACTGGCTTTTTTATCTTAGCCTTATTGAGCTTTAATAGTTTTGCTCAGGATGCGTATCAAGTTCCACCTAAAGAAATTGCTGATTTATTATTAGCAGCGCCCACCCCTTCTATTAGTGTAGATGGAAAAGCAAAACACATGCTTGTGATGGAGCGTCCTTCCTATCCTTTAGTAGAAGAACTTGGACAAGCTGAATTTAAAATTGCTGGTCTACGTTTAAATCCAAATAACTTTTCGCCTACTCGTCAGAATTATATAAAAGGAATGACCATTAAAGTGATTGCTACGAATAAAGCGCTAGCGATTAAAGGTATGCCAGCGACCATTGCTGCATTGAGTCCTTCATGGAATCCTTCAGAAAATAAAATTGCATTTTACAATGTGTCTGCAAATGCGGTAGACGTATTCGTAATTGACTTAACGACTTTGACTTGTCAAAAAATAAATAAAACTGCTGCTAATTTAATTTTAGGTGCAAGCTTAGTTTGGTTGGATGATGCCACAGTGATGTATAAAGTGAATGTGAATGCAGCAAGTGCTTTAGTTAAAAGACCTATTACACCTAAAGGACCAACCATTCAAGAGAACTTAGGTAAAGCTGCACCTAGTGTCACGTATCAAGATTTAATCAAGTCGCCTTATGACGAATATGTATTTGAATTTTTAGCGAAGAGTCAATTGGTTAAAAATAAAAATGGCATGGAAACTAAAATTGGTGCACCTGCATTAACCAACAGCTTTAGCATCTCTCCTGATAAAAATTATATCCTTACCCGTACTTTAAATAAACCTTTCTCTTATTTAGTAACAGCTTATGGTTTTGCCTCTTCGATGCAAGTATTGGATAAAACTGGTGCATTGGTAAAAACAATTGCGCAACTACCTTCTTCAGAGGGTACTGCGAGTGGTTATGACAATGTTCAAAATGCACCTCGTGGTTTTGAGTGGAAGGATGACGAAGCCGCTACCATTGTATATGCCATGCCTTTAGACAGTGGCTTAATTAAAAAAGCAGTGCCCTTTCATGATGCAGTGATGGCGATGAGTGCGCCTTTTAACGAAGCACCTAAAGAATTATTTAAAACTGCTACACGTTTTTCTAATATCAGCTGGGGTGATGAAACTTTGGCTTTGGTAACCGAAGTATTAAGAACCAAGCAACGTTATAAAGTGAGTGTGTACAATCATAAAGCCAATAGCTTAACTACTTTATATGAAAGAAGCTTAACAGATGCCTATACTAATTTGGGTAATCCTGTTACACAAAAAAACAAATTCGGGAAAGATGTGATTGCCACAGTGAACAATGGCCGTGGTATTTTAATGAACAACACGACTGGTGCTTCTGATAAAGGAGATCTTCCATACTTATCTATCTACAACTTAGATACCAAAACCAATGAGATCATTTGGCGCAGTCAAGAGGCTTGTTTTGAATATGTAGTGGATGTATTAGATGCTGCTACTTTAAAAATCATCACGCGCAGAGAGACCGAAAAAGAAGTACCTAATTATTATTTAAAATCCTTACAAGCCAATACTTCTGTTGCTATTACTAGCTTCAGCAATCCTTATGCAAGTATGGAAGGGGTGACCAAAGAAAAAATTAAATATAAAAGAGCCGACGGCGTTGACTTAACGGGTGACTTATATTTACCTAAGGGATACAATAAAGAAAAAGATGGTCCTTTGCCTACTTTGCTTTGGGCTTATCCTAGAGAATTTACAAGTGCTGCAGATGCAAGTCAGATTAGAGGTAACCAACACAAATTTACTTTGTTAAGCTGGGGTTCACCAGTGTTTTATGTAACACAAGGTTATGCCATTTTAGACAATGCAGAAATGCCAATTGTAGCGACTTCTCCTGATAAAAAACCAAATGATGATTTTGTCAATCAATTGATTTTAAATGCGACTGCAGCAATCGATAAATTAGTAAGTATGGGTGTGAGTGATCGTAACAAGTTCGCGATTGGTGGACATAGTTATGGTGCATTCATGACTGCAAATGTATTAGCGCATAGTAATTTATTCAAAGCAGGTATTGCACGAAGTGGTGCTTATAACAGAACCTTGACACCTTTTGGATTCCAAAACGAAGACAGAACTTTCTGGCAAGCACCTCAATTGTATTTAGATATGAGTCCGTTTGCACATGCCGATAAAATTAAGACACCTATTTTATTAACGCATGGCGAGATGGATGACAACACAGGTACTTTCCCAATCAATAGTGAACGGTTATATGCAGCCATCAAAGGACACGGTGGTACTGTACGTTTTGTATACTTGCCTTATGAAGCGCATGGATACAGAGGTAAAGAAAATGTATTGCACTTATTGTATGAGCAAGGTCGCTGGTTGGATAAATACTTGAAGGGAAAATAGTTGAAAAGGAAATAATTAAAAGGGAAATAATTAAATTCTTGCAGCTCTAATGATATCGGCAAAGACGCCTGACGCCGTAACGTCTGCACCTGCGCCTGCACCTTTGATCACCATAGGCAATTGAGGATAGCGATCAGAAAAGAACAAGACTAAATTGTCTTTTCCATATAGATGGTAAAAATCTGAGCTCGGTTGGATATGTTGCAATCCAACTTTGGCAGTACATTGTCCTGTTGTATCTCTTTCAAACTTAGCTACAAATTTTAATTTGCATCCAGCAGCAGCAGCTTCGTCATATAATTTTTTAAAATGCGGTTCTTGCTTTTCCATCTCATCATAAAAATCAGCAACTGATCCATTAAAACATGAAGCTGGTAAAAATGCTTCGTTTTCAATTCCTTCCATTTCGAGTGGATGCCCTGCTTCTCTTGCCAAAATCATCACTTTGCGCATCACATCCGTTCCTCCTAAATCTAATCTTGGATCTGGTTCTGTATAACCTTCATCCTGAGCTTGCTTAACCACTTTTGCAAAAGAGGTCGTACCATCATAATTATTAAAAACAAAATTTAAAGTGCCTGATAAGACCGCTTCTATTTTGTTGACCTTATCACCGCTTCGGATTAAATCATTCAAAGTGCCTATTATGGGTAAGCTAGCACCTACATTGGTTTCAAATAAAAATGCCGCATTGTAATTTCTAGCCAATGTTTTTAATTTTGCATAATGTGCATAGGGAGATGAACATGCAATTTTATTACAAGCCACTACAGAAACTGCCTTGCTAAGTAATTGTGCATAAGTGTCTGCTACAGCAGCATGTGCAGTAACGTCTACAAAAATAGAATTACGTAAATTATTTTCGATGATCGCAGTTACAAAATTATCAATCGTCCCCGTAGGTGCTGCATTTAACTGATCCCTCCAATGACTAACACCGCTAGCATGACTTAAATCAATCCCTTCGGGATGAATCAATTGTTTTTTACTATTGGCAATGCCTACAATATTAATTTGCAATCTTAAGGTAGATTGTAAATAGGAAACCTGTTGTTGAATTTGGTCAATTAATTTACCCCCAACATTTCCTGCACCAGCGATGTATACATTAACTTGTTTATAAGTGGTCTCAAAAAATGCTTCATGTAATGCATTGATCGCTTTGCGAACATCATGCGCTTCTATTACTGCCGTAATATTTTTTTCTGAAGACCCTTGTGCAATCGCTCTTATATTGATACCGTTTCTTCCCAAAACACCAAACATTTTTCCACTCACACCAGGATGATTGCGCATTTGTTCACCCACAATGGCTAAAATAGATAATTCTTTTTCTATAATCAATGGCTCAAGCAATTGTGCATTTATTTCTTCCTCAAACTCTGCGTCCACTGCAATTTTAGCCAGGTGCGTATCTTGCACACTCACGCCCACAGAGATTGAATGCTCTGATGAACTTTGTGTAATGATTATGATGCCGATTTGTTTTTTTGCAAGTGCATCAAACAATCTTTTTGTGAAGCCTGGTATCGCTACCATACCTGCACCTTCTAAACTCAATAAACAAATGTCTTTGATACTAGAAATACCGCGAATCACATTGCTGTCTTTTGGAGATTCGTTTTCAATCAAAGTACCAGGGTGCTCCGGTTCAAAAGTATTCTTAATCCATAATGGAATACGGGCATGCATTACTGGTAAAATAGTTGGAGGATAAATAATCTTAGCCCCAAAATGGGATAACTCCATGGCTTCATGATAAGAGATCCTTGGAATTTCTTTAGCGTTGTTGACCATTCTTGGATCTGCAGTCATCATCCCACTTACATCGGTCCATATTTCTAAAACAGCTGCATTGATAGCTGCAGCATAAATTGCGCCTGAATAATCTGATCCACCTCTTCCTAATGTAGTGGTATGGCCTTCTGCATTGGATGCAATAAAGCCAGGCACAATATACAGTGCATGTTGATTGGTAAGATTTGCAAAATATTGTTGAATGGTTTGATTCGTTAATGCGCTGTCTACCACTGTACTTGAATAAGCGCTATTGGTTTTAATCATCAATCTTGAATCCAACCAAACTTGATCTAGGGCTTCTGCCTCAAATGCTGCAACAATGATTTTAGAAGATAATATTTCTCCATAACTCATTAAACAATCCTGCATTCGAAGCGTGAAAACCTTTTCATTAAATATGGTTGCGCAATGGGACTCGATTTCTTGAATCAATGCCTTCACCATACTTAGGGTACTAGCCTGTTGCGCAGTCGACAATAAAGCGCGTACTGCATCTTCATGTTTTTCTGCAATACTTTGAATCATTGTTTGATAGGCTTCATTGCCTTGTGCGGTAGTTTGTCCTAATAAAATCAATTGGTCAGTTACGCCACTCATGGCAGAAACTACTACGATACTAGGTTTTGTTTGAACGCGCGCTTTCACAATCGCAATCACTTTTGAGATTGCATCTGTTGTGCCTACCGAACTTCCTCCAAACTTTAAAACCTGCATAATATCATTTTCCTTTCAACTAATAAGATGGCCACAAAGTTAAGTCATATATTAGTTTTTAAGCCCTCAAAAAGGAGTGCTTAAGCTTTTATTTTCCTGGCTGATTCTCTGGACGTAAACTTCTTACAGTTCTTCCAGCCTGCCACATTTCACTGTTATGTAATTCTGCTAATTCAACTTCTAATTTTTCGCGGTAATCGTCCTTACTATTCAGATCGATTGAACGCGCAGATTCTTTGCCTGTAGCTACGCTATCATATAAGTCGGTGAATACTGGTAAAGTAGCGTCGCGGAATTTTTTCCACCAATCCAACGCACCTCTTTGTGCAGTCGTTGAACAGTTGGCATACATCCAGTCCATACCATTTTCTGCAACTAGTGGCATCAATGATTGAGTTAATTCCTCTACTGTTTCATTGAATGATTCAGAAGGACTATGTCCATTCTTACGTAATACTTCGTACTGTGCTGCAAAAATACCTTGGATCGCACCCATTAATGTACCGCGCTCTCCAGTTAAATCTGAATACACTTCTTTTTTGAAATTGGTTTCAAATAAATAACCAGAACCTACTGCAATACCCAATGCAATCACTCTATCGTGTGCTTTTCCAGTTGCGTCTTGGAAGATCGCATAACTTGAATTCAAACCACGGCCTTGTAAAAACATTCTTCTTAGTGAAGTACCTGATCCCTTTGGAGCAACTAAAATCACATCCACATCCGCTGGAGGTACAATACCTGTTTGTTCTTTATAAGTAATGCCAAAGCCATGAGAAAAATACAATGCCTTACCTGGCGTTAAATGTTTTTTTACAGTTGGCCACATAGCGATTTGCGCAGCGTCACTCAATAAATAACATATAATAGTGCCTTTCTCTAATGCTTCCTCTATTTCGAATAAGGTTTGGCCTGGAACAAATCCATCAGCTACTGCCTTATCCCAAGATTTTGAATTTTTTCTTTGACCTACAATGACATTGACGCCATTTTCTTTTTGATTCAATGCCTGTCCTGGTCCTTGCACACCATATCCAATCACAGCTACCACTTCATTTTTTAATACTTCCTGTGCTTTTGCCAATGGAAACTCTTCGCGTGTTACTACATTTTCTTCGGTACCTCCGAAATTTAATTTTGCCATGATTTGTTTGAATTTTTGAATATTTATTAAATGAACTATTTATTTTGGTTTTAGCATCTTACATCGTGAACACATTTCCTCTTTGACCTAGGAATTCGTTTTCTACCAATTCTATTCCTGGTTCACTTTTTTCAAAGTCTTTTAATTTTTCATGGAAACCCGCACTTTCTTTGATGATGGCCACTCTTGCGCTTCTTACAAATTCTACCAATCCAAATGGTGCCAATGCTTCCATTAATTTATTCGTTTCCTCTCTATGCCCTGTGGTTTCAAAAACAATAAAGTCTTTTCTGATGGCCACCGCTCTTGCACCAAATTCTCTCAACAATCTTTCTACTTTTACTTTCTCTGTAATCTCATCGGATAAGACTTTGTATAGCGCCAACTCCTGCCATACAATTTCATCGTTGGTATTGTAGTATGCTTTTAAAACTTCTACCTGCTTTTCGATTTGTCGTACAATATTAAGCACCACCTCTCTGGATTCAACCACCACAATGGTAAATCGATGGATGCCTTGTACTTCGGACGGAGAGGTATTTAAACTCTCCACATTAATTTTTCTTCTCGAAAAAATAATGGCAATACGATTTAACAAACCGACTTGGTTTTCGGTATACACCGTGATTGTAAATTCTTGTTTTTCGTTTTCCATAATTTTACTTTTTAAAAGTATTTGACCTCATTTTATTCGGTCGAATATTACTTCAATCTTATTTCACTCACACTACACCCTTGAGGCACCATTGGGAATACATTGTTTTCCTTACCCACCATCACTTCCAATACATAAGACCCTTTATGATCTAACATCTTTGTGACTGCTGCCACTAAGTCTTCGCGCTTGCTTACTTTTGCTGCTGCGATCTTATACGAATTTGCGAGCATCACATAATCAGGACTTTCTATATCCACAAAACTGTATCGCTTGTCCATAAACAATTGCTGCCACTGACGAACCATACCCAAAAATTGATTGTTTAAAATCATCACTTTCACTTCTACACCGGTTTGCATGATGGTACCAAATTCTTGTAATGTCATTTGTATACCGCCATCTCCAATCACTGCAATCACTGTTCTTTCTGGTGCACCAAACTTGGCGCCGATGGCTGCGGGTAAGCCAAATCCCATGGTACCTAATCCACCGGATGTGACATTGCTTCTTGTTTGATTAAATTTTGCATACCTGCAAGTCACCATTTGATGTTGTCCTACATCCGTCACCATCACGGCGTCTCCCTTCGTGATTTCATTCACGGCTTGTATCACTTCGGCCATCGTCATTTCTTCACTGATAGGATACATCTCGTCTTTGATGCATTGCTCATATTCTTCTTTTGCATATCCTGCAAAAACTTGCAACCACTCGCTTCTATCTTTTTGTTCGATACCCATCGTTAATAAGGGTAGGGTTTCTTTACAGTCGCCCCATACACCTACATGGGCTAATAAATTTTTATCAATCTCGGATGGATCAATATCTAGATGAATAATTTTTGCTTGCTTCGCGTACTTATCCAATCTTCCTGTTACACGATCGTCAAAACGCATCCCCACTGCAATCAATACATCACACTCATTGGTTAACACATTAGGACCATAGTTGCCGTGCATCCCAAGCATACCCACGTTTTGCGGATGATCTGTTGGCATTGCACTCAATGCTAAAATGGTCCATGCGGCTGGCATACCCGACTTCTCTATAAATTGCTTGAACTCGTTTTCTGCTTTTCCTAAAATCACGCCTTGTCCAAAAATTACCAATGGTTTTTTTGCTTCATTAATAAGTTGCACTGCTTCGTCTATATATTCTTGTCGGATAATAGGCTTTGGTCTGTAAGATCTTACATGATTGCACACAGTATATCCTTGATAATCGAAGGATTGAAATTGTGCATTTTTTGTAATATCAATTAAGACTGGTCCTGGTCTTCCAGTTTTTGCTAAATAAAAAGCTTTGGCCAAAATATGTGGGATCTCTGTCGCATCTGTGATTTGATAATTCCATTTTGTCACAGGCATCGTGATATTAATAATATCTGTTTCCTGAAATGCATCTGTTCCTAATAAATGCGCAAACACTTGTCCTGTAATACAAACCAATGGCGTACTATCAATCATGGCATCTGCTAGTCCAGTGACTAAATTGGTTGCCCCTGGTCCGCTTGTTGCAAATACCACACCCACTTTACCTGATGTTCTTGCATAACCTTGTCCAGCATGGATCCCGCCTTGCTCATGTCTAACTAGCACATGCTTTAACTTGTCCGCATAATCATACAATGCATCATAGATAGGCATGATCGCTCCACCCGGATAACCAAAAATGGTATCTACCCCTTCTGCAATACATGCTTCCAATACTGCTTGTGATCCTGTAAGTTGTTTTGTTTCCATTTTAAAAATTTTACGCCTGATCCGTTACACATCCTTCACTTGCGTCCTTTACCGATCTTGCGTATTTAAATAATACCCCTTTTGTTACTTTTAATGCAGGTTGTTGATATGCCGCTCTTCTTTGTTCAATAATTGCTTCGGCTACTTTTAAAGTCATGGTATGTTTGTTCACATCCAATTCAATGATGTCATTGTCTTGTACCAATGCAATTAATCCACCTTTATATGCTTCTGGTGTGATATGCCCAACAACAAATCCATGCGTGCCTCCGCTGAATCTTCCATCTGTGATTAAGGCCACTGATTTTCCTAAACCCGCACCAATAATCGCCGAAGTTGGTTTTAACATCTCTGGCATACCTGGCGCACCAACTGGTCCTACGTTTTTAATCACCACCACATCGCCTTCTTTTATTTTTCCTGTATTAATTCCTTCGATCAATGATTCCTCTCCATCAAATACGCGTGCTGGTCCTTCAAACAAATCACCTTCCTTTCCAGAAATCTTTGCCACACTTCCCCCTGTTGCTAAATTGCCATACATGATTTGCAAATGGCCTGTTGTCTTAACGGGATATTCTTTTGGTAAAATGATTTTTTGTTGATCAAAATCTAAATCTGGTGCAGCAGCTAAATTTTCTGCGATGGTTTTTCCAGTGACTGTTAAACAATCGCCATGCAACCATCCTTGTGCCAACATATATTTCATGACCGCTGGTACACCACCATATTGATGCAAGTCCTGCATTAAATATTTTCCGGATGGTTTAAAATCTGCTAGAACGGGCGTTTTATCGCTGATCATTTGAAAATCGTCCTGCGTAATACTTACGTCTACACTTTTTGCCATCGCAATCATATGCAATACTGCATTGGTGCTACCACCCAAAACCATGATCACTGCTATCGCATTTTCAAATGCTTTACGGGTCATGATATCTTTTGGCTTAATATCTTTTTCTAATAAATATCGAATAGCTTTTCCTGCATCCTTACATTCTTGTTGTTTTTCCGCACTCAATGCTGGGTTAGAGGAAGAGTAGGGTAAACTCATCCCCAATGCTTCAATCGCTGCAGCCATGGTATTCGCAGTATACATGCCACCACATGCGCCAGCCCCTGGACATGCATGTTTGATGATACCTTGAAAATCGGCTTCGTCTAATTGTCCTGCTAATTTTTGTCCTAAGGCTTCAAACGCAGAAACAATATTTAAGTCCTGTCCTTTATAGTGTCCTGGTGCAATTGTGCCCCCATAAATCATAATGGATGGGCGGTTCAATCTACCCATCGCGATAATGGATCCTGGCATATTTTTATCACAGCCAGGCACTGCAATCAATCCATCATAATATTGTGCACCACAAACAGTTTCAATACTATCTGCAATCACATCTCTACTCACCAATGAATAACGCATACCAGGTGTGCCATTACTCATGCCATCACTCACGCCAATCGTGTGGAATGTCAATCCAACTAAATTATTTTCCCAAATACTTTTTTTAATATCCGCAGCCAACCCATTTAAATGCATATTACAAGTGTTGCCGTCATAGCCCATACTTACAATACCCACTTGTGCTTTATGCAAATCTTCATCCGTTAACCCAATACCATAAAACATCGCTTGTGCAGCGGGTTGCGTTGGATCTAGAGTGATGGTCTTGGAATATTTATTGAGTTCCATAAAATTTATATTATTGTTGATTTATGTAAACGTTCATGGATAGGATGCTTTTCGCCCTTTGCATGTCGTTCAATAAATTCAGCAACCATATCGCCAATCGCTGTAGTGGTATAACTATTATTAGTATCAATGTCTTTTGTAACAAATCCATTATTCAAACACCAGTCTACTGCAGTACGCACACTATTTGCTTCTTCCTGCATTCCAAAATGATCTAATAACATGGCGGTAGATAATATGGATCCCATCGGATTGGCAATGTCTTTTCCTTTGGCTTGCGGATAAGAACCATGGATGGGTTCAAACAAAGCAGCACTAGTGCCTACCGATGCAGATGGTAACAAACCTAATGAACCAGCCAACACCGAAGCTTCGTCACTTATGATATCACCGAATAAATTTTCTGTTAAGACCACGTCAAACTGTGCAGGATTTAAAATAATTTGCATAGCTGCGTTGTCTACAAATAAATAATCTACTTGTACATCGCTGTATTCTTTTGCAATGCTTTGGACTGTTTTACGCCATAGTCTAGATGTTTCTAATACATTGGCTTTGTCGACCAAGGTTAAATGCTTGTTTCTTTTTTGTGCATACTGAAATGCTAGATGCGCCACACGCTCAATCTCCATCACACTATAAGAACAATCGTCTTTGGCCACTGTGCCATCTTCACTTAAAGATTTTGCACCAAAATAAATTCCACCTGTTAACTCTCTAAAAATAACAAAGTCCACATTTTCTAAATGTTTGGCTTTTAATGGTGACAAGTGTTGTAAAGAAGGATAGGTTTTTACCGGACGAATATTGGCAAACAATTGCAATTCCTTGCGCAATTTTAATAAGCCTTGCTCTGGTCTTACTTTCGCTGTTGGATCATTGTCATATTTTGGATCACCAATGGCACCAAATAAAATAGCATCACTGTTTTTACAAATAGCTATGGTTTCGTCTGGCAATGGATTACCCGTTTCGTCTATGGCTACCGCGCCCATCAATGCATACTCGTAACTAAACTGATGGCCATATTGTTTGGCAATCATGTTCAATACTTTAATAGATTGATGGGTAACTTCTGGACCAATGCCGTCTCCCAATATCACTGCAATTTTCTTTTCCATACTATGTTGATAGTTTATCGTTATTATTTTGTTGCTTCGAATGCTGCAATCTCTTCTCTCATGCTTAATAGATAATCAATGTCATCGTAACCATTCAACAAACAAGTTTTTTTATACGAGTTAATCTCAAATGTTTCAAAAGCGCCTGTTGCATCAATGGTGATGGTTTGTGCTGCTAGATCTACAGACAAAATATCATTAGGACCTTGCGCAAAAATTTGTTGTAAAAAAACATCGCTCACCGTCACGGGCAATACACCATTGTTCAAGGCATTGTTTTTAAAGATGTCTGCAAAAAAACTAGACACCACTACTTTAAAGCCATAATCTAAAATAGACCATGCCGCATGTTCTCTGGAAGAACCACATCCAAAGTTTTTTGCGGCCACTAAGATAGCGCCACTGTATTGTGGTTGATTTAAAACAAAATCTGCTTTTGGTTGAGTCTCATCATCATTTTCATACCTCCAGTCTCTAAATAAATTTTTACCAAAGCCCTCTTTTGTTGTGGCTTTTAAAAAACGTGCAGGAATAATCTGATCCGTATCGACGTTCTCGATACGCAATGGAATAAATTTGCTCGTGATGGTTTGTAATGATTGCATATGCCTATGATTCTATCGTTAGTTGCTAACTTTTATTAATTTAATAAGGTTCTAATGTCTGTGATCTTACCGGTTAACAATGCCGCTGCTGCAGTGAGTGGACTCACTAACATCGTTCTTGCACCTGCACCCTGACGTCCTTCAAAATTTCTGTTACTCGTACTCACACAATATTCGCCTGCTGGTATTTTATCTTCGTTCATACCCAAACATGCGCTACAGCCTGCTTGTCTAATTTCAATACCTGCTGCTTCAAAAATTTTATCCAATCCTTCCTGCTTGATTTGCTTTGCAACTTCTTGTGATCCAGGTACAATAAGCGTTTTAACGGCTGGATCTTTTTGTTTGCCTTTTATAATACTTGCCACTAATCTAAAATCTTCGATTCTTGAATTCGTACAAGAGCCAATGAATACATTTTGTACTGTCATACCCAATAAACTTTGTCCTGCTGTTAAGCCCATGTACTTTAATGCCTTCTCGTAATTTTGTTTCTCTGTAGCATCTGTAAAACTTTCCATCGTAGGCAAGCTACCTGTTACAGACAAACCCATACCTGGATTCGTTCCATAAGTAATCATAGGTTCAATGTCTGCTGCGTCAATATTGATTTCCATATCAAAATGCGCATCTGCATCACTATACAATGTTTTCCATTCTGCTAATTGACGATCCCAGTCTGCACCCTTTGGTGCAAACATTCTTCCTTGGATATAATCAAAAGTGGTTTGGTCTGGCGCAATCAATCCTCCACGCGCACCCATTTCGATGCTCATATTACAAATAGTCATTCTTGCTTCCATACTCAATGCGCGAATGGCAGATCCTGCATATTCTACAAAATAACCAGTGGCACCACTTGCAGATATTTTTGCAATGATGTATAAAATAATATCTTTTGAAACTACACCTGGATTCAACACGCCTTCGATATTGATGCGCATTGATTTTGGTTTTGTTTGCATAATACACTGTGATGCAAAAACCATTTCTACTTCACTGGTTCCAATACCAAATGCCACCGATCCAAATGCACCATGTGTGGAAGTATGACTGTCGCCACATACAATGGTCATGCCTGGTTGCGTGATGCCTAATTCTGGTCCTATCACATGCACTATCCCTTGATTAGGATGTCCTAGTCCGTACAATGTCACGCCATGTTTTGCACAATTATCAATCAAAGTGTCTACTTGAAAACGAGATAGCTGATCCGCAATGGGTAAATGCTGATCCATGGTAGGTACATTGTGGTCTGCTGTCGCCACAATTTGCGCTGGACGAAATATACTTGCCCCTCTTTTTTCAATACCAGTAAATGCTTGTGGGCTTGTCACTTCATGAATAAAATGTTTATCGATATACAATACCGATGGACCATCTTGAATTTGCTTGACCACATGCTTGTCCCAAATTTTTCCGAATAATGTATTCCCCATTGTTGAATATTTTATTTTCAATTGTCTCCTTATTGAGACACTAGCGTTTTATGATAGGCTGCTGCCATTGCTTGTAAATCTGATTCCACGACTTCCTTCTTTTTATCCGCCACTTCTACAAATAGCGCATACAATGCATCGATATCGTTTCTGTTGAAATCATATCCTAATTTGTGCAAACGGTGCGCTAGCGCTGATCTTCCGCTTCTTGCTGTTAAAACAATTTTAGTATCTTCTGCACCTACTTCTGCAGGATTCATGATCTCATAAGTTTGTGCTTCTTTCAAAAATCCATCCTGATGTATGCCCGATGAATGTGAAAACGCATTGGATCCTACAATCGCTTTATTAGGTTGCACTGCCATGCGCATCACTTCTGATACTTCACGACTAATTGGATTTAATAATTTTGGATTGATACTTGTGTAATAGCCTAAGTCTTTATGTTGATTTAAAATCATCACTACTTCTTCTAATGCGGTATTACCTGCGCGCTCGCCTAATCCATTGATGGTACATTCAATTTGTCTTGCACCACCTAACACTCCTGCAATAGAATTTGCAGTGGCCAATCCTAAATCGTTATGGCAATGACAAGACAACACTGCTTTGTCAATATTGGGTACATTGTTCCATAAATAAGCCATCTTTTCTTGGTACTGATGTGGCAAACAATATCCAGTCGTGTCTGGAATATTTAAAGTGGTTGCACCTGCTTTCACAACCGCTTCTATCACTTGTGCTAAGTACACATTGTCTGTTCTTCCTGCATCTTCTGCATAAAATTCAACATCGTCTGTAAAATTTCTTGCCATCTTCACTGCTTGCACAGCTCGTTCTATGATCGCTTCTCTTGTACTATTGAATTTATATTTTATGTGTAAGTCGGAAGTACCAATACCCGTGTGGATTCTAAAACGTGCTGCAGGCTTCAATGCTTCTGCTGCCACTTCGATATCTTTTTGCACCGCTCTTGTCAATCCGCAAATCACGGTATTTTTTAAGGTCTTTGCAATTTGGTGCACCGAATCAAAATCGCCTGGACTTGACACCGGGAATCCTGCTTCCAATATATCTACGCCTAGCTCCTCTAACCTTACGGCTAAGGCCAATTTCTCCTTGGTGTTCAATTTGCAACCAGGTACCTGCTCCCCATCTCTTAGGGTTGTGTCAAAAATGTAGACTTTTTCGCTCATCTCATTGATTTTGAATAGTTTATAGATACAAAACGGGCTAAATGCCCGCTTTATGTTCAAATTTATCGATTCAGGCCGGGTGTTTTTGATCATTTTTATACCTATTTTACAGTGTGTAAAGGGTCCAATATTTGGATAATACATTGATTTTCAATAAATTGAAACAAATTCAGTTACGATGCCCAACCTGAGTACGGACAGCCTGTTTATTTTGTTAAAATCCCTCGAAAGGGCTGAGAAACGCAACTTCAAATTGTATGTTACCCGCAATTCTGCGTCTACCGACTTAAAGATCATCCAGCTTTTTGATGCACTAGACAAAATGAAGGATTATGACGAGGAAGAGCTTTTAACCAAAAATGAGTCCATCCAGAAGCAGCAGCTATCAAACTTAAAAGCACATTTATACGATCAAATTTTAGCGAGCCTTAGGGTGTTGAAGCAACACGAGAATATTGACTTGCAAATTCATGAACAATTGGACCATGCTAAAATTTTATACAACAAAGGACTTTACTTGCAGAGTTTGCGTTTGTTGGAGAAGATTAAAATATTGACCAAGCAAAACAACCAAGTCACTTATTTATTACAAGTGTTGTTTTTAGAAAAAAAGATTGAGTCGCTTCATATTACCCGAAGCATACAAGATCGTGCTAAACAACTGAGCGAAGAAATTGATGACGTGAACCAAAGGTTAGATTTGATTGCCAAAGCATCTAATCTTTCTTTACAATTATACGGTTGGTATATTCAACATGGTCATGCACGCAATGACGATGACCGCGCGATATTAGATAAGATGATGCAGGATCCTGTTTTAGAAACCATCAAATCATCGACAGGTTTTTATGAACAGCTGTTTCGTTTTCAATGCATGTGCTGGCATAGTTTTATCAACCAAGATTTTTTAATGCATTATAGGTATAGTCAAAAATGGGTGGACTTATACGAAGCCAATGAGAACATGAAAACCATTGAGACGGCACAATACATTAAAGGGTTACACAATTTAATAAGTGCGTTTTTTGATTTACGTAACCTACCAAAATTTAAGGATACGATTGAAGTGCTTGAACAATTTAGTCAGGAACCTATTGTATTGAATAATAAAAACAATCAGATTCAATGTTTTGTATACCTCTACATTGCAAAGATCAATCAACATTTTTTAGAAGGTAGTTTTAGCGAAGGCTTAAACATGATTCCTACAATGGAAGCGCAATTGCAAGAGATTGAGCCTTTCATTGATAGCCACCGTGTGTTGGTGTTTTACTATAAAATTGCTTGTTTGTATTTTGGTGCTGGGGAGCCTGCTATAGCCATTGATTATTTAAACAATATCATCAATTGGAAATTAAACCTTCGTGACGATTTACAATGTTACGCGCGCTTATTGCATTTAATTGCGCACTTTGAATTGGGCAATATGGAAGTGGTGAACTATTTATCAAAATCGGTGTATCGCTTTATGGGTAAGATGGATAACCTAAGTACGGTGGAGGAAGTCTTATTTAATTTCTTGAAAAAAATGATTCAAAAATATGGTCGTGCAGGTGTGGCTGGTATTAATAAAGAGGAACTTAAATTAGCTTTCGAAGATTTATTAACTGTATTAGGTCCATTGGAACATAATAAATTAGAGAGCCGTGCCTTTATGTATTTAGACATTATTTCTTGGCTAGAAAGTCATATTCAAAATAAGGATGTGCAAACCATCATTAAAGAAAAGAGTGCAGTAAAATAGTTGGCTACTTTATTACTTGATGTGTATTCAAATCAAACGACTGTCCGCTGTATAACATCTTAAATGGCTTAAGGACTTTGCCATAGCTTACTTTTTGTTTAGCCCAGTCTTTTGCGTCATATACCATGACGTAAGAATTACCCCACACCTTAAATTGATTACCCTCAACAATAATCGCTGTAGATTCATCTATACCTACCCCTAAATGCGTTGGATATTTTTCAATCACTGGAATTAAATCAAATTGTCTATTGCGTACCAATACATGTTGATCGATGTCTACATTTTGTATAAATGAAAATGCGGGTTGAAAAGGAAAACTTTTAGTAAGGTCTTTTCTTGCGTCACCACCAACCAATAATGCACCCATAATGGTGGCGCCGGCAGAAGTACCCATGATCACACCCCCTCTGTCTAATAAGGCAAGCATCTCTTTATACAATTGGGTGTTGCCATAAGCTGCGGCAATTAGATCCTGGTCACCTCCGCCAAAGAAAAGGCCTTTTGCCTTTCTCATTAATGTAATGTTTTCTGGCGCATCTGCTTTGGCTTTGTCTCTAGTATGTATAGTCGACAAATTCGTAAAACCTCTGGAACTGAATTTTTCTAAATGCCCTCCCTCCTGAATGTATTTTTCGTCAGTGGTAGCAGTTGGAATGTACACAACAGGCTGATCCTTGCCGCCACAATGTGCTGCAAAAAATTCAAATAATGAATCTGGAATAGAACCACCTCCAATAATGATTAGTTTACCCTTGTAATTGAAATAAGGGTTTGTAGATACTTGTGCGTTTACATGAAAGACAGCTAAAAAAAATACGCAAGTGAGTATAATTATTTTTTTCATTCAGGAAACTTTTTTTAGTTGAATCAATGACCGACTCAGCAAACTTTAATTTTATTAGTTCATTCTATGTTTGACTCATTAAAATTGATAAATCAATTTTAATATTACCCTTGGTACATTAAGTCAATCTCTTTTTCAAAATTCGCAAGCACTTGCTTACGACGAATACTTAGTTTAGGCGTCATCTCTCCTTGGTCAATGGTAAACTCTCTAGGTATTAAAGTGAATTTTTTCACTTGCTCAACCTGATTGAATAATTGATTGTATTCTGCAACAATCGTTTCAAACATAGCAAATACCTTGCTATCTTGAACAATGGCCTCATTGCTTGTATACTCAATATCATTGTGTTTTGCCCATTCTCTCAATTTAGCAAAACTAGGCACCACCAAGGCACTCACCATTTTTTTATTGTCTCCAATTAAAACAATTTGTTCGATGAAAGGACTTTCCTTCATCTTATTTTCGATTGGTTGTGGCGCTACATATTTACCACCACTTGTTTTAAACAATTCTTTTTTACGATCTGTGATTTTTAAAAACTTACCATCTACTATTTCACCTATATCTCCTGTATGCAACCAGCCATTGATGATGGTTTCTGCAGTTAGTTCTGGTAATTTATAATAACCTTTCATCACACTTGGTCCTGCAACACAAATTTCACCGTCTTCTTCTAATTTCATTTCAACACCTTGAATAGGCAAGCCCACTGTGCCAAATTTCATATCCCCTGGTGTTCTAAAGTTGATACTAATAATTGGACTGTTTTCTGTTGGACCGTATCCTTCAAATACCGGTATTTGAGCGGCATTAAAGATGCGCAATAATTTTACTTGACATGCAGCACCACCTGTTACAATGAATTTGACATTACCACCCAATCCTTCTCTCCACTTGCTAAAAATAATTTTATTCGCAAGTTTCAATTGAAACTGGTACCATGCTGAACCTGGATGTAGATTGTCATATTGTTCGCCTAAGGCAACCGCCCAGAAAAATAATTTTCGCTTAATGCCTGTTAATTCTTCGCCCTTAAGCATAATTTTTTCGAATACTTTTTCCAATAGTCTTGGCACGGTTGAGAATCCGTCTGGTGCAACTTCTTTTAAGTTCTCGCCAATTGTTTCCATGGATTCTGCATAGTAGATACTCATCCCACTATACAAATAAATATAAGATGCGACTTTTTCAAAAATATGATTCAAGGGTAAAAAGCTCAATACTTTTTGATCAGGTGCGTCTGGAAAAGGAAAACTTTGTTTACCTGATTGTAAATTGAAATAAATATTGTTATGTGTTAACATAACACCCTTTGGTGTACCTGTTGTACCCGAAGTATAAATAAAAGTAGCAACCTGCTCTACCGGGATTGTTTTTTTAATGACTTCTACTTGTTCCAATAAATCTGCATCTTGTAAACACAATTCTGACCAGTGCTTTGCGCCTTCTATAGGATCAAAAGTATAGACCTCTTTTAAACAAGGCACTTTGTCTTTAACAGACATTACTTTATTGTATAATTCTTGATTGCTCGCAAACATGTATTTCACAGATGCGTCATTCAAAATAAAAGTCAACTCTAAAGGATTGGTCGTTGGATAAACAGGCACCCAGATGACTCCAATTTGTTGTGTTGCCATATCGGCCATCAACCATTCTGGTCTATTGCTACTAATGATGGCAATTTTATCTGATCCCTCTGGCGTAAAATCATTGCCAGATAAGCCTAGACTCAATAATCCTGCGCTTAAAGCATTCACTGTTGAAGCTACTTCGGTTGTTGAATAGGTTCTCCATCCACCGTTTTCTTTTGCAGCCAACATGACTTCTTGAGGAAATTTTGTTAACTGATGTTCTATACAATCAAAGAGTCTTTTAGATTCCATATGTCAAGCAATTTGTCCAACAAAATACAAAAAAAACCAGTCTTTTGACTGGTTTTAGAAAGGAATTATGTGCAACTCATCTTTTATATAAAACTTATTAAAGTTGAGTATTTAGTGTTTTTTAGTTATTGGAATCATTGATCATATGGGTCAATAAGCCATCTCTTAACTTTGGTTCAAACCAAGTGCTTTTTGGTGGCATCACTTCACCCGCATCTGCAATATTGAATAACTGGTCGATCGTTACTGGATACAAACTAATCGCCAAAGCCATCTCACCGCTATCCACTCTAGCTTCTAGCGCTTCCATCCCACGTATACCGCCCACAAAATCAATTCTTTTGTCGACGCGTTGGTCTTTAATGCCTAATAATTTGTCTAAAATATTATTCGATAAAATGGTCACATCTAAAACACCAATCGGGTCTGCATCGTTATAAGTACCTGCCTTTGCAGTCAACGCATACCATTGATGATTCATATACAATCCAAAACGATGTAAAGCGTCTGGTTTAAACGCAGCATCCATTGTTTGAACATCAAAGTCTTGAGCTAGTGCAGCTAAAAATGCAGTTGCTTCATGTCCATTCAAGTCTTTCACCACTCTATTGTAATCCATGATCGCCAATTGATTGGATGGAAACAAAGTCGTTAAGAAATAGTCAGCACTTGTATTTTGTTTACCAATTGCGGTTCTCACTTTAGCTGCCGATGCTGCTCTGTGATGTCCGTCTGCGATATAAGTACATGGCACTTCTGTTTCAAATAGTTGCGTAATTTGTGCTATGGTATCCGTATCGCTCACTGCCCAAAGGGTATGTTGGATGCCGTCATCAGCAGTAAAATCATAGACTGCATTTTTAGTTGTCTTCCACTTTTCTATCAAAGTATCAATTGCATCCTGATTGCGGTAGGCTAAAAAAACATTGCCGGTTTGTGCACCAATCGTCTTCATATGATTGATTCTATCCTGCTCTTTTTCGGGCCGTGTAAACTCATGCTTTTTAATAATACCATTTTCATAATCATCCACACTGCTAACACATACCAATCCAGTTTGTGCACGACCATCCATGATTAATTGATAAATATAATAACATGGTTTGGATTCTTTAAACAACACATCTCTTTGCATGAATGCATTTAAATTATCCAATGCAATATCATACACTTGTTGACTATGGATGTCTACCGTTTCTGGTAAATCAATTTCACTCTTGGTGATATGTAAAAAAGAATAGGCGTTGCCAACAGCTTCTGCTTTTGCTTCTGCGCTATTTAAAACATCGTAAGGTTTACTTGCAACTTGCTTCGCTAATTGTGGCTGAGGACGCAATGCTTCGAAAGGACTAATTTTTGCCATGGGGGCAAATATCGTTCATTTTACCGAATAAATTCGACTTGATTGGTATTGATTCGTTAAAAATATTTTATTTTTTTAACGACCTATTTACTTAATGAAATGCTTGCATTAAGTCGCAAAACGCGACTACACTTGACATAGGCATTGCATTGTACATGCTTACTCTAATGCCACCCACTGTTCTATAACCTTTTACACCAATCATCCCATGTTCTTTGCACAAATTTAAAAAAGCGGCTTCTTTTGTTTGATCCTTTAAAAAGAAAACTGCATTCATCATACTTCTATCTTCCTTTGCAATAGGACAATAAAAATGTTCAGATGCATCAATTGTTTCGTATAATAAATTTGCTTTTGCAGTATTTCTTTTTTCCATCTCTACCAATCCACCTTCTTTTTCAATCCATCTTAATGTGAGTAAACTTACATAAATCGAAAATACCGGAGGCGTGTTCAATAACGAACCTGCTTCAATGTGTTTTTGATAATCTAAAATAGCAGGAATACTTCTGTTCGTTTTTCCTAGAATTGATTTTTTAACCACCACCATTGTCACACCCGCTACGCCCATATTTTTTTGTGCGCCAGCATAGATTAAATCAAACTGATGAAATGGGGTAGGTCTACAAAATATATCCGAACTCATATCGCCCACTAATGGCACACCAAGCTGTGGGTAGCTATGCCATTGAGTTCCCTCCACCGTGTTATTGGTCGTAATATGCAAATAACTGGTATTGGCAGGCATTTCAATAGCCTTGTTGATGAAAGTATGTTTTTCTGTTGTGGTATCAGATACCACTTTGACTGGACCAAAAATTTGAGCTTCTTTTACTGCTTTATGCCCCCATACACCATTATCACAAATAGCCGCTAATCCATTTTCATCTAATAAATTCATAGGTACTTGCATAAACTGCATGGTGGCACCTCCTTGCAAAAACAAGACTTCATAGTCTTCGCCTATGTCCATCAATCTTTTTACAATTTGTTTTGCCTCTTCTACTACCGCCACAAAATGAGTGGTTCTATGTCCAATTTCTAAAATAGATAATCCTGTGCCATTAAAATTATGAATAGCTGCTGCAGCTTCATCCAAAACTTCTTTTGGTAAAATGGAAGGGCCTGAATTAAAATTATGTAATTGCATTAGAGGATACTATTTTTTAAAAATTATTCGCCTTCATTTTCATCCATCGTAGTAACACCTCCTGAAATCGCATACTTCATGGCTTCTGCAGCATTCATATGCTTTGGTAATTTTTTGGTATGCGCAATGGGTACCATAAATGAAATACCAGAAATCGCATAAGAATGCGGTACATAAACCGTCACATGGTCTTTTAATCCTAAGTGCTCACAATTTTCTTGCGTGATAAAACCAATTCGCCAGATATCATTCCCATCGATAGAAACCAAAATTGGTTTATCGAATTTTTTATTATTACCAGCAAATGCTTCTAAGAAATCTTTGACCGAAGAGTAAATAATTTTAATCCCAGGTGTGCGTTCTAATAACTTATCAAAAATGGAAACCAGTCTTTCCACAAAGAATAAAGAGGACAACCAACCTACAATAAGTACTAACATTAAAGCCACTAAAAATCCTAATCCAGTCACTTTGGGTATTTGACCGTTAACAGCTGCAAATCGGATTGGAAATAAGGCGTTCAATAAATTTGGTAGGAAATTGTCTACCCAATTGAATAAAGTCACTACGATCCAAACAGTCACGCCAATTGGTGCCAATGCAATGATACCTTGAAAAAAGAATCTTGCTAAGTGGCTTAAAAGCTCTTTTCTATTAAAATTTGGCCTTAAAATGGGCATTTTGTGCTGATTTATTTACAAATTTCACTCATTTCGGCCATTTATCAATAATTAATACAGATTTCATCCTGGAAACTTTGTAAACGATTAAAGTTTCCTTAGTTTTGCGCCTTCAACTGAACCTATGCAAGAAAGAATACTGTTAAAATCTAGAGACATGATGCTCCAGTCTGGTTTAAGACAGGTGACCATGGACGATTTAGCGCAAGAATTAGGCATCAGCAAAAAGACCATTTATCAATATTATAAGGATAAAGATGAATTGGTGAAAGCGGTGGTGAACCTTGAATTAAAAAACCATGAAGCTATTTGTAAAGACTGTGAGTCCAAGGCAGAAAATGCCATCCATGAGATGTTTTTAGTCATGGAGAACATGAAAGCAATGGCACAAACGATGAATCCAAATGCCATGATGGAATTAGACAAACATTTTCCAACTGCTTTTGAGATCATTAAAAATCATAAGGATGAATTTTTGTTTTCGTTGATCAAAGAAAATTTAATGAAGGGTATTGAACAAGGATGTTATAGAAAAGACCTTGACATAGATATCATTTCAAAGTTTCGTTTAGAAACGGTTTTCATTCCTTTTAACCTGCGCCTATTTCCTTTAAATAAATTTAACTCTCTAGAAGTACATACACAATTGATGGAACATTTTGTGTATGGATTGATGACAGTAAAAGGACATGAATTAATGGAGAAATATAAAAATTTAAACAAACAAGCAATTTAAATATACACATGAAAAAAAATCTATTCCTTGTAACGATGTTTTTTGCCACTGCTACTTTTGCGCAGGAACAAAAACCGTTACATGCATTTTCTCTTGCTGATGCAGTGAGCTATGCACAAAAAAATAATGTTCAAGTTAAAAATGCATTATTAGATATTGACATTCAGGTTCAAACCAATAAAGAAATTGCAGCAGCAGCATTACCTACTATTGGAAGTAGTGTTAGCGGTACAGACTTTCTTACCATACCAACTTCCTTATTACCTGGACAAATTTTTGGTGGCGCTCCTGGAACCTTTATTCCTGTTCAGTTTGGTACTAAGTTCAATGCTAATTATGGTGCTAATTTTAATCAAATACTATTTGATGGACAGGTATTCATTGCTTTACAAGCAAGAGCAACTTCTTTGGACTGGAAAAGAAAAAACGCTGCGTTAACCGAAGAAAATATCAAAGCCAATATTTATAAAATATACTATCAGCTTTCTGCAAGTAAAACACAATTAAATATTTTAGATGCCAATATAGAGCGTTTAGAAAAATTAGCGAAAGATGCTGCAGCCATGTATAAAAATGGTTTTGCAGAGAAACTAGATGTAGACAAGGTGAATGTGCAACTTAATAATTTACAAACAGAAAAATTCAAAGCAAACAATAGTGTGACGATTGGCTTTATGGGTTTAAAAATGTTAATGGGCATGCCTGTTAAAGACAGTTTAGTGTTAACAGATATCATTAATGAATCTAACTTAAGTACTGATGTGCTTTACGAAGACAATTTTGAATATAGCATTCGTAAAGACTTTCAATACTTGACAACAGTTAAAAAATTAAGCGAATTCAATATCAAGCGCTATCAATTGAGTTTTTTACCAACTATTACAATGAATGGTGCGTACACTAAAAATGCACAAAGAACAAAGTTTGATTTTTTTGATAAAAAAGGAAACTGGTTTGAAACTTCACTCATTGGATTGAATGTTAATTTTCCTTTATTCAACGGAGGTGCTAGAATCGCTAAAATAAATAAATCAAAACTTGAATTACAACAAGTAGACAACCAAATGGCTGCTTTGAAAAATAATATTGACAATGAATTAAGTCAAGCCAAGTTGAATTATATGTCTTCTGTTGCCACTGTTAATTTTCAAAAAAAGAATATGCAATTAGCAGAAAATGTATACAGTCAAACTAAAAAGAAATTCGAAGCAGGTTCAGGATCAAATACCGAAATTTCAGCTGCTCAAGCAGACCTAGTAACTGCACAAAATAATTTTATGAACGCCCTGTATACAGCCTTAATTGCTAAAGTAGATCTTCTTAAAACAAGCGGTAAACTATAATTAAACAATTACACAATCAATATTAAATTTAGATACAATGAAATCATTCACAACTTATTTATCCATTGGCTTACTTGTTCTTGCATCTGCTTGTGGCGGTGGTGACAACACGATGGAAGCAAAACAAAAGTCTTTAGCAAGCTTAAAAAAGCAAGCGCTTGATTTGAATGCAAAAATAGTGGCATTAGAAAAAGAAGTAGAAAAAGCTGGTGGCGCTGCTGCTGCAAAAGCAATCTTGGTAGGTACAGACACCATCCAATCAGAAACATTTACACATTACATAGAGCTTCAAGGCAAAGTAGAATCTGAAAGCGTTTCTTATATCACCCCTCGTGCAGGTGGTGGTCAAGTAAGAGCCATCTATGTTAAAAGAGGCGATAGAGTTAAAAGAGGTCAATTGATTTTACAATTAGACAATACTTTAATTAAGCAAAGCGCTGCTGCTGCAACACAAAATATTGAGACTTTAAAATCTCAAGCAGCTTTAGCAAAATCTGTATACGAAAAACAAAAGAACCTGTGGGAGCAAAACATTGGTAGCGAGATTCAATTGATGACTGCTAAAACCAATGCAGATGCTATGGCTAGCCAATTAAAAGCTGCCATGGAGCAACTTGGTATGGTAAAAGACCAATTGGCTTTTACAAGTATTTATAGCGATGTTGATGGTGTCGCGGAAGAAGTGAATGTGAAAGTAGGTGAATTGTTCATGGGACCTGGTCAAATTAAAATAGTGAATACCACTAAACTTAAATTGACTGCGCAAGTACCAGAAAATTATGCTGGAAAAGTAAAAGTAGGTACTGAACTAACTTTAACCTTCCCTGATATTCAAAAGACTATTAATAATAAAGTAAATGTGTTAGGTAATGTGATTGATCCTTTAAGCAGAAGCTTTTATATAGAATCTAAATTACCAATTGACAACAACTTTAGACCAAATTTATTGGCTCAGGTTAAAATCAAAGACTACGAAAAGCAAAATGCGATTAGTATTCCAGTGAACTTATTACAAAACGACGAGAAAGGTAAATTCGTTTATGTAGCTGTAATGGAAGGCGGTAAAATGATTGCTCGTAAAAAAATGGTTACTGCTGGAGAATTCTATGGTAACAATATCGAAGTACTTGGTGGTTTAGCTGCTGGCGATATCTTGATCTCAGAAGGGTATCAATCGATCTATGATGGTCAATTGATTACTACTAGCATTAAATAATTCATAAAAGCACAACAGATCCATATGTCGACACTTAATAATATCAAAGAAAAGTTTAAAGAATTTAAACCTACTTCTTGGAGTATCACCAATAAAACATCCATCTATTTGTTGATGTTGTTTATTAGCCTTGGTGGTATCTACCAATTTTTGACCCTTCCTAAAGAACAGTTTCCTGAGATTGTGATTCCTACCATGTACGTGCAAACGGTTTATGTAGGTAATTCTCCTAAGGATATTGAAAACTTAGTAACACGTCCCCTAGAAAAACAAATCAAAGCAATCACTGGTGTAAAGATCAGTAAGTTCACTTCCGTGTCTCAACAAGACTTTTCTGCCATCACTGTGGAATTCAATACCAGCGTAAAACCTGATATTGCATTACAGAAAGTGAAAGATGCAGTAGATAAAGCAAAGACTGACTTGCCTAATGACTTAACACAACAACCTCGTGTGATTGAAGTGAATTTTAGTGAGCAACCGATTATGTATGTGAACATTAGCGGTAATTATAGTTCGGTTCAATTAAAGAAATACGCAGATGATTTAAAAGATAAATTAGAAAACATCACACAAGTAAACCGTGTAGACTTAGTAGGTGCACCTGAGCGTGAGTTTCAAATTAATGTAGACAATTTTAGAATGCAAAGCTCAGGCATTACATTCGACGATATCACTTTTGCGATTCAGAGAGAGAACCTTGATTTATCTGGTGGTCTTTTAGAAGTAGGTACCATGCAACGTAACCTTCAATTAAAAGGGCAACTTAAAAATGCCAACGACATTGCAAACATTATTGTTCGTAATACAAGCGGCGCACCTATCTATTTAAAAGATGTCGCAACCATTATAGATACGGTAAAGAAGAATGAAAGCTATGCGCGTTTAGATGGTAAAAATGTATTGACATTAAATATTATCAAACGTAGTGGTGAAAATTTAATTGAAACTTCGGATGCAGTGAAGAGAATTGTAGACGAAGCCAAGTTAACAAGTTTACCAAAAGACCTTAAAACAGTGATCACTGGAGATCAAAGTATTAAAACAAGGTCTTCCTTCACTGAATTAGTGAACTCTATTGTCATTGGATTTATATTGGTATTGATTGTACTCATGTTCTTTATGGGTGTAACCAATGCATTCTTTGTGGCCTTATCTGTTCCATTGAGTATGTTTGTTGCCTTTGTATTTTTACCAGCTGGTAACTTATTAATTGGTACCAATATTACTTTGAACTTTATGGTGCTATTTGCCCTCTTGTTTGGATTGGGTATTATTGTAGATGATGCCATTGTGGTGATTGAAAATACCCACCGTATTTTTGTACAAGGCAAGGGTAAATTAACAGCAACCACTTCTGCTAAAATGGCTGCAGGGGAAGTGTTTATTCCTGTATTAGCTGGAACCATTACGACTTTAGCACCGTTTTTCCCATTGTTGTTCTGGCCTGGTATCATTGGTAAATTCATGGTCTACCTACCTGCGATGTTGATCTTTACATTGACAGCATCATTGGTAGTAGCCTTTATAATGAACCCAGTTTTTGCGGTTGACTTTATGAACCACGAGGAGCATGATAGCAATGAACCAAAATCTGCCATCTTTAAGAAAAAGACTTTTTGGATTCCTATTGGTTTTGGAATCGTATTAGATATTATGGGTGCGACTTTCTTAGGGAACTTAGTCATCTTCTTTATGATTTTAGTTGTAGCTAATAAATATTTTATTACGGCTGCAATCAAACAATTCCAAGAGAAGACCTTGCCAAATATGATGGATTTGTATGAGCGCATTTTAAGAAGATCATTAAGCGGATGGAGACCTGTAAAATTATTATTTGCCACTTTTGGTTTATTGATTTTATCCTTTATCCTTTTTGGTATTAGCGTTGGTACAGGAAGAACAGGGATAGAGTTTTTCCCTCAAGCAGATCCTAACGAAATCTATGTGTATATAAAATTACCAGTAGGTTCCGAGGTAAAACATACCGATTCCATTACGAAAGTGCTTGAAGCAAGAGTCAATAAAGTATTGGGAACTGATAATGGTAAAACAAATCCAGTAGTTGAATCTACCATTGCCAATATTGCAGTTGGCGCAAGCGATCCAAAGAGTGGAGACAGAAGTACGCGTTCTGAATTAGGTCGTATACAAGTTAATTTTGTGGAGTATGAAAAACGTCATGGTGTTTCCACGATGCCTTATTTAGATGCAGTGCGTAAGGAGATGAAAGGCATACCTGGTGCAGAAATCACAGTCACTCAGGAGTCAAATGGTCCGCCAACAGATCCTCCAGTGAATATTGAAATTCAGAGCGAAGATTTTGATAAATTAATCAAAACTTCTGTTGGATTAAAAAACTACTTAGATGCCGCACAGATTCCAGGTATCGAAGAATTAAAGATGGATGTGGATTTACAAAATCCTGAATTAACCTTAACCATTGACAGAGACCGTGCTTTAAGTGCAGGTGTATCCTCTGCACAAGTGGGCATGCAAATTCGTACCGCTTTATTTGGTAAAGAAATTTCTAAAATAAAAGATGGTAAAGACGAATACAAAATACAATTACGTAACCAAGAAATGCAACGTAAAAATTTAGTAGACTTATTAAATATGCGATTGTCTTTCCGTGATATGGCTGCGGGTGGAATGGTGAAGAATATCCCAATTAGTTCTTTAGTAAAAGTAGAACCAACAAGTACTTTAGGTAGTGTTAAAAGAAAGAACCAAAAAAGACAAATTCAATTACGTTCAAATGTATTGACGAACGAAGGGTATAACCCAACTGCTGTGAATGCAGTGATTGCTCAATACATTGAAAACTATAAAGGGATTGAAGAAGGCGTGACAGTTCAACAAACAGGAGAAAATGAACAACAATTAGAAACAGTATCATTCCTTGGTAAAGCCTTGATCATTGCCTTGATGTTGATCTTGTTCACTTTAGTCTTACAATTCAATTCAATTTCTAAGTCGGTGATTATCTTAACAGAGATCTTATTTAGTATCATTGGTGTATTGTTAGGATTTGCTTTAACTGGTATGAAAGTATCTGGTATCATGACGGGTCTTGGTATCGTTGGATTAGCTGGTATCGTTGTTAAAAACGGTATCCTTGTAATTGAATTCGCGGATGAATTAAGAAGCCGTGGATACAAAACAAGAGAAGCGGTGATTCAGGCTGGTAAGACAAGAATTATTCCGGTGATGTTAACTGCACTTGCTGCGATCCTTGGTTTCATCCCAATTGCAGTTGGTTTCAATATCAACTTTATAACTTTATTTAGTGAACTCAATCCACATATCTTCTTTGGTGGCGATAACGTGGCATTCTGGAAACCTTTAAGCTGGACCATTATCTTTGGATTGGCTTTTGCTTTCTTTATGACCTTGTTTATTGTTCCTGCCATGTATTTAATTGCAGAAAGATTGCGTCGCCCAATGCGTCGTCAATTTGGTGGCAAGTGGATTAGTATGTTGGGTATCCCTCCTTTAACTTTCGTCTTCATTCCATTGATGTTTGTAAGCACATGGATTCATAATAGACAAGTGAAAAGAAGAGCTGCAAAAAACAATGCGAATGGCGATGCCACCTTCAATGGATCATGGTTTTAAAAAATACCTTACAAAAAAAGGGCGCATCATTTAGATGCGCCCTTTTTTTATTCCTTAATTGATAAAGTTAAAATGTCAACTGATTTGACAAACGCTTTAATTCAATCTCTGCAATCTTTGCACTGAACTTTAAACTTGTTAATCTAAAGCCAGCTGTCTCATAACTTTGTTGCGCTTGTTTTACATCTACTATAGTTGCTTGTCCTAATTTAAATTTCTCCATCACTAAAGCCAACAAAGCATCCGACATTTCATAGTTCTGGATTTCAGTTGGCGTTTGCTTTAAACTATTTTGATAGTTCTGATAAGTCTTAAATAATTCTGTGGCTAAGTCCTGAGCAGTATTATCGTATTGTAATTTTGCATTCACTGTGCCGATCTGTGCATTTTTGTAAGCACGCTTACTTGTACTTCCGGCATAAATTGGTATACTCAAATTAAATCCTAAAAACGGACCATAGCTCTCGTTCAATAAGATGAAACCAGCTGCAGACTTATTGCTATTGTAATTGAATCCAGTATTCGCTCTTAATGTTGGGTACATTAAAGCCTTTGATTCTTTTTCTAAAAACTGATTGACATTGATCAATTGCTGTGCAGATTGCAACAATGGATGCGCTTTCATTTTTGATTCAATATCAGCAAGGTTCAGCTTTTGATCTACTTGTATGCTATCTGTAAAAAAATAATTTGAATTTGCAGGCACCACCATGCTATTGAATAAGTCTGCTTTTACTTGATCTATTACCAATAACTGATTTTGCTTGGCTTGTAACAAGGCATTTAAATCTAAACTAGATTGTAATAAGTCTGTTTGATTCGCTACTCCTATGGCTTGTCTTGTTTTTACAATCGCCACTCTTTGTTCAGAAGCTTCAATCGATTTTTCGATTGTCTTTAAAAACGCAGCTTGTCGAATCACATTATAATATTGTTGCATCACTGTAGAACTCGTGTTCAACATTTGTGTTTGCAAGGCAGCTTCTGTCTGCTTTTCGATACTTGCTAAACGTTCTTTAGTAGTGGCAATTCTATAACCATTAAACAAAATCATTGTTGCAGACAATCCACCATTTAAGGTAGACCCATCCACGCCATTTCTAGTGGTATTCCTAGATGGATCAGGAAATGTTTGATTGATGGTGGTTAGTGTATTGTTATTGGTACCTGTGGCCGTTACTGTTGGTAAGCCTCCAGCAACGCCATAATTGTTATTGTTTTTAGCAATAGCTGCAGTATTTTCTACTAACTTGATATCGTAGCTATTTTGAATAGCAATGGTAACTGCCTCTTTTAAACTTAAATTATTTTGTGCCGCTACTTTTTCTTGTGAAAACAAGAGCACAGATAAAAAGACGATGTAACTAATTTTTTGCATACTATAAATTTAATCCACCAATTGTAAAAAATGCGATTTGGCTTAGTTTTTTACATCAGCGGTGAATTGATCCTATTTTAAAGCTTACTTAACAAGGGTTCCAACTGATTCGCCCTGTACAATCTTCATTAAATTGCCTGGTTGATTCATATCAAATACAATGATTGGTAATTTGTTTTCCATACACAATGTGAATGCCGTCATATCCATTACTTTCAAGTTCTTTGAGATACAGTCTTGGAAACTGATAGTCTCGAATTTTTTTGCGTCTGGATTTTTCTCTGGATCTGCATCATACACACCATCCACTCTTGTACCTTTTAAAATCACATCTGCCTTCATTTCGATTGCTCTTAATGAACCAGCGGTGTCTGTTGTGAAATAAGGATTTCCCGTACCTGCACCAAAAATCACAACACGTCCTTTTTCTAAATGTCTTAATGCTTTTCTTCTGATATAAGGTTCTGCCACCTGCTCCATATTGATCGCAGATTGTAATCTTGTATACACACCTATTTTTTCTAACATGGCTTGTATTGCCATTGCGTTTATCACAGTTGCCAACATGCCCATATAATCTCCATGTGCTCTTTCAATACCACTATCTGCCTCGTTCATCCCTCTGTAAATATTACCTCCGCCAATCACAATCGCTACTTCAATGCCTAAGTCCACCAATTGCTTGATTTCGTTCGCGTATTGTTCTATAATTTTTGGATTAAATGGATCGCCATTTCTTTCATTTCCCAATAAGGCTTCCCCTGATAACTTTAACAAGACGCGTTTGTACTTTGGCTCCATAGTTGTTGAGATTTATACTTGCAAGATACAAATTTTGAATAAGGATTAAAAAGAAAAAGGGAGGTCAATGACCTCCCTTTTGGATATTCGTTTATACGTCTAGTTTCTAGGAATCTGCACCATTTGGATCTTTTGAACCAAGCAGTGTTGACTTGCAATTTATCCCAGAGCTACACGCTTGAATTCAGTTACTTTGATATCTGCACCAACGCTCTTAACGTGTTCACCCACTGTTTTAGAACCGTCCTTAACAAAAGACTGTGCTAATAAAGTTTGCTCCTTAAAGAATGCTGCAATCTTACCTTCGGCAATTTTTGCAATCATTTCTTCTGGCTTACCTGCCATTTTAGGATCTTCTTTCATGGTATCAATGATGATTGCTCTTTCACGCTCTACTGTTTCAGCAGGCACTGATTCTGCATCTACTGCTACAGGATTCATTGCAGCAATTTGCATTGCTAAGTCTCTACCTAATTCAGCTGCTTCGGTAGATAATCCTACCAATACACCCATTCTGTATGAACCATGAATATAAGAAGCCACATATGGCGCATCTACTCTTTCTAATTTTGCAGCAATTTTTTCACCGATAGATGCTAATTTATCATTGATCATGTCGGCAACAGTTGTACCATTAATGCTAACAGCATTTAATTCGTCCACTGTTTTTACATTGTTTGCAACAGCAGCATCAGCAATAGTTTGCGCAAATGCTACGAACTCTGCATTCTTAGAAACGAAATCTGTTTCACATGAAATACATACCACAAAACCTGTTTTATTATCAGCAGAAGTTTGTGCGATAATCACACCTTCTTTTGCTTCACGATCGCTACGCTTAGCAGCCACTTTTTGACCTTGCTTACGTAACCAATCAATCGCAGCTTCAAAATCTCCGTTTGTTTCTGTCAAAGCTTTTCTACAGTCCATCATACCAGCACCTGTAGCTTGACGTAATTTATTAATCTCTGCAGCAGTTATTGCACTCATAAAATTTTTTTTAAAAATAATGAAAATTCAATTTTTATTTCGTTGGTTAACTTAATGATAACAGACCTATTTTATTGGAACTGCTATCCATAAATTAAATACAATTGGGTCATTAGTACCCATTGGATACCAATAACCCAATTGGGATAATATATTATTTTCTTACTGGACCACGAGAACCAGTAGTCGTACGACGCTTAGGAGCACCTGGAGCAGAAGGACCTGCACCCGCACCACGCTTAGCTCTTCCGCCTTCCGCGTTTGCTTCAGCTTCCATACG
>CAINOI010000042.1 GCA_903851465.1 uncultured Bacteroidota bacterium
CATGATACCTGCTTCAATCATCTCACGAAGTAAGTCATTTCCTTCTCTTGTTCTTTCACCTACACCCGCAAATACTGATAAACCTCCGTGTCCTTTTGCGATGTTATTAATCAATTCTTGAATCAATACTGTTTTACCTACTCCAGCACCACCAAACAAACCAATCTTTCCACCCTTTGCATATGGCTCAATCAAATCAATTACTTTAATACCTGTAAACAACACTTCTGTTGCTGTACTCAAGTCTTCGAATTTTGGAGGATTTGCGTGAATAGAACGACCATTTGATTTATCTAATTGAGGTAAACCATCAATCGCATCTCCTGTTACATTGAACAAGCGACCATTGATGCCTTCACCCACTGGCATTAAAATTCCTTTACCGGTATCTACAACTTCCATACCTCTCACTAAGCCTTCCGTACCGTCCATTGCAATTGCACGAACGCTATCTTCACCTAAGTGTTGTTGAACTTCTAATACTAATTTTTCACCGTTAGGACGCGTGATTTCAAGGGCATTGTATATTTCTGGTAATACACTTTTTGTTGAAAAATGTACGTCTACAACCGCACCAATAATTTGTTTGATTTTACCTGTTGTTGCCATATAGTTATTTGTTTTTACAACCCCCTTTTACGAGGCGAAAATGGATTTACTCCATTTCGGCTGCAAAGGTAGTGATTTGCGAGTTTATTGCAAAAATTGTACATAAATAATAGCAGCTAAAATTCCACCCACGATTGGCCCAAATACAGGAATGGCAGCATAAGCCCAATCGCTTGGCCCTTTCCCCTTGATTGGAAGCACAAAATGCATCATTCTAGGCCCTAAATCTCTAGCAGGATTGATTGCCCAGCCAGTTGGTCCACCTATTCCAAAGCCAATTCCTGCCACCAAAAGGGCGACTGGCAGGGCCGAAAAAGTACCTAATTCGACGCCGGCTGGTTTAATATAAAAAATTCCTAATATGAAAATAAAGCTTGCTATTGTTTCAACAATGAAATTTTGCGGCAAATTTCTTATAGACGGACCAGTCGAAAAACAAGCCAATTGATCCCCCGCATGTTCACATGCATTAAAATGGTCTTTATAAACCATCCATACCACAAATGCCCCCAACATACTACCTAATAATTGTGCCAATAAATACGAAGGAACTAAGGCCCAACTAAATTTTCCAGCACTAGCAAAAGCAATTGTAACGGCGGGATTCAAGTGTGCCCCACTAGCACTATTAGATATATATACGCCCACAAAAACGGCAATGGTCCATCCTAGAACAATGGAAATCAATCCACCGTTATTGCCTTTGGTTTTTGGCAATACCACATTTGCAACAACACCGTTTCCAATCATCATCATCATTGAAGTGCCTATGAATTCGGCTAAAAATGGAGTCATAAATTAAATTTTAGTCATTTATATATTGGTCATTTGAATTGCTTTTTTCCAGCCTTCAATCCCTTTCATGATGTCTGCTTGTGCTAAGTTGGGATTGAATTCTTGATCTACTTTCCATTTTTCTGTGAGCTCGGATTCGTCTTTCCAAAAACCAACTGCTAATCCAGCAAGATAAGCTGCGCCCAATGCAGTGGTTTCAATGATGGTAGGTCGAATCACTTTTGTATTTAAAATATTAGATTGAAACTGCATTAATAAATTATTTTTTGTAGCACCTCCATCCACTCTTAATTCTGCAATTGGAATTTGCGCATCAGATTCCATTGCTTTTAAAACATCGTATGTTTGATACGCAATACTTTCTAATGCAGCTCGTGCAATATGCGCAGCGCTTGTACCTCTTGTAATGCCGGTGATTGTTCCTTTTGCATGCTGATTCCAATAGGGCGCGCCTAAGCCAGCAAATGCTGGGACCATATAGACTCCGTCGGTGTCTATGACTTGAGCCGCTAAGCTTTCTACTTGATCTGAATCCCGAATGATATTTAATCCATCTCTAAGCCACTGCACCACAGCACCTCCAATAAAAACACTACCCTCCAAAGCATAAAATGTTTTACCGTTTCGTTGCAATGCAATTGTAGTTAATAGATTATTTTTTGAAATGACTGCTTTTTCTCCAGTATGCATCAACATAAAACATCCAGTACCATAGGTATTTTTAACCATGCCTG
Organism: uncultured Bacteroidota bacterium; assembly: GCA_903851465.1. GTDB lineage: Bacteria > Bacteroidota > Bacteroidia > Chitinophagales > Chitinophagaceae > Sediminibacterium. The sequence continues at coordinate 2,139 of CAINOI010000042.1, forward strand.
GTGCTGTACAAATTTGTCCAAACAATGCTGCTTGTTGGTCTCCAGCAATGCCAGCAATTGGAATTTGTTGATTGGTGACCAATAAATCTGTATACCCATATACCTCACTACTACTTTTTACTTCAGGTAAAATGGAGATGGGAATATTAAATAATTCCAATAATGTAGCATCCCATTTTAAATCGTGAATATTAAAAAGCATGGTCCTAGATGCATTGGTTGCATCTGTGATGTGTTTTGCTCCATTGGTCAATTTCCATACCAACCAACTATCAATGGTTCCAAAACAAAGTTCTCCCTTTTCGGCTTGTGCTCTTGCACCATCTACGTGATCTAAAATCCAATTTATCTTAGAGGCAGAAAAATAGGCGTCAATAATTAAGCCTGTTTTTTCTTGAATCATTGCCTGCTTACCGGCTTGTTTTAATTGATCACAAAAATCTGCTGTCCTTCTATCTTGCCAAACAATCGCATTGTAAATTGGCAATCCAGTTAACTTATTCCAAACAACGGTTGTTTCACGTTGATTGGTGATACCTATTGCAGCAATATCAAATTTATCGATCCCATGCTTTGAAATGACTTCGGAAGCGACGCCAATTTGCGTACTCCAAATTTCCATTGGATCATGTTCCACCCAACCTGGTGATGGAAAGATTTGTGTAAATTCTTTTTGAGCGCTAGCTATAATTAGACCTTCTTGGTCAAATAAAATAGCACGGCTACTAGTTGTACCTTGATCCAGTGCTAAAATACATTTTGGCATGATGACAATTTTAAAATCTGAAACAGGCTACTACCTTCTTGCTTTTAACCAATTTTCAGGATCAAAATATACTGCTTTTTCATTACATATAGAGAATAAAACAGCCCCTTCCCCATCTAAATTAATACCAGAACGACCAATGACGGTTCCTGCCCTCACTTCTTGTCCATTGCTTACAGATGCACTGCTTAGGCAAGAAAATGCGGTAAAGTATTTGCCATGTTTAATTAAAACAGTCTTGTCTCCGTTAACATCACCTACATATACGACGGTGCCATTGGCTACACTTTTTACTGTAGTCCCTTTTGGCACAGCCACTTCGATACCATCACTTTTACGATCTAATTTAGTACCTGGAATGCTTTCCACACCAAAATGAATATTCACAATTCCGGTAGCCACTGGCCAAGGTAATCCCCCTTTATTATTTTCAAAAGAGATAGATGTCTCTCTACCTTCTTCGGTTGTTTCTAGCGCCGAATAAGGACGATTACTGGTTGTACTTTTTAATCCCCCTTCTACTTTTGTGATTGTTTTAGTCTTTTCCTCTGTGGTTGCTGTTGTTTTATTGTTAGCAAGATTGGCTGCTTTTAACTTAGCCAAACGTTCGTTCTCTCTTTTAACTGCTTCTTGCATTTCTCTTTTAATGACTGCCGCAATAGCTGCCTGCATCTTTCTTCTTTGCGCTTCTTTTTGTTTTACCTGTGTCGTAATTTCTTGTTCTTTATTCTTTAGTTGACTCACTACTTTATCTTGTTCCTTTCTATCCACTTGTAACACTTTTAACTGCATCGTTTGTGCAGACATCGTTTTTAAACGATCCTGTTTATTCTCACTTAAAATATTGATCTTAGATTTTAAATTATTTTCGGAAAGTCCAATTGCCATGGCTTGTGCTTCTCTATTCTGACGATAACTTTTTAGATAGGTGATTCTTTTCACCGCATCATTAAAACTTCCAGCAGAAAACAAAAAGTTAAGGTATTCATAACCACTCCTGCTTTGGTAAGCAAATACAATACTTTTAGCATACCTAAATTTTAGTGTATCCAACTCATTATTCAATCTTCTTACATCTTGCTGATTGGTCTGAATAGCAGCATCTAATACTTTAACCTGCTTAGCGATTCCATTGATCAAAGCTTCTCTTTTTGAAATTTTATTTCTTATCAATGCCAATTGTGCCAATGAACTTTTTTTGTTTTTCTTAGTTTGATCTAATAACCTATTTAAATCATCTAATTCTTTTTGTAGCGACTGTGCTTGTTTTTGCAAATCATCTCTGGAATTCGCATTTTGGGCGATTGTATTGTTAACAAAACAAGCAATCAATATGCAAATAATGATAGAACACTTTTTAATCATAGGGTACAATTTTTCACTTTATTATTTACGTTTGCCAGTTTTAGGAACAGAGAAAGTGTATTTTAAAGGTTCGTCAAAATTAAATTCTTTGATTTCCATCCCAATATCCAATTTGGATTGGGCATTGATGGATATCGTTCTATAAAGAGGGAATTGTGTGTTTTTCACTAAAGTATGTTGGCTATAATTGATATCACAAGTCCTATGTTTCGTTACATCTACATCGTCTAGTTTTAACTGAACCAGCTTTGTATTGTCTTCGCTAAGAATAATTAAATTTTTGAATAAATTTCCCATTAAGCTTACTTGCAATCTTTCATTGATGACTTTGTAAGAAATGATATCAATACTATCCATAAAAATTGGATTGCCTATTACTAAATCTTCAATTGTTTGGTAGTTGAGTGGTATTTTAATGACCTCTTGCAAATAGGATAATGGATGACGTTCTGTTTTTTTAGATAATGGGAAAATGAGGAATATACTGTCTTTGTTGATAAATGCTTTTAAGCCAATCACCCCCATTGCACCTCTAATTGTAATGTACATTCCACTATCTTTCTGAATACTTAAATTAGCGATATAACTGTCTTTATTCTTAGTAGTTTCATAATCCATTTTCAACTTTGCATTCATGGTATTAAAACCAATCTTAGTATGTGCAATATTATGCACGATACCTTCTACCATTAAAACAGAATCTAGTCTTGCTTTTTCTGCTAATGCAGCAGCATCAGGCAATACTTTCACAGCCAATGCATCTTGAATGACTTGCACCTTCTTTACATTGGCGCATGCCACACTTAAAAGTATCAAAATTACATAAAGACTGTTTTTTACAATGCGCATGCGTTCAATTTATATTTTACCTGTGTGGCCAAATCCACCTTCGCCTCTTTGGGTTGTCTCCAAATTTTCTACCAACTGCCATTCCATTTTTTCCACTTGTTGAAATACAATTTGAGCAATACGATCCCCGTCTTGAATCACTTGAATTTCATTGGATAAGTTGATCAAAATAACTTTAATTTCTCCTCTATAATCTGCATCAATGGTGCCAGGCGTGTTTAAACAGGTGATACCTTGTTTAAGGGCTAGCCCACTTCTTGGTCTTACCTGTGCCTCCCAGTGAATCGGCAAGGCAATGTGTAACCCTGTTGGGATCAATACACGGTCTAATGGAGCCATTTGAATAGGCGCATTGATAAATGCACGAAGGTCTAAGCCAGAAGACCCTTGCGTTGCATAAGCTGGCAAAGGATGATGACTGTGGTTCACAATGGGAATGTTTGTAGACATGTGCTACAAAAGTAGTTAAAAAAGCAGGTAAAATGAGGCTAGATTGCTTTAGTTAACAAATTATTTAGAAGTAAAAAATGGACCCAAAACGCAAGGTATTTGACAACGGATTTCTTGTGATACCACCACCAGTAGGAACTAGATAGGAAATATTGAATTTAGACTGCTGGTATTGGAAGCTTGAGCCAACCGTAAAATATTGCATACTGCCAAGGTTCTTATTATTGTCTACAAAATAGCCTGCCCTCAAATGAAATCGGTCTGCATAATTATATTCTGCACCAAGCGAAATTTTTAAGGATGCTGATAAAGGCATCCCGTATTTATTGGAAAAAGAATTAAACCAACTAGATACAACAGATTGAGAAAAATACTGGTCAACCACTTCTACATCATTGCTCACAGGACTTGCAGGAACCATTAAGCGGTTGATGTCTACTCCCATTTCAATAGAATTGTCTTGGTCAAATCTATTCAAATAGGCTACACCCAAACCAATATTTGCAGGAATAAAATATTTATTTTTTGACTCATTTGAATAACTCACTTTACCGCCTAAATTAGATAAAACCAATCCAGCATGAAACCCTTCTAAGTCTTCGTTTTGTTTATAGAATAAACTGACATCACCTGCAAAAGTATTACCTGCCTTATAGTTCGTGCCATTGGTACCATATGATCCCTGTACTAATCTTGAATGGATGTACCTTAAAGTCACACCCATACTTAAGGCATCTGTTAATAAAATATTATACCCAAAATCATAACTAAACTCTGAAGGCCTTTGAGAAGGTAAAGTAGAAGTGCCTGACTCATCTGTGAAATCAATATTACCTAAACTAAAAAAACGTAAAGAACTATTAATACCGCTATAACTATTTAATTTTTTAAAATACCCTGCACTCGCTAAATACACATCATTCAATCCTAAATCTTTTAACCAAGGTGTATAATTGATTAAAAAACCACGGTCATTATTTAGATATGGAATTTTTGCAGTGTTGCCAAAAAGATCATTGGCTTCTGGTGACATAGCTATAGACAAATTACCCATTCCACCAGATCTTGCATCTGGAGAAATCATCATAAATGGGACTGCGGTACTTTGTAATTTAAGCGAAGTTTGAGCTGTTAATGAACTAACTACAAAAATAAAAACTACAATTAAGGCTGTTTTGATTGAGGGGATTTTTATCATTCTTAGATGCTTTAATAATCTATATAAGTAAAGATAACCTTAGAAATCAATATTTAAAACTTTAATAATCCATTTAACATTTTTTCAGAAAGGCCATTTTGGAGCACTGTGACTTTATAATAATATTTTCCAGGTGGCAATAGCCCTCCATGATTAGTTTGACCATTCCAATCCATCATAATTTTATTGCCAGTAGGTTGTATTTTCTGACTTATAGAAAAATGTCTTAGCCCACTCGCGTCAAAGACTTCCAATTGAACAGTAATTGGGTCTTTACTATTTTTGAGCTCAAAGCTAAACTTTGCATTGGTTTGTATCGGGTTGGGGGTCACCGTTAGGTTACGGATATTTTTATTTTTTTCGCTAGGCACTTCGATCCAAATTGTGTCTTTGGAAACATTCCCTAAAAGGTCCCAGGCCTTAAGCACCAATCTATGTTTCCCCTCCTCCAAAACAGGAAGTGGATATTGTATTGAGCCAGACTGATATTGGTTCAAATTGTAAGTAAAGAATGTATTGAGGTTGTAATTTTTTAAGACAGAATCGTCTATGATTAATTTTAAATCATGCCCTAATTCATTCCCCGAAGATTGTATACCCGAACTGTCATTTAGGTTAACATATAATGTAGCAGGTGTGGTTACCCAATCTCCTGATTTGAAATAAGCCTTATTAATATAACTCTGAATAGTTGGCCCAGTTGTATCTAATCTATTTTGAGAAGTGGCGCCTTGTGTAAAGATGGATTGAAATTGCATACTCGCATCTGCTGTATCATTGTAGGCGTAGAGCTGTAATTTTAATGATGCCTGATTGGAAGACGGCAGTGTGCTAGGTACTATAAAGCTGATTTCAAATTGCCCATTTTGTACTGTCGCCTTCCCTTTGAAAAGCGCCTGTTCTTGTGTTTCTATTGGTACAGATTGACTTGTGGTTTGATTGGCTAAAGTTTTTTTGGAACTTGGGGCATCCCATAAAACCATATCTATAAAACCATTGAAGTTTTGAATAGCTTGGCCTTTAGCCAACAAATTGCCTTTAATAGTATATTTCTCTCCGCCCGTTAATTTTAAAGTATCAGACCATGGCAACAGGTTCAAATTAGTACAATTAATTTGGTATTTTGGTTGTGCTATGCGCATAGCAGGATCCCCCATTAAGCCAAACTTAAATGCGTTTAATCGGTCTCCGTTTTGATTAAAATTGGCATTTTTTGCTACTTGCAATGCTTGCCCAATGGTGGTATATTCCCCCTTTAAATTAGGCACCAATAATGCCTGCATAAATGCATTATTAATTTGTTTATTACTATAAGCAAACACAAGTCTGTTAGCAGCAACTAGTGCAATAATGCCTTTTTCATTTTGCATTAAAGCATCAAACCCGATTGGGGCATTTGCAGGTTGATCATAGGGTGCAAAATCACATGATGCAGTGACCATGATGGGCAATTTTCCTGCATTGTTCCAAGACTGTATTTCTGATTTTGAAATCACCGCCTCTTCTGTTAAACGCAAATAATTTCCATGTCCAGTATAATTCAACATCAAAGTACCCGCTTGTATGGATTCTTGTATTGCCTTGTTGACATCTGGATAAGTATTACCAGTCAATGTTTGGCTCGCTTTAAATAAATCTAAATACAATTTTTTATGATTCCAGTTAGTTGTTTTTACTTTTAAATTTCCAATGATCTCTTCTGCATCCTGCAGATGTAAATTATAGTCCGCATCGTCTGCCACCCAAGTCAATTGATTTTGCCAAAGCCCCATTTTTTTATTGGATTGGTATTGAATTAATTTCTCCACCATTTTATTTGCTTCTGCAATCGTTCTTGCTGGTATCCTACCAATGGCTAAGCTAATGGAATCAATGGTTTGCGCAAACTGAATTTGATTACCTGATTGTTGAATCGCGTAAAAATCATCCGAACTATAGGAAGTTAAAATGGCATTGGACACCTCACTAGTATATACTGGTAACTCTTTATTTAGTTGCATTTTTTGGGTATTAAAATTTCCCATCCCCATTAATAAAACATAAGCTGGCCTAACTTGATTTTTTATCTTTGATTGTTCTAGAATGTATTTTAAAAAATTTCGAATGGCAATAGGTGTCGATTGTCCACTGGCCATTTCATTAAAAATTTGTGTTGAAAGATAGAGCCCAACTTTATATCCATTTTGCTTTTCATGAAATAATTTAAGCTTCATTGCGGCTTCATAATAATCTGGAGCAGTAATAATCATATAATCTACAGGACTAGTTGAAAAACTACTATCGTTTCGAATGACACTAGAAAATTGGGCTGTATTTATTTTGTTTTCCTCAAATACGAAAAAATATTTACGCGCGCTATCGGCAGCTTTAAAGGTAACAATGGTATTTTGGCCTAATTGCGCATTCAACGATAAAGGCTCAAGGTATTGACTCAAATCCCAAACCCTGGTTTGAGTTGTTGCATTTTGAATTGCTAATTCAATGATTTGATCCTTAGGCTGACTTGTTTGATAGTCGAAACCAAAGCTGGTATTACCCCAAAATCCAATTGTTCTTTGGCCATGCAACGCCAAATAATCAATCCAACCTGTGGCAGTGGACGGTGCGTTAAAATTGACTTGTAAATTTATGGCGCTTAAGTTTTGGCCAGCCTTTAATACTTTCGTTTTGTCTAACCAAATGGTACTGCTATCAAAACGCATTTTATAAGCATCGTCAAAAATTAAACCAGAAACCGGATTCAATAATTTTGTACTCAACAACTGATCGTTCAATTGAATGTTAAATGTGGCATGCACTAAAATACACAGAGTCGGTATCACCGTAGATAATGCTCTTGCCAATATAATTGTATTCACCG
>CAINOI010000043.1 GCA_903851465.1 uncultured Bacteroidota bacterium
AACCCGCGACCTGCTGATTACAAATCAGCTGCTCTACCAACTGAGCTATTCCGGCTTATTCATTCCAATACATAAAAGAGCACTACCCTTTTTTGGGATGGCAAAGGTAATGGAATTCTTTATTTATCAAAATTTTAGAGGAAATTTTTATCCCAAAAATCAAAAAATATTTAGAAATCAATCAAATAGGGACGAATTGGGGCCGAAAGGGCAAAGAAAAAGGCCCTTTTGGGCCTCTTTCTTTGTTGCAAGATTAAAAATTATGCTGCCAATTTTTCTTTTTTCTTTTTCAACTGATTGATCACCGATTCAAATGCATGCTCAAAAGAACTTTCAAATGATTTTGAAGTAGATTTCACAAAGCAATCTTGCTTGGGAATATGAATCTTAATCTCAACTACTTTGTCCTTAATGGCATGTACTAAATTGTCTAATTTTAAGAAGACCTCTACCCTAGTGATTCGATCGTGAAATGTGGTGAGTTTTTCTAGTTTTTTTTGCACTAAATCTAATAGCTTTTCGTATGCATCAAAATGCACCGTCTGAATGTTGATGTTCATAAGATTAATTTTTAAAAGAGGTTAAAAAATTAAGAACTGATCAGCGTAGCATGCCATCGCGCTGCATTAGTAAGTTACTACTAATTCAAAATGAAACCAATGATTGCTGTTTTTTTTTAAGAAAACTTTATGCTTTAGGATGTGCCTTAGCAAAGACTTCTTTTAATTGATCGATGGTGTTGTGTGTGTAAACTTGAGTAGCAGCCAAACTAGAATGCCCTAGTAGCTCTTTGACTGCGTTTAAATCGGCCCCATTGTTCATTAAATGGGTGGCAAAACTATGTCTTAAAATGTGTGGACTTTTCTTTTGTAAAGTGGTGACTTGAGCTAAATATTTTTTGACAAAACTATAGACGGCTCTTGGCTGTAACATCTTCCCATTTTGGGCCACAAATAAATAAGGATTCCCTTGCGCCTCGGTTGGTTTTTGATGGATATATAATTGTAATTCCTCCGCAAGGGATGGGCTAATTGGCAGAATCCTTTCTTTGTTCCCCTTACCTATTACCTTGATCACTCTTTTAGCTAAATCGACCTGTGTTTCTTTGCATTGAATCAATTCACTCAAACGCATTCCTGTCGCATAAAAAACATGGATGACCATCTTTTCTGTAAAGCCTTTCCAGCCTTCTGCAAATGCTAAATTGGTAAACAATTGTTCCATATCTTGTTCCGTTACAAAGCTGGGTAATCTTTTATTGACTTTGGGGCTAATCACCGTCTCCATTGGACTTCTCGTTAAAGCACCCTGTTGAATGTGGTATTTAAAAAAAGATTTTAAGGATGATATTTTTCGGTTCAATGATTTACTTGACATTTCCTGTTCTTTCATGCTTGCAAGCCAGCTCCGTACCAAAGTGCCTGTAATTTGTTGGAATGCCAATCCCTCATATTGCGTTTCGATAAAATCAAAAAACTGAGTCAAATCATTGGCGTAAGAAATGGTGGTATGTCTGGAATACCTTTTTTCAAACTGGAGATAAGCCAGAAAAGCGTTTAAGGGCGCATATCTTGTTTGAATAGTCATGGTTAAAATTACTGCTAAAAAACAAAAAAGCCCCTTAAAAAGGGGCTTTAAAATCATTAAAGTGCTTTTTTATTGAATTTACATTTATTTGAAATTTAATAAAAAAGCAAAAAGCCCCAAAGAATGGGGCTTTAAATTTATTATAAGTTTTCTTTAGAAACTATCCTTCGATTTTACCAGAGAAGATTTGTTGCTTGTAAATCGCTTTCAATACCTCGAAACGACGCTTTACAGATGGCTTTACAAATGCTTGACGAGCACGTAAGTTCACTAAAGTCTTGCTTTTTTCAAACTTCTTTTTGTACTTCTTAAGGGCCTTGTCAATGTTCTCGCAGTCTTTTGAATCAATAATTAACATAATATATACCTCCTCAGGTTGTTTAATTTGGAGAGCAAAGATAGGATTCATTTTTAAAATACCAAATTTTTGCTCCATTTTGTCTCCACAAATCTATAAATAAGGCCTTTGGGCCAATTAATCCTTGATTCCCTTCCCTTTTAGTGCTCCAGAAATGGCCTGATCCATCACACGTTCAGCAAAAGGTCTGGTCAATTCATTCAAGGCCTCGGTTTTACTTTGTATCAAATTTTTAACTTCCATGGTGATGGCCAATTGCAATGCCTGCATAGCTTCTGCAGTTTGCATCAATTCTTCTTTAGACAATAAAGCAATGTTTTTTGACATGAACTTTTCGGTCACAGATAAAATTTGTTCCGCTTCGGTCTTGGCTTCTACCAAAGCCCTTGTGGCAATATCTTCTTTCGCATAAGTAATGCTATCCATTAATCTTTGTTCCACTTCTTGGTCTGTTAAGCCATACTGTGGTTTGATGTCAATACTTTGGGTTAACCCAGTTCTTAATTCTTTTGCCCGTACTTGAAGAATCCCATCTGCATTGATTAAAAATTGTACATCCACTTTAGGTAAACCAGCTGGCATAGATGGGATGCCTGTTAAAGTAAATTCACCCAGTTTTCTATTGTCTTTTACTAAATCTCTTTCCCCTTGATAAATGGCAATTTGAATACCTGACTGCCCGTCTTTTTGTGTGGTATATTGTCTTCCAGCTTGTGTAGGGATTTTAGAATTTCTTGGTAATAATACATCCATCAATCCGCCCATGGTTTCAATGCCTAAACTTAATGGTGTGATATCCAATAATAACATGGATTGATTATTGCCTGCTAATATATCTGCTTGCACTGCAGCACCCAATGCCACCACTTCATCTGGATTTACTGTATCATTTACTGCTTGATTAAAATATTTTGATACCGTATTTTTGACCAATGGCACCCTTGTACTTCCTCCAACCATTAAAACAGTATTGATATCTGCTACTTTCAAACCCGCGTCCTTCATGGCTTTCGCACAACAATTCATTGTCTTTTCAACAATACCTGTAATTAAATTTTCAAATATTTCTTTTGTAATGTTTATTTTTTTACCTGCAAAATTAGTTTCAAAATGTGTTGCATTTGATAATGCAATTTTTGCTTCTTCGGCAGCCAATCTTAATTGCTGCTTTAATGATTTTTGATCTTCTGATGCATTTAAATTCATTAGACCCATCCAATATTCAATGATGGCTCTATCTAAATCATCTCCACCTAAATAAGTATCTCCATTGGTACTTAACACTTCAAATACACCACCACTTATTTTTAAAATTGAAATGTCAAATGTGCCACCGCCTAAATCATAGACAGCAATAGTTTTTTCTTCTGAAGGATCTAACCCTAAGCCATATGCTAAACTTGCTGCTGTTGGCTCATTGATGATTCTTAGCACATCTAATCCAGCCAACTTGCCTGCATCTCTTGTAGCTTGTCTTTGTGCGTCATTAAAATAAGCAGGCACCGTGATCACCGCTTTGGTCACAGGTGTTTTTAAAATATGTTCTGCTCTATTTTTTAATGCTGTCAAAATATGCCCACTTAACTCAATAGGAGAATAAAACTGATTTCCTACTTGCACTTTAACTAAGCTGTCATTATTGTCGTCGATAATTTTGTAAGCAAAAAAGTCTTGATGCGTTTGAATGTCTTTATAACTCTTTCCCATCAATCGCTTCGCACTAAAAATAGTATTGGCTGGGTCAGTTTCTAAATAAGGTTTTGCAGCAGCACCCACTTCTACATTACCGAAAGTGTCAAAATGCACCACACTTGGCACAATACTACTACCATCAAACTCTTTCAGCGCAATAGGCATCTTGGTCTCTGGATGGATAATGGCCACTAAACTATTGGTCGTGCCTAAGTCAATGCCTACAATCATTTCTGGTTGTTGTAAACTACCCGTTGCAATATTGATTCCTATTTTAGCCATGTATGAAATTTTACAAATTTACCTGCTCAATGCAGTTTTTAGGTTGCGAAATTAGGAATGAATTGCTGATAAGTAGTTATTTTTGTCGAAAGCGACCATTATGACATTGATCCAAGCATTAAGATGGAGAGGTATGATTCAAGATATTATGCCAGGTACTGAAGAATTGTTCGAAAAAGAGCAGGTATCAGGCTATATTGGTTTTGATCCTACATCTGATAGCTTACATATTGGTAGCCTTGTTCCCATTTTATTATTAGTCCATTTGCAAAAAGCAGGACATAAGCCTTACGCTTTAGTGGGTGGTGCAACAGGTATGGTGGGTGATCCTAGTGGTAAAAGTGAAGAACGAAATTTGTTAAGTGAGGAAACTTTAGCACATAATATTGCTGGTGTACAAAAACAATTATCCCATTTTTTGAACTTCGATAGCACCCAATCCAATGCTGCCGAAATGGTGAATAATTATGATTGGTTCAAAGAGTTTAATTTTCTCTCTTTTATCAGAGAAGTTGGAAAGCATATCACTGTAAATTATATGATGGCTAAAGACAGTGTGAAAAAAAGAATCGAAGGTGATACTGGCATGAGCTTTACTGAGTTTACTTATCAGCTCATTCAAGGGTACGATTTCTATTGGCTTTACAAAAATAAAAACTGTAAAGTGCAGATGGGTGGAAGTGATCAATGGGGCAATATCACAACGGGTACTGAATTGATCCGCAGAAAAATAGGTGGAGATGCATTTGCATTTACCTGCCCTTTAATTAAAAAAGCCGATGGTGGTAAATTTGGCAAAACAGAGAAAGGTAATATTTGGTTAGACGCTTCTAAAACTTCACCTTACCAATTTTATCAATTCTGGTTAAATGCAAGTGATGAAGATGCTAATGCTTGGATTAAGATATTTACATTATTAGAACCAACAACAATTGATGCACTGATTGCAGAACATGCTATTGCGCCTCAACAAAGAATTTTACAAAAAGCATTAGCAGCTGAATTGACAAAATTCGTGCATAGTGAAGCGGATTTAAAATTTGCTATTGAAGCTACTGAAATCTTATTTGGCAATGCAACTACTGCCGTTTTACAGTCCTTAAATGAAGTACAATTATTGCAAGTGATGGAAGGCGTGCCTAAAGTAAACATTACATTAGCATCGCTTAAAGAAGGCTATGACTTGATCAATTTATTGGCTGATACAGCTATCTTTCCAAGTAAGGGCGAAGCTCGTAAAATGTGGCAAGGAGGAGGGATCAGTATCAATAAAGAAAAAATAAATACTGAAATCACCCATATCAACACTGCACATTTATTACAAGGAAAATATATGTTGATTCAAAAAGGTAAGAAACAATATTATTTAGTGATTGCTGAATAATAAAAGTGTTTGGCTTACTTTATTAGCTACTTAATTGCTTCCCAAATGGCGTCTGCAACCAATTGATTGCCTGTATCATTTAAATGCACTCTGTCATAGGTCAGGATACCCATTTCTAGTTGTTTAGGATTATTTTTAGCGCTATAGTCCAAAAATATTTTTCTTAAATCTACCAAAGCGATCTCTTTCTGAGCAGCATATTTACGAATCCAATTGGTATATAAATTGAGTTCCCCATCCTGAGGATTTGAATGGTCATAGCGCTCTCCTATGACAGCAGGCGTTACTAAAACGACCTTTGCTCCAGTTGCTTGAATTTTTTGTATCAATGCATCATAGAACAAACCAAACTTATCATAATCTGTTCCTGTATTCTTTGTGGACTTATGCCAGACATCATTTACTCCAATCCAAACAACAACCAGATTTGGATTTTTATTGAGTACATCTTTCTCCAGTCTCAAGTATAAATCATAAATCTTATTTCCACCTATGCCTGCTCCCAATAGTTCATATTGATTTGCTTGTCCATTATTTGTAATGCGATTATTCAAAAGGTCGATATAGCCCCCCTTCTTAACGCCCATTTCTGTAATTGAATCGCCAAAAAAAACAATCTTTTTCTTTCCATCTTGAACAAAAGACAAAAGGCAAATAGAGGTTACAATCAATAGATATTGGATGATTTTAAAACGCATAGGTCAGTTGTTTAATTTTTAAATAAAAAATCTAGGTTTAAGTTAAGCCAAATTGGAGATATTGTTAAGTTAAGCCAACAAAAATTTGGAAGTTTTTGTGTCTACCCCTATTTTTGCAGTCCATTCTACGAATGGCTAGAGGATTGCCTGATGGTGTAACGGTAGCACAACTGTTTTTGGTGCAGTTTGTCTAGGTTCGAATCCTGGTCAGGCAACCAAACAAAAAAGAAGCCGCAACGAAAGTTGCGGTTTTTTTATGCCCGAGGAGGATGTATGGAGCAGCGAGTGAAACGAGCACAATGTGTCGACAAGGCAAAAACAAGCTCGCTTGATTTTTGGATTGGAGTAACATTGTAAAATTGCGTAGCAATTTGCTCCATATTCATAGGGAGCAGTGAGGGCATAAAAAAAACACTAGCGTTACTAGTGGTAGCTTCTTTATTTGATGTTGGGATTTTACAAAAAAAGGAAGACCGACCAAAGGGAGGTCCATCCTTTTGATGTTGGAAGATCCATCCTTTTCCATTATTATTCAATAGTCAATTGATACTTCTCCAACAATCCTCCCAACTGATGCTTAGCATGCTTGGACTTTTTAATCTTATTGCTATCGATATCGATGGAATAATTAAAGGAGGTCGTGAAATCTACTTTTTCTAAATTAGTGGCGCTAAAAATTGCATTTGTTAAATCACAATGATTAAAAACCGAACTCGTTAAATCTGCTTCTGTAAAATCAACTTCATCCAGCTTCGAATTAAGAAAAACCATGTTCTTTAGCTTTAATTTATAAAAGGAGGCATAAGTTAAAATACAATTATCAATCGCAATTGATATGCTAAAGCTATCCGTTGTGTCAAACTTTAAACCAACCATTTTACAATCCTTAAATTGCACATCCCTGAATACCACTTTATGAATGTTAGCTAAACTCAAATCACAATGTTCAAAATTTGAACCAATAAATTTAAATGAATTTAAATCACAACCAGAAAAAATACACTTTTTAAAAGTACAGTTTTCGTATTCGCCTTTTTGTAATAGTTCAGTATTGAAATTTTTATTTTCAAAAATGATATCTTCAAATATGTCCATAAATTATATTTAGTTACCTACATCTGTAAAAAACGTATTAATGCGCATTAATTGCCTTCATACAAGCTGTTAAAGCCTCCTCCCAATCACGAATATCCATCTCTAGATCTTGTTCGATTTTAGAAGTATCTAAGACAGAATAGGCTGGTCTTTTAGCAGGTGTAGGAAAATCTTTGGTCTCAATAGGTTGTATATTACAAGTTAAACCAGCAAAGGCTTTTATGGTAGTTGCAAAACTAAACCAATTGGTTTCTCCTTGATTTGCAAAATGATATATCCCTTTTATTGTCTTACCTGCATTGATAGCCTCAACCATCTTCATTGTAGCAATCGCTAAATCCTTTGCATAAGTTGGTCTACCCTTTTGATCTGCTACAATATTTAAACTTTCCCTCTCCTTCATTAATCGCAACATCGTCTTTACAAAATTATTGCCATGACTACTAAATACCCAAGAGGTTCTAATAATGATTGTATCCTCATTGACTTCGATAGCCATTTTTTCACCAGCAGCTTTTGTAGACCCATAATAATTTACAGGATCTACTTTTGTTGAAGTTGCATAGGGTGTCGTTGCTTCTCCATCAAATACATAATCTGTTGAGTAGGTAATAAAAGGGATTGATAAATCTTTACTTATACGGGCTAATTCCTGAACAGCAGTTGCATTCACAGTATATGCCAATTCCTTTTCTGTTTCAGATTTATCAACAGCAGTATAAGCAGCTGTATTGACAATACAATCAGGTTTGATTGTAAGCATTATTTTTTCAAATGTTTCTGGAAAGGCTAAATCCAATTGACTTCTATCTACAAACACAAATTTAAATGCAGGATATGATTTTGCTAACTGGCCTAATTCCCACCCCAATTGACCATTGGCGCCTGTTACTAAAATTGTATAAATAGCCATGTTGAATAATTAGATAATTCAGGAATTATTTAGAAATAAATTCTTTAGGCAGTTTAGTCCACTCAGATGGTGGCAATGCTTTAAAGTAATCGTATGTTTTTTGCAAGCCTTCCGCTCTTTCTACTTTTGGCTCCCATCCTAAAATCGTTCTTGCCTTCGTGATATCGGGCTGTCTTTGCTTTGGATCATCCACCGGTAATTCCTTGTACACGATCTTCACGGTGTTGCCTGTTAATTTCAACACCTCTTCGGCAAAATCCTTTAAACTAATTTCATTTGGGTTACCAATATTCACAGGACTTGAATAATCGCTTAATAATAATCTATAAATACCTTCAACTAAATCATCCACATAACAGAAGCTTCTTGTTTGTGAACCATCGCCAAACACCGTCATGTCCTCACCTCTTAAGGCTTGACCAATAAATGCAGGTAATGCACGGCCATCATTTAGGCGCATTCTAGGACCATAAGTATTGAAGATGCGGATGATTCTTGTTTCAACATGGTGGAAGGTGTGGTAAGCCATGGTGATGGATTCCATGTACCTTTTTGCTTCATCATACACCCCTCTTGGGCCCACTGGATTCACATTGCCCCAATATTCCTCTGTTTGTGGATGCACTAATGGATCTCCATAAACCTCGCTTGTACTTGCCACTAATATTCTTGCACCCTTTGCTTTGGCTAAGCCTAAACAATTATGCGTACCCATCGCACCTACTTTCAAAGTTTGGATAGGGATCTTTAAATAATCGATTGGACTTGCTGGGGATGCAAAATGTAAAATATAATCCAAGTCGCCTTTGATATCTATAAAGGTGGTGATATCATGGTGGATGAATTCAAAATTCGGATTCGAGCTTAAGTGCTCGATATTCATTAAGTCTCCAGTTATTAAATTATCCATCGCAATCACGAAGTACCCTTCCTTGATAAAACGATCACATAAATGAGATCCTAAAAATCCAGCAGCACCTGTTATTAATATTCTTTTTTGACTCATTTTGTTTCTTGTTGAGATTCGTCCTTATAATTTGTTAGAGCCTTTTTTTAGTCTTATTTAGTTGATTTGTTAGAGTCTGCTCTTCCAATACTTTCATAATGATAACCTAGCTCTCTCATCTTATACACATCAAATAAGTTTCTGCCATCAAAGATGATCTTATGTTTGATTTCTTTTTCCATACGCTCAAAATCAGGCGTTCTAAACTCACTCCACTCTGTCGCAATAATTAAAGCTGCTGCATTTTGTAAAGCCTCATATTGGTTCGCCGCGTATTGTATCTTGTCTCCTATCTGAGCCTTTACATTAGGCATCGCTTCTGGATCATAAGCTGTAAAAGTAGCGCCTGCACTTGTTAATGCATCAATGATACTGAGTGCTGGTGCCTCTCTAATATCGTCTGTATTGGGCTTGAATGCTAGTCCCCATAATGCAAAATGCTTGCCTTGTAAATCATTCTTATAAAACGCCTTGATCTTTTCTACTAAATGTAGTTTTTGATTGGCATTGACTTTCTCCACGGCTTTTAAAATCTCAAAATCATATTTCACTTCGTCCGATGACATGATTAAAGCTTGCACATCTTTTGGAAAACATGATCCACCATATCCAATACCTGGGAATAAAAAACGTTTGCCGATTCTATCATCACTACCAATCCCTCTTCTCACCATATCTACGTCCGCACCCATGCGCTCACATAACTGTGCAATCTCGTTCATGAAAGAAATCTTGGTAGCAAGAAAACTATTTGCCGCGTACTTCGTTAACTCAGAACTTCGCTCATCCATAAAAATAACTGGATTACCCTGTCTCACAAATGGTGCGTATAAATCACTCATTAATTTCTTGGCTCTTTCTGATCTTGTACCCACCACTACTCTGTCTGGTTTCATGAAATCATCTACCGCCACACCCTCTCTTAAAAACTCAGGGTTGCTCACTACATCGTATTCACCTTTATAGTTCGCTGCAATTGCTGCACTTACTTTATCCGCTGTACCCACTGGGACGGTGCTTTTATTAACGATGACTTTATAGCCCTTTAATATCTTTCCTAAATGATCCGCCACACCCAATACATATTTTAAATCAGCGCTACCATCCGCACCCGGAGGGGTTGGTAAGGCTAAAAAAATAATCTCCGCTTCTTCCACCACTTCTTCCAACCTCGTCGTAAATCTTAATCGCTCCTCTTTGATATTTCTTAAAAATATTTTCTCTAAACCTGGTTCGTAGATGGTGATTTGACCTCCGCTTAATTTTTCTACTTTTGCTTTATCAATGTCTACACATGTCACTTTATTACCTGTCTCCGCGAAACAAGTGCCTGTTACTAATCCTACGTATCCTGTGCCTACTACTGCTATTTTCATTGATAATTATTTTAGCACTTTTAATTAAAAAAAGATTGAACACCTTCTGTAATATATTTTAATTGAGCTTCATCCATTTCTGTGTGAATTGGTAAAGAACAAACGCATGGCGTTAATTGATCCGTTACTTTTAGATCCCATTGATGTTGTTGTCCTGATGCAAACATCTTTTGCAAATGTCCCGGAACAGGATAATAAATCATACATGGAATTTCTTTTGCAGCCAAATGTGCAATGAATTTTTCTCTGTCTACACCTTTCAACTGAATCGTGTATTGATGAAACACATGTGTACTATAATTTGCAATAGAAGGAGTTACAATCGCATCAATGCCAGCAAATGCTTGCGTGTAATACGCTGCAACAGTTTGTCTCGCTTTATTGTACGAATCTAATTTTGCAAGTTTGATATTCAAGATAGCAGCTTGAATAGAATCCAATCTTGAATTACATCCTACTACGTCATGATAATAACGTGCAGATTGTCCGTGATTGGCGATCATAGCCATTTTATCCGCCAAGACTTTATCATTGGAAAAAATAGCACCTCCATCTCCAAATGCGCCTAAGTTTTTACTAGGATAAAAAGAGGTGGCTCCTATATGTCCCATGGTACCTGTTTTTTTAACAGTGCCATCAGAGAAAGTATAGTCTGCTCCTATCGCTTGTGCATTGTCTTCGATCACGTATAAATTATGCTGCTTTGCAATTTCCAAAATCGCTTCCATAGGTGCTGCATGTCCATATAAATGTACCGGCACAATGGCTTTTGTTTTTGGTGTGATCGCTTTTTTCAAGCTTTCAATATCCATGCAATAAGTCACTGGATCCACATCTACAAAAACAGGGGTCAATTTTAATAAAGCAACGACTTCAGTGGTAGCGATATAAGTAAAAGAAGGCGTGATGACTTCGTCCCCTGGTTGAAGGTCTAGTGCCATCATTGCAATCTGAAGCGCATCTGTCCCATTGGCGCAAGGCACTACATATTGTACCCCTAAATAATCTGATAAATTTTTTGAAAAATCTTGCACTGCTTTACCATTAATATAAGCAGCACTATCCAATACGGTTTGTATGGCCTGATCTACTTCTTCTTTGATGGCTAGATACTGATTTTTGGTATCTACCATTTGTATTTTTCGCATCCAATGAATTTTGCCAAAATTACAATAAAATGGCCAAAAAGGTGGAAATACCCCCTTTGTATCCCATCTTTGCATTAGCCCCTTTTTATGATACTATATCGACTGTTTTTATTGTTTTATCCAATTCTAGCAAAGCTTATTAGTCCATTTAATGAGAAGGCCAAGTATTGGGTTGAGGGGCAGCAAAAGGTTTGGGAAGAAATAAGTGTTTTATCTGGTCAAATAAAGGGCCCTATTATTTGGATACACTGCGCCTCTTATGGTGAGTTTGAACAGGGCCTTCCTATCATTAGTGCATTAAAAAAAACCTATCCTACCCATCAAATATGGGTGACCTTTTTTTCTCCTTCTGGTTACTTATATAGAAAACACCATCCTGATGTTGACTTTATAACCTATCTCCCATTAGATAGTCCTACTGCAGCAAACAGATGGATGCAAATGGTTCAGCCCAAATGTATTGTTTTTATAAAGTATGAATTTTGGTTCTATTATTTAAAGCAAGCTGCAGTTCAAAAAATACCAACTGTTTTGGCATCCGCCATTTTTAGACCAGATCAACTATTTTTCAAATATTATGGTGGATTTTATCGTACGATGTTGCAATTATTCACAGGCATTTTAGTACAAGATATCACCTCAAAAACATTAATCAGCCCCCTATTAAATTATACGCATCTTGCCATTAGTGGAGACACGCGTTTTGATCGTGTGTTGGAAATTGCTGCAACAAAATCCTCCATGGATTGGGTATCAAGATTAGCGAATGTTACGACGATCGTTGCTGGAAGTACATGGGAACAGGACCATCAGATGATTGGATCTATTTTGGGATCATGGGATCATTGCAATTGGATCATTGTCCCACATCACGTAGATGCAGTTGCTATCAAAAATTGTCAATCACATTTTGCTAATTCAATTTGCTTGTCTGAATGGTTAAAGCAAAGGAATCAAATGGAAAAGCCAATGGTATTGATTGTTGACCAAATTGGTTTATTAAGTCATTTATATCAATATGCTAATATCGCCTATATTGGTGGCGGATTCACAAAGGACGGCATCCACAATGTCTTAGAACCTGCTGTATTTGGTAAGCCAGTAATATGGGGGCCGAATGATTCAAAATACCAAGAAGCAATTGGATTACGCAATGCAAATGGTGGTGTCAGGATAAAGGATGCTAAAAGTTTAAACAAAACCCTAGAAAGATTTTTAAACGATGCTGCTTTTGTTAAGCATACAGGTGCCGCAGCTTTAAAATATGTGCAATACAATGCTGGTGCGACCCAAAAAACAATCAATTATATTAAGCAAATCTACGCTTCACCAACAGATCAAAAGCTTTAACAATTTCTGTTGTTTCGTCCCATTTATTTTGCTCCCTTAAATTGGATTTAATCCAAAATTGCGCCTCTGCATATATTTGAAATCCATTTATGGTCTTGATAGCTTGTTCAAATGCTTTTTCATCTGCATTGAAAAGGGTTGCAATAAACAGAAATTTATCATTGATCCCAATGGCTGATTTCAAGTCTTTGATTGGTTCTAAGGCTAATTTTTCCTGTAATTCTGTACTCGAAATTGTAGCATTGATCTCTACAGGAATTGATGTTGCTATTGTAGGTGATTTAGGTTCAACTGGTTCTAATTTTGGTAAACTAGGAATCCTTACTTCGATAGGTTGAATTTGAGGGATAGGACTATCAATTACTTCAGCAATTAATTCAGCACCATCTTCACTTGCCCCTGGAATCATTACTGAAACATTGTTTGGAAGATTGTTAAATTGATCCGTTTCTGATAATGCTGCCAGCAATTGTACTGCCGTTTGTTTTAGTTGGCTTTTGTCTTCCTTTTCGGCCAATTGTGTGGTTAATTTTTCAACCAAAGCGGCAACTCTTTCCATAGGAATGTATACTTTTGAGGGGATTAAAGAAATTGGATTTAGTTAAGAACGAAAAAGAAATTGCATTATTGTCTATGTTTATTGAACAAAACTTTTCAAAAGAAAAAAGAGGATGGCTTGAGGTCGTTTGTGGCAGTATGTTTAGCGGCAAAACCGAAGAATTAATTAGAAGACTAAAAAGAGCCCAAATAGCAAATTTAAAAGTAGTCATATACAAACCAGCAACTGATACCAGGTTTGATAAAGAAAAAGTGGTGAGTCATGATGCCAACTCTGTTCCTTCAACTCCAATTGATTTCGCTAAAAATATTTTATTACATGTAGCAGATGCAGATGTAGTGGGTATTGACGAAGCACAGTTTTTTGATCATGAAATTATTGCTGTTTGTGAAACACTGATCATGCAAGGCAAAAGAGTTATTGTAGCAGGTTTGGATATGGATTATTTAGGTAAGCCATTTGGCCCTATGCCACAACTATTGGCCATTGCTGATTTCATAACCAAATTGCATGCAATTTGTGTACAATGTGGTCACTTAGCCAATGTATCATATAGAACAAGTGCCGAAGAAGGCACTGTTGTCTTAGGTGAAAAAAATAATTACGAACCAAGATGTAGAATCTGCGCAGTAAAATAAGCCTATTCGCTTTATGAATGCATCCCTAAAAAATATCGTCACACTATTAAAAAAAGACTTGCTGCTTGAATGGAGACAGCAGTATACTTTTTTTGGGATCTTAATTTATTTAGCATCTACTACTTTTGTTATCTACTTAACAATGGGACTTCCAGAAGATAAAGTATGGAATGGCCTTTATTGGATCACTTTGCTATTTATTTGTATCAATGCTGTGGCAAGAAGTTTCTTACAAGAAGGAAGAGGGAGAATGCTTTATTTTTATTCCATTGTAAGCCCAGTACATTTTATTTTATCAAAACTTATTTTCAATAGTATACTCATGTGCATCATGAGTGCATTGAGCTTGATGTTATTCATGGTTTTGCTAGGCAATCCATTAACACATATTGTATTATTTTTTGGAATAAGTTGTTTGGGTGGAATTAGTTTAAGTTTGGTATTTAGCTTTTTAGCTGCAATTGCTGCTAAGGCGCAACAACCTTCCGCCATCATGGCCATCCTGGGATTCCCTTTGATTATTCCTCAACTTCTATTATTGATGAAAATTGCCAATATTGCTTTTTCTGATATTGTGCAAAATGGGTTACCTCAACTTGTTGGATTATTGGTTGGATTTGATATCATGATTGTCGCACTCGCATACATTCTTTTTCCATTTTTATGGAAAGACTAATTCAAAAAAGCAACCACTAATTTAGAATTGTAAATGTCTCACGGTCAATCCGTCGTTGATTAATTGTTTCAATGATTCAATACCAATTGACAAATGACGATCCACAAATTCAGCAGTGACTTTACTATCACTCGCTTCTGTTTTAACACCCTCAGGCACCATTGGAGAATCACTCACTAATAATAAAGCACCAGTTGGTATCTTATTGTAAAATCCGACTGTGAATATGGTGGCAGTTTCCATATCAATAGCATAAGCCCTCACCTTCGTTAAGTAGTTTTTAAATTCTTCATCATGTTCCCAAACTCTTCGGTTGGTGGTATATACAGTCCCTGTCCAATAATCTACATTGTTATCTCTAATAGTTGTTGAAATTGCTTTTTGTAAAGCAAAGGCAGGCAATGCCGGCACTTCTGGAGGAAAATAATCATTGGAGGTTCCCTCTCCTCTTAATGCCGCTATTGGTAGTATTAAATCCCCTACTTTATTTCTTTTCTTTAAACCTCCGCATTTCCCTAAGAACAAAACCGCTTCGGGTTGTATTGCAGTCAAAAGATCCATCACTGTTGCAGCACCTGGACTACCCATCCCAAAATTAATAATGGTTATCCCTTCTGCAGTGGCGCACTGCATTGGACGATCTAAACCTATGATTTCTACCTGATGTCTTTCTGCAAACATCTTGACATAATTACTGAAATTGGTCAAAAGAATGTATTTGCCAAATTGATCTAAACTAGCTCCAGTATACCTAGGTAACCAGTTTTCTACAATTTCTTCTTTTGTTTTCATAAGCTTATCTTTGATCTGATACTTTATAAAAATAACTTATTTTTTTCAATTCATGATTTTAGTTGATTTTCCATCTTATGACTTTAAAGTCCAATCAATGCATGGGAAAGACCAAATCTTTGATCCTTGCCGAAAAAAATGGGTGGTATTGACCCCAGAGGAATGGGTTAGACAAAATATATTACAGTACCTTATTCAAGTTTGTAAATACCCAATTGAACTAATAGCAATTGAAAAAACAATTCAATTGGGTACATTAAATAAAAGATTTGACATCCTCGTCTATCAAGGAACAAGACCATGGATGATCATTGAATGCAAGGAAGCAAATACCCCACTCAACGAAAAAACGATTTTGCAATTGTTACAATACCAGCAAGTATTGAATGCCACTTATTTAATTGCATCAAATGGGCCAACTACCATTGGTGCTGAAATAAAATTGGGGAACCTGCATATGTTGCAACAGTTCCCCAATTATGTTGACCCCAACCTTTAAAGATTAAGGGAAAATTCCTAGTTCTGTATATGAGTGTGCTACTTTATTAATTGCACATACATAAGCTGCTGTTCTCATATCTGGAATAGTTGGATTTGCGTTCCATATTTCCATGATTTCTCTTGTTGCAGTAATCATTGTCTCTTCCAATCCACTATGTACTAAATCAATTTCATCTGGACCATGGGCAATCACTGCTCTTTCTGTAGGACTCACTTTTTTACCTGTTAATTCTTCTATTTGATCAATAATATGAATATTGGCATTTTCTGTAAAACGTTTTTCTAAACGACCATATCTTACGTGACTTAAATTTTTCAACCACTCAAAATAAGAAACTGTTACACCACCTGCGTTCAAGTACATATCTGGAATAACCAATACACCCATTTTAACTAAAATTTCATCTGCCTCTGGTGTTAAAGGACCATTTGCTGCTTCGCCGATGATTTTAGCTTTTATTTTTGGTGCATTATTTTTATCAATGACATTTTCTAATGCAGCTGGAATTAATATATCACAATCCATCTCTAATGCATCTGCGCTGTTTTCAATATTGGTTGCACCAGGGAAATTTAAAATACTACCCGTAGCTTTTCTGTGTTGAAAAACTGCTTCTTCATCTAATCCTTCTTCACAATAAATTGCACCTTCAAACTCAGCGATTGCAATGACTTTTGCACCATGAGCTCTAAAGAATTTTGCAGAGAAATAACCCACATTACCCAATCCTTGAACAATCACACGCTTATTTTCTATACCTACAGTTAATCCTAATTTCTTCATGACATCCTCCATCAAACACACTTCTCTCACACCGTAAAATACACCCAATCCAGTGGCTTCTTTACGACCTCTAACACCACCTAAAGATACCGGCTTACCAGTCACACAACCAGCAGCATCAATCTCACCTGGCTTTAATGATTGATAAGTATCTACGATCCATGCCATTTCTCGTTCACCTGTTCCGTAATCTGGTGCAGGCACATCGATACCAGGACCAATAAAGTTTTTCTTTACTAATTCTGCAGTATATCTTCTTGTAATTTTTTCTAATTCATAAGTGCTTAAAGATCTTGGACTAATTTTGATGCCACCTTTACCTCCACCAAATGGCACATTCACAATAGCGCATTTGTAAGTCATTAAAGCAGCCAATGCCATCACTTCGTCTTGATTCACAGCCAAACTAAAACGGATACCACCTTTACATGGAGATTTATGTTGAGAATGTTGCACTCTATACGCTTCAATTACTTCGATTCTGCCGTCATCCATTTTTACTGGAAAACGCATACTATAAATACTATTACAAGCTTTAATTTGCTCTAACAATCCAGTCTCCCATTGGGTATACTTAGATGCTTTGTCGAAACTTTTTTCTACACTCTGAAAAAAACTGTACTCTGGTGTTGTTGACATATACTTTTATTTTTCTAGTTGTTTAATTTTTTTATCAATAGATGCGACATATATAAAAAGGCCAATAAGCACTATACATACCACTGTCATCACTAAGAAAATTTTACCGTTCTGCAACATAATACTTTGTGTCGCGGCTTGTTGTGCTTGTAATAAGGTTAACATATATTTAATAATTGTAGGTTATAAGATGCCTTCTTTTTTTAATTGAATCATTTGTACACGAATCTTCAAGGTGGTAATCCAAACACCTAATAAAGTCCAACCTATCACTGCTGGATAAAATACAGTGCGCATATTAGCGGACATATCTTTACCATTGATACCTGGGTTGCCATCGCTACCCTGTCCTCCTGGATGCAAGGACTCCGTTAATCTAGGTAAGATCCAAAGTGTAGGGAACAACATGAAAAATGAAAAAATATTATAGACTGCAGAAAGTCTTGCTTTTTTTTCTGCATCCACTAAACTTCCTCTTAAAACAAAATAAGCAAAGTATATAAGTAATGCAATTGCTGCACCATTCTGCTTTGGATCTCCTACCCAAGGACTACCCCATTGGTAATTGGCCCATAATGCGCCTGTAATGATACCTAAAACACCAAAAATCAAACCCATTGCTGCATAGGCTTGTGCATACACATCATGTACTAAATTGGATGACCTTAAATATTTTATTGAATATACCAAAGACACAAACAATAAAATCATCATGCCAAACCACATAGGCACATGAAAAAAGAAATTACGAATAGACTCCTGCATACGGTCGTCCAACTTAGGCACTTTCACCAAAAAACCATAGGTACAAGTGTACAAAAGCAAAATAAAAGACAACAGTTTCCACCATTTTTTATGCAGCATAGCTTCTTAATATTTAATCGATTAGCTCTAAAACTAACGGCTGTTTGGCAAAATTACAGCTTTTAAATGAACCGCCTAATTTTTGAGCAAATCTTATATTGGCAAATTTACGGCGATTTTGTACATTTGCGTCCATAATTTTCATGCCGTAACATGAAGCGAACTGCCCCGTAAGGCTGTAGTAAACTTAATGTGGCTATCATTTAAAAATAGACACAAATGAAACTTTCCCAATTTAGGTATGACCTACCTTTAAACCTGATTGCCCAGTATCCCACAAAAAGAAGAGAAGACAGTAGACTGATGGTGGTTAACCGTAAAAACGGCCACATGGAAAATCGTCATTTTTCTGACTTATTGGAGTACTATGATGACAAGGATGTATTTGTAGTGAACAACACGAAGGTATTCCCTGCCAGAATGTATGGTCGTAAGGAAAAAACAGGTGCAAAAATCGAAGTATTCTTGTTAAGAGAATTAAATAAGCCTAACCGCTTATGGGACGTCATTGTTGATCCCGCAAGAAAAATTCGTGTAGGTAACAAATTGTACTTTGGTGAAAACGAAGAACTAGTAGCAGAAGTCATTGACAACACGACTAGCCGTGGTCGTACCATCCGTTTTTTATGGGAAGGTGATGACGAAGGTTTTAAGAAAATGTTAGAATTTTTAGGTGAAACACCTTTGCCAAAATACATTAAGCGTAAGCCTGATGAAGATGACAAAGAAAGATACCAAACTGTGTATGCAAAGCACGAAGGTGCTGTAGCAGCTCCTACTGCTGGTTTACACTTTAGTAAAGAATTGATTAAGCGTTCAGAAATTTTAGGTATCCGTTTTGCAGAAGTAACATTACACACTGGCTTAAGCACTTTCAGACCAATTGAAGTAGAAGATTTAAGCAAACATAAAATGGATGCTGAATACTTTAAGATAGACGAAGATGCTTGCAGAATCATCAACACAGCAAAAGAAAACGGTCGTCGTATTTGTTCAATCGGAACCACCGCCATGCGTGCGATGGAAAGCAGTGTGACTGCTCAACGCTTATTGAAGCCTGCAGAAGGATGGACAAATCATTTTATCCACCCTCCTTATAATTTCAATATTGCCGATAGCTTAGTGACCAATTTCCATTTACCAAAAACAAGTTTATTAATCATGTCTTGCGCATTTGCTGGATATGAATTGGCGATGGAAGCTTATAAAAAAGCAATTAAAGATAAATACCGTTTCTTCTCTTATGGTGACGCGTTATTGTTTATTTAGTTAGATTTTTTTACTGTTTATTTAAATTTTAGTAAAACTAAAAACTATATAAAAAAGGGGACAGATTTTCATCTGACCCCTTTTTTATTTTTCTAAATTTAATCAATTCTTTTCCTGATGATTTAAACTAATTAACGGTTTTCTATAAATCAAATAGTCCTTTATTTATCAATTGTAAAGTTTTTGTCTTATGCTCACTAGGCATTAACAAACTAATATTATGTGCACTTCCTCCATAGCTCACCATTGTAATAGGTATTTCGTCAATCGAATTGAATAGTTTTTTCAAGATAGAATCAGTCATCGCAATTTCATTCCCTACTATAGATACAATTGTTTGACTTCTTTCCACTTCTACAGATGCGATATTATTTAATTCTGCAATGATCTCCGCTAAATGTAAATCGCTGTCAATTGTTACAGATACGGCTACTTCAGAAGTTGTAATCATATCTATTGGCGTTTTATATTTTTCAAAAACTTCAAAGATTTTTCTTAAAAAACCATAGGCCAATAGCATTCTTGTACTTTTAATTTTCACAGCAATAATATCATCTTTAGCCGCAACTGCTTTCACGCCAACTGTCCCTGCTTCTTTCTTGATAACTGTACCTGGCGCTTTAGGCTCCATTGTATTTAACAGTTTCACTGGAATATTTTCTTGTTGAGCAGGCCAAATACAAGTTGGATGCAAAATTTTTGCACCGAAATATGCTAACTCCGCTGCTTCATCAAAACTCAATTGCTCAATCGCCACTGTCTTTTCAACAACTCTTGGGTCGTTATTGTGCATACCATCAATATCGGTCCATATTTCACAAACACTAGCCTTAATAGCAGCAGCAATTAAAGAAGCCGTATAATCACTTCCTCCTCTTTTTAAATTATCAACTTCTCCTTTTGCATTACGACAGATATATCCCTGTGTTACAAAAATATTTTTAGTTGTATAATTGGCAAGTACCCCATTCAACTTTTCTTGTATCAATGCTAAATCTGGTTCCTCGTTTTGGTCTAGGCGCATAAAATCTAGTGCAGGCAATAATGCATGATCGATTTTGGATTGCTCTAAAAATAAAGAGAACAATTTAGTACTCATTAACTCCCCTTGAGCTAAAATATCTTTATTCAATGCATCACTCAAAGAAATTTTTTGTGTTATACTTAGAAATTCAAAATGCTCATTCAATACTTCTTTAGCCCTGGCATGTAATGAGACATCTTGTAATAAATCGTCAATAAATTTATTATAATGATTTTCAAGTGCTTCTATTTTTTCGCTTGCACCTTGTTTATCTGAAGCAGCTAATCTGTGAGTAATTTCTACTAAGGCATTCGTCGTTCCACTTAAAGCACTTAAAACCACCATCACTGGTTCGTTATCCGCTATTATCAATTCTGCAATCTGACGCATTCTCTCTGGCTTACCAACACTGGTACCACCGAACTTCATTACTTTCATTTCCTCTCTATTTTTAAAGGATTAATCTTCTATGATTTAACCAAAGTTAATTAGAATAACTGTAAACGACCGTTAGCTCTTTAGTTCAAAAGACAAGTTCATTTTTTCTGCCAATACACTTAAATCATGTTGAACAGCTTGCACAATTGGAATACCATTTTGCAATCGTTCATATTCCATTGCTCGCTCTATGTCTCCTGCTACATAAACTTTTTCATGTCCTGATGCAGCCGTTGCATTTCTGAATCGATTCAACCATAAATCCATATTGTATTTAAAATCTGCTGCGGGTCTAAATGCATCAATACGCATTGCACCAATAAAATGTCCAAGACCTTCACCTGGCATATTTTCTGGCATGGGCACATAAGCTGGAAAGGGAGGCGCCCATGGACCAAAACTTGCACCACTTAATACAGCCGAAAAAATATCCACAATTGAACCTAATGCATATCCTTTATGACTACCCTGCTCTTTTTCGGAACCTAATGGTAAAAGTGCTCCCCCATTTTTTAAAATAGAAGCATCTTGTGTTGGATTCCCAGCTGCATCTTGTGCCCAACCAAATGGTATCGATGTATTTTTTCTTTGTGCAATTTCTAATTTACCATTCGCTGCAGTGGTCGTTGCAAAATCTGCCACAAAAGGAGCTTCTTCACCAGCAGGTACCGCCACTGCAATAGGATTGGTTCCTAATAATTTTTCTGCGGCATAGGTCGGTGCCACTAATGCACTTGCATTGGTCATGGCAATACCAATCATCTCTTGCTCCAATGCCATCATAGCATGGTAACCAGCTATACCAAAATGATTGCTATTTTTGACACTGACCCAACCTGTCCCTACTTGCTTCGCTTTCTCCATGGCTATCTCCATCGCTCTTGGAGCAACAATCAATCCTAATCCTCTGTCGCCATCAATCACTGCAGTAGAAGGTGTTTCATGAACGATTTTAATATCGGGTGTTGCATTGATCCTGCCCACTTCCCATAATCTTACGTAGCCAACCAACCTTGCTATTCCATGACTATCAATCCCTCTTAAATCGGCAGATAATAATACTTTGGTCGCCAATGCCGCATCCAATGCAGAACAGCCCATCTTTAAAAAAACAGACTCCGAGAATGCATAAAGTGTTTGATAAGTATAATGATTATTTGATTCCATGATGCAAATTTACAAAAAAAAGGGTGCACTGGTCAGTACACCCTTTTAACAAAGACTTAAATTAGTTTAGAATGGTAAATCGTCCATTGCTTCATTGCCCTCATTACCTGCTGTTGGAGCAGGATTGTAGCTTTGTGCTGGATTAGATTCTCCACCATAGTTTGGTTGTTCCCCACCTGATCCTCCAGAAGGCTTCGCACCTAATAATTGTACCGAAACAATTCTTAAGGTCAAAGAAGCCCCTTGACGACCATCAGTTGTGGTATAGGATCTTACATCTGGTGTACCTTCTACGTATACTTGTGTTCCTTTCCTTAAATAAGGTGCCACAGCTGTACGATCTGTCCAATAAGAACAATCTACCCATGTAGTTCTATCCTTTGGTACTCCTTGCGCATCCTTGTATTTTTCTGTATGCGCTACATTGAAATTAATGACGGACTTGCCATTTACATTATTCACTACAGCGTCCTTGCCTAAATTTCCGATGACTTGTAACTTTATCATATTGTATATTTTAACTTTCTAAGACAATGAAGGTAGTAATTTTTTATTACTTTTGTGCCAAGCCAACTTTTAACTGGCCACCGAAATATGAGCAAAAAAGGAAAGGTACTTGTCGCAATGAGCGGCGGAATAGATAGCACAGTCGCTGCAATACTCTTACACAACGAAGGATATGAAGTAGTTGGAATTACCATGAAAACATGGGATTACTCCACCAGCAATGCCAATGGCAAGGAAACAGGCTGTTGCAATATCGATTCATTCAACGACGCAAGAATGGCGGCCGTGAATCACGGATTTCCACATTATATATTAGATATCAGAGAAGAATTTGGTGACTTTGTCATCGAAAATTTTGTAGAAGAATATTTGGCTGGACGAACCCCCAACCCTTGTGTGATGTGCAATACGCATATCAAATGGCGCGCCTTACTCAAAAGAGCAGACGCATTGGGTTGTGAATTTATAGCCACTGGTCATTATGCCAAAGTGCGTCAACACGATAATGGTCGTTATGTGATTTCAAAAGGATTAGATGAAACCAAAGATCAAAGCTATGTGCTGTGGGGTGTGGATCAAGATTTATTAAAGCGCACTATCCTTCCGTTGGGTGGCATGCATAAAAAAGATATCAAACAAATGGCCATTGATATGGGCTATCCAGAACTGGCTAAAAAAAGCGAGAGCTATGAAATTTGTTTTGTACCAGACAATGATTACAGAGGGTTTCTAAAACGCCGTGTGGATGGATTGGAAGAAAAAGTGAATGGCGGATGGTTTGTAGATAACAATGGAAAAAGATTAGGTAAACATAAAGGCTATCCATTTTATACAATTGGGCAAAGAAAAGGATTGGAATTAGCAATGGGCCATCCAGTCTATGTTACATCGATTGATCCTGAAAAAAATATAGTGGTGATTGGAGAAGAATCAGATTTGGATAAGAACGATATGTTGGTTGCCAAAATGAATTGGATCAAATACGATCATCTTCCAACAGATATGGACTTGATGGCAAAAATCAGGTACCACGATACAGGTGCATTATGTACGCTATCCCATACAGACAAGGGCGTTCAAGCAAGATTCTACGAAAATGTAAAGAGTATTGCACCCGGGCAAAGCGCTGTATTTTACGAAGGCGACGATGTAGTTGCTGGAGGCATTATACAGAGCGGCGTTTTAATATAGCACCAAATAGGGTATCTGCTTGTTTTGTGTAGCCAATAAAATATTGCTGCTTAATTAATTCAAATTGACCTTGCGCTAAAATTGCATTTACATGCGCTTCATTTTCTGCTGCATATACAGAACAAGTTGCAAGTAGTAGATGCCCATTTAATTTTACAGTGGGTAAAATATTAGCAATGATTTTAGATTGCAACTCGGTATAGGTTGCTAAATTTTCCTTTTTGAAAAAAGCAATTTGTTCTGGTGTCCTACCCCAGGTTCCTGAACCAGAACAAGGTAAATCTGCAAACACAAAATCAAAAGGCTTCTTGATATCAAATGGCTCGGTTAAATCAATCACTTGAACACTTGCTGGACGAATACCAGCTTCTTGTAGGCGTTTATCTGCATTGAATAAAATACTTTCTCTCACATCCGATACATGCATGCGTATATTTTGCATGGTATCAAACATCAAAATTGTTTTACCCCCACTTGCCGCGCAGGCATCCCAAACCTGAATGGGTGTTTCCATACTTGTAGGAACATATTGTAATAATTCAGCAAAGGCCTGAGAATTTAAATCCTGAATCACTGCTTCTTTATTCAATGCCAATACATTTTGTAAAGAAGTGGTGTTTGAAAATGCAAAACAATGTTCATTTACCTGGGTATTTTCAATAGACGCGGCAAGCAATGCTGCAACCACTTTCTCTTTTTGCCAAGGTCTAATTCTAATAAATAATAAAGGCTGGATGGTATGCGAATGAATGAATGTTGGAATATCTATTTCCTTTGAAATAGCTTCCTGTAAAGGAAAATCTGCATGCATGTCCCTAAAATGCGCATAGCAAAAAGCGCTGATACTCTTACGATCTTTGCTTCCATGTTTTTTATTGGCAGCAAAATATTTTTTCAAGTAAGCAGCCAAAGGCTCCGGCCCTTGATAAGCAGCAATTAATTTTTGAGCAACCTCTTGGTGTTGATTTTGATGCGTCATGCTATAAAAAAGAAAGTCATGCAAAACATGACTTTCTGATATTCGTTTTTCTTTTAATTATAATTCTAATAAACTTGCTACAGGATCTTTAGCAATTAATAAAAGTGCTGGATTTTCTAATAATTCTTTCACTCTAACTAAGAAGCCTACACTCTCACGACCATCAATGATTCTGTGATCATAACTTAAAGCCAAGTACATCATTGGTAAAATTTTAACTTCACCATTCACAGCCATTGGACGATCTTGGATTTTATGCATGCCTAAAATAGCAGACTGAGGAATATTAATAATTGGTGTGCTCATTAAACTTCCAAATACACCACCATTGGTGATGGTAAAAGTACCACCAGTTAATTCTTCCGCAGTTAACTTACTATCTCTTGCCTTACCTGCTAATTCAATTACTTTTTTCTCGATACCTGCCATGCTTAAGCTTTCCACATTTCTGATAACAGGCACTGTCAAGCCTCTTGGCGTACTTACAGCAATACTGATATCTGCATAATCATGGTATAATAATTGGTCTCCGTCAATGAATGCGTTTACAGTAGGCCACTCCGTCAAAGCAATCGCACAAGCTTTGGTAAAGAAACTCATGAATCCTAAATTCACACCATGTGCTTCCTTGAATTTATCCTTGTATTGTTTTCTGATCTGCATAATGCCTGTCATATCTACTTCATTAAAAGTAGTTAACATGGCAGTGGTATTTTTTGCCTCTACTAAACGACGGCTAATTGTTTTTCTTAGGTTAGACATTTTCTCTGGACGCACATTGCGAGAGAATAAGTCTTGTCCAGCAAACTGTATTTTACCGGGATTATTTAAAGCATCCAATACATCCACTTTTGTAATCTTTCCAGCAAAACCACTTGCTTTAATTTGATTGGTATCTACTTTTTTATCTGCGATGATGGCAGCAGCAACTGGTGTTGCTTTTACGGTATTTGGAACACTTGTTACAGGTGCCGAAGACATAGGAGCTGTTGGAGTTGCAGGAGCTGCCGCAGCAACAGGCTCAGGTTTTGGTGCTTCACCAGCTGGCTTAGTAGCTGTCTCATCAATATCTGCTAAGATGGCACCGATTAAAATACTATCCCCTTCGGTTGCTTTATGATGCAAAGTACCCGCTTGTTCAGCGTTCACTTCGAATGTTGCTTTTTCACTCTCTAACTCAGCAATCACTTCGTCGCGATCTACATAAGCGCCTTCTGGCTTAGTCCACTTTAACAAAGTTACTTCTGTGATAGATTCTCCTACTGTAGGTACTTTAATCGAAATCATGTTTTAATATTTTAGATAGAAAACGCAGTTGTTATAATTTCATTTTGTTCTTTCGCATGCACTTTAGCATAACCAGTTGCTGTGGCAGCACTTGCTTGTCTACTAATGACACCGTATTTTATCGCCTTTAAATTCATTTGCAAGAAACTTGCAGCACCCATATTTAAAGGTTCTTCTTGTACCCAGAACCAAATTGCTTTACCATATTTTTGATGTAATTCCGTAAGCTGTTGAACAGGCAATGGATACAATTGTTCTAAACGCACAATGGCGATATCTGTTCTTTGTTCTGTTTTTTGTCTTTCTGCCATTTCATAATAAATCTTACCAGAGCAGAACAATACTTTTTTAACATCTTCGACTTTTTGTACAAATGTATCATCAATCACTTCTTTAAATCCACCTTTTGTTAAATCAACCATTGGACTAAATGTGGCCGGGCTTCTTAAATTCGCTTTTGGTGAGAAGTTAATCATTGGCTTTCTGAATGACCAAGTTAACTGTCTTCTTAATGCATGAAATAAATTAGCCGCAGTGGTCACATTGGTGATGACCATATTATTTTCTGCACATAATTGTAAATATCTTTCTAGTCTTGCACTACTATGTTCAGGACCTTGTCCTTCGTAACCATGTGGCAATAACATAACTACCCCATTTTGTCTTTGCCATTTTTGTTCACCAGCTGCAATAAATTGGTCAATGATTGTTTGCGCACCATTTGAGAAATCCCCAAACTGTGCTTCCCATACCACCAATGCTTCCGCGTTCGCTAAAGCATAACCATATTCAAATCCTAGTACACCGTATTCACTTAATAATGAATTGTAAATTCTAAAAGGTTGTTGTCCTTCTGCAACTTGATTTAAGCGGTTATATTGTTCGTTGGTATTTTCATCGACTAAAACAGCATGACGATGGCTAAAAGTACCACGCTTCACATCCTGTCCACTCATACGAACCGTTTTACCTTCTGCTAATAAAGAAGCGTAAGCCATTAATTCACCTGTAGCCCAATCTATCTTTTGTTCTGTCTCGTATAATTTTAATTTCTCTTGAATTAATTTATCTACTTTCTTCAATGGCGTAAAACTAGAAGGCCATTTCATCAATGCATCAAAAATAGATTTCGCTTTTTCTGGTGTAATTGAAGTGTCAGGTGAACTAACAAAATCTTCGTTGGTTGCTTTGCGCATTGCTTCCCAAGCTAATTCAGGTGCTTGGTATTTATAAGGTAGTGGATGTTGTTTTACCTCATCTAATCTTGCTTGAAGATCGGACCAGAATTTCTTTTCCATTTCCTTCGCTAATTCCTGAGCACTTGCTTCCCCATTTTGTAATAAGTATTCTGCATAAGTTTCTCTTGGATTCTTATGCTGCTCAATTAAGCTATACAAATGAGGTTGCGTATATTTTGGATCGTCTCCTTCATTGTGTCCATGTTTTCTGTAACAAACCATGTCAATGAAAATATCGTTCTTGAACATTTGTCTGTAAGTGGTTGCAATCTGCACTGCTTTCACCACTGCCTCTGCATCATCCCCATTGACATGTATAACAGGCGCTTGAACCATTGCAGCAATTGAGGTACAATAATTCGCACTTCTTGCATCATCAAAATCTGTTGTGAATCCAATTTGATTATTGATCACAAAGTGAATTGTACCACCCGTTTTGTAGCCATTCAATTGGCACATCTGTAATATTTCATACACAATGCCTTGACCAGCCACTGATGCATCTCCATGAATTAGAATCGGCAATATTTTTGATACATCAGAATTGTACAATATATCTGATTTAGCTCTAGCAAATCCTAAAACAACTGGATCTACTGCTTCTAAATGAGATGGATTAGGCATCAATTTAAGATGTACTTTTTTCTCGTTGAATGTGGTCACTTCAGAAGAGAAGCCCATATGGTATTTCACATCACCGCTACCCATGGTTTGATCCAAAAGAGCCGTGCCTTCAAATTCACTAAAAATTTGCTCATAGGTTTTACCCATGATATTTGCTAGTACATTCAATCTTCCACGATGCGCCATTCCAATCACCACTTCTTCTACGCCATGCTCTCCTGCAGTATTGATGATTGCATCTAATGCAGCAATTGTAGACTCTCCTCCTTCTAAAGAAAAACGCTTTTGTCCAATGTATTTTGTATGTAAGAATTTTTCAAAAATCACCCCCTGGTTTAATTTTTCAAGGATGTGTTTTTTCTGATTTAAAGGAATTGGTTGACTAAATTTATTTTCAAATTCATTTGTTAACCAGTCGATTACTTTTTGATCAGAGATATATTTAAACTCGATGCCCAAATGATGTGCATAAGTTTTTTGTAAATGTGAAAGTATGTTCTTTAGAGAAGTTGCACCTAATCCAATAATAGATCCTACTTGAAATGTTTTTTCTAAATCTGCTTCGGTCAATTCAAAGCATGCTAAATCTAAATTAGCCCCTCTGTCCTTTCTAGTACGAATAGGATTGGTTGTTGCAATTAAATGTCCTTTATTTCTGTAACCCAAAATCAAACGGTACACTTTGATTTCATTTGCCCAATCCGCACTTACATTGGACAAGGGTGATGAGGCGCCTTGCGTAGGAGCTACAGTTCCATTTTGCATGGCAAAATCGAAGCCCTCAAAAAACTTAATGATATCTGGGTCTACTGATGCTGGATCAGTTAAAAATTGTTGGTACAAACCTTCTACAAAGGCTGGATGAGAGTTGGTGATGTAGGTAAAATCCTTCATTGTATATCCTTTCGTTTATTTGTCAAAACAAGGTTCGCAAATATCGGTTTAAATGATTGATTAATAAAGTAAAATGCGCTAAAAATTGAGGTAATATTTTGATCTTACACGACCCTATTTTGTATCTTTTAACAGATATTCCTCATTTTATGCCCAAATAGTTCAAAAATGTGATTTTAGATTCATTTTAACTAATTGATTTTCAAATGATTACATTGAATTTTCATTTTTTTTCATTTTAATTTTTAATATTTGCGCAAGTCCCTTACCTTTGCCCTCCTGAAAATTAATTAGTACATGGCAAATCATTCGGCTACAAAAAAAGATGTAAGACAAGCAACTAAACGTCGCGACAGAAACCGTTATTATGGTAAAACGACTCGTAACGCTATTCGTGATTTAAAGACAATAGAAGAACAAAAAGCTTACGACGAGAAGTTACCAACCATCGTTTCTCAAATTGATAAATTAGCAAAGCGTGGCATTATCCACAAGAACAAAGCTGCTAATTTAAAGAGCAAGTTAGCTAAGCACGTTGCTGTGAAGCAAGTGGTTAAGAAAAAGTAATTTAATACGCTATTATTGCGTCTTTAAACAATATTGAAATCCTGCCTGAAAAGGCGGGATTTTTTTGTCCCCACCCTATGTGAAATACTCCCTTTCATAGACATCTATTTTCATTGTATCTTCGCCTTATGACTGAAAAAATATTAATCCTAGATTTTGGTAGCCAGTATACACAGTTAATTGCAAGAGCAGTTAGAGAAGCCAATGTTTACTGTGAAATTCAACCCTTTCATAACGCAATCGTCTTTGATGAACATCTTAAAGGTGTGATTTTAAGTGGCTCTCCAGCTAGTGTGAACGAAGATGAAGCTCCAAATGTGGATATTCAAGCAATATTGGCCAAACTACCGCTTTTAACCATTTGTTATGGGG
Source organism: uncultured Bacteroidota bacterium (assembly GCA_903851465.1). Lineage (GTDB taxonomy): Bacteria > Bacteroidota > Bacteroidia > Chitinophagales > Chitinophagaceae > Sediminibacterium. The sequence goes on from CAINOI010000043.1 coordinate 29,900, forward strand.
CTCAATTGAGTGCTAAGAACTTTGGCGGAAAAGTAGAAAAGTCTAATAAACGTGAATATGGTCGTGCCCAATTGCGTATCAAAAAAGACGATATCATTTTTAAGAATATCCCAGACAATAGCCAGGTGTGGATGAGCCACAGTGATTCCATTACTGTGTTACCAGAAAATTTTGAACTATTGGCCGATACGGAAAGTATCCCAGTAGCAGGTTTTAGAAAAAAAGCCGACCAAGGTCATAGCTTACATGGATTCCAATTTCACCCAGAAGTCTACCATTCTTCTGAGGGTAAGACCATGATCCGCAATTTCTTGGTAGAAATATGTGGATGTAAGCAAAACTGGACTCCAGCTTCTTTTGTTAATGAAACCGTAGCTAAGTTAAAAGAGCAGATCGGTGAGGGACATGTGATCATGGCATTGAGTGGAGGTGTAGATAGTACCGTTGCTGCCACTTTAATTCATAAAGCAATTGGCAATCGTCTTCATGGTATTTTTGTAGACAATGGGGTTTTAAGAAAAGACGAGTTCCAACAGGTGCTTGATATGTACCAAAAAATAGGATTGAATGTAAAAGGGATTGATGCTAAAAATATGTTCTATGATGCCCTTGCAGGTAAATCTGATCCTGAAGAAAAGCGTAAAATCATAGGAAAACTATTTATAGATGTATTTCAAATAGAAGCTTCTAACATGTTGGAAGCCAAGTTTTTAGGACAAGGAACAATTTATCCTGATGTGATTGAAAGCGTGAGCGTTCATGGACCATCTCAAACCATTAAGTCACACCATAATGTAGGTGGATTACCAGATACCCTACACCTTAAATTAGTAGAGCCCCTTCGTAGTTTATTCAAGGATGAGGTTCGAAAAGTGGGCCTAGAATTAGGGATCCCTGCCGATATGATTCAAAGACACCCTTTCCCTGGACCGGGTTTGGCCATTCGTATCTTGGGTGAGATTACACCTGAAAAAGTAGATCTTTTACAAAGAGCAGACGCTATTTATATTGACGGACTGAAAGAATTTGGGTTATATGATAAAGTTTGGCAAGCCGGAACCATCCTTTTACCTGTTAAGAGTGTTGGTGTAATGGGTGATGAAAGAACCTATGAGTTCACTGTGGCATTAAGAGCAGTAACTTCTGTGGATGGCATGACCGCAGACTGGGCTCACCTACCTTATGAATTCTTAGCACATATGAGTAATTCTATCATCAACCAAGTTAGAGGTATCAATAGAGTTGTATATGATATTAGCAGTAAACCACCTGCAACCATCGAGTGGGAATAATATTGAACTTAAATAAGTTATAGTTTAATATCAAACAAAATGGGTTAATTCATTCTATTTCAATGAATTAACCCATTTTAATTTATAAAACTATTCCAGTATCAAATCATAAAGTCTCTACAAGCAATTAGGCCTTATACATACTGATACTAGTTCAATTTCTTTTGAATAGAGGTGATCTGATCCTGCAATGTATTCACCACTCCAGCTAATTGATCTACATTCCACATTGGCTGAGCACCCGCTTTATGGATGATGTAAACAGCCTTCCAAACCTCCACTATATCTTTCGTATTTACTTGATATGGCTCGTATAAAGGATTGTCACTCAATAAAGTAAGCTTCTCGCCAATTGAATCCTTTGAACGATCATCGTTGGTAATGATGCGCTTATAGACTACGCCGTCTGTATTTGAAATAACAATATAGGTATTGCTGCTTTTTACATCTTTTAGACTCGCCACACGCTCACCCACAATGACACTTCCACTTGGAGTTGGCAACATACTATCTCCAACAATCTCAAATGCGCGGTATTCCCCTGGCGCCAACATAGGTAAGGTGAAGGTATTTAGCTCGTCAATGAACTCAGGGTCTGCATAGCCAGCTAAGTATCCTGCCGCTGCTTTTACAGGTACGAATGATACAATAGCGGCACTACTTGAACTATCTGTTTTAATGGAACGACGACACTCTAAATAAGAACCTCCCATATTGTATCCTTGGTTTAAGTCAAATTCATCCATCTGGGAAAGATCTTGAAATAAGAATACCTCCAAACTAATATTAAATAAGGCACAAATGGCTTCCTGTACTTCTAACCTTGGTTCTGCTCTCCCTTCCTCATAAGCACCCACTAAGGAACGCTTAATTTGAAGTTGGTTGGCTAACTCCTCTTGAGTCCAATCACGTTGCTTTCTAATGAATTTTAAATTCTTTCCTGCGTATGACATAACTAATAATTTTAGTGCAATTTACTAATTATTTTAGTTTTTCCAAATTTATTTAGCAATTTCTTTTTTTGAGGCCATTCCCCTTCTTGGTAACTTGCAGCATGGCTAAATTAAAAAAGGATCAACCCGTTATATTAATTACGAACGATGATAGCATTGGCGCACCTGGTATACATGCACTTGTGAAAGCAGTTCAAGGTTTAGGGAAAGTGGTGGTGGTCGCCCCAGATAAACCCCAAAGCGGAATGGGTCATGCCATAACACTAGGTCAACATTTAAGATTAACCAAAGTGCCTTGGCAAGACGATCCTACCGTAGATGCTTATTCTTGCAGTGGTACCCCTGTAGATTGTGTAAAATTAGCTGTAGACAAAGTGTTGCATCGTAAGCCAACCATTTGTCTTAGTGGCATCAACCACGGAGCTAACCATTCCATTAATGTGATCTATTCTGGCACGATGTCTGCGGCCTTAGAAGCATCCATTGAAAGTATTCCTAGTATTGGTTTTAGTTTATTAGATCTTGGTATTGACGCCGATTTTTCAGCGGCAACCCATTATGCCCGTATCATTGTAGAACATGTATTGGCAGATAAAAAATTGGACAAACACTTATGCTTGAATGTCAATATTCCTAAAGTGGAGACGAAGATGATTAAAGGCATTAAAATGTGTAAACAGGCTTACGCCAAATATGATGAAAAATTTGTAGAACGCACAGACCCTCATGGTAAAAAATATTATTGGCTTACAGGTGAATTTGTGAACTTTGATAAATCAAAAGACACTGATGTTTGGGCACTTAAAAACAATTACGTAAGTGTGGTACCCGTTCAATTTGATTTGACCAACCATGCACTAAAAGCGCAATTAAGTAAAAAATGGAAATGGTAAAACAATGCAATTAGAGAAAGACAATTATATTATTGGCGTCATCATTGGATTAACACTACCCTTTTTAGGTTTTGCTGGATTCTATCAATGGAAGTTTAGTATGGTACCATTGCAAACCTTTATAGATTTATTATCTAGTCAAAAATCAATTCTCTCTGCAATGATCAGTGTGTCGCTTTTATTAAACTCTGCTGCATTGACTTTCTTCTTTCAAAAACAAATTGACAAAACTGCAAAAGGCATTTTTTTTACCACTTGTATTTATGCAATAGCAGCTATTGCAGCTAAATGGTTTTTATAGATGAAATACTACATCATAGCTGGCGAAGCTAGCGGCGACTTACACGGATCCAATTTAATTAAAGCCATTTTAAAAAATGACCCTGCTGCTAGTATCCAATGTTGGGGTGGCGATTTAATGCAACAGGCAGGAGGACATCTTGTGAAACATTATCGCAGTCTCGCTTTCATGGGCTTTGTAGAAGTGTTAATGAATTTAAGGACCATCTTATCCAATATCGCATTTTGCAAAAAGGACATCACTGCATTTGAGCCAGACGTTTTAATTTGTATTGATTATCCTGGCTTTAATTTACGCATTGCAAAATGGGCTAAAAAAAAGGGGATGAAAGTGGTGTATTTTATTGCGCCACAAGTTTGGGCATGGAAAGAAAACAGGGTTCCTTCAATGCGCTTGTCAATTGATCGTTTATTATGTATCCTTCCTTTTGAAAAGCAATACTTTAAAAACAGATGGGATTGGGAAGTGGATTATATTGGACATCCATTAATGGAAGTGATTGATGCGCTTGAACCATTAGCACATCCCCTACCTTTATTAAAAGACCAAGCATTGATTGCATTGTTACCTGGTAGTCGTCAGCAAGAGATTCAAAAAAAATTACCAATTATGCTTTCTGTTGCAAAGCAATTTCCTCAGGAACATTTTGTAGTCGCACAAGCACCGGGGATTGATTCGACATGGTTTAATGCACTCCTACCTAATTTACCGAATGTTCATGTAGTCGCTGCAAACACTTATGCCATTTTACAACATAGTAAAGCTGCATTGGTTACAAGTGGTACGGCTACTTTAGAAACGGCATTGTTAAATGTGCCAGAAATTGTATGTTACAAAGGCAACCCAATAACTTTAGCATTGGCTAAACGATTTGTCAAAATTAAATTTATCGCCTTGGTCAATTTAATCATGGACAAGGAAGTGGTAAAGGAATTGATTCAAGAAGATTTAACCACAACGAATCTATCCATTGAATTGAAAAAACTATTGGAAGAGCCTGCAAGACAGGCAGCGATCAAAGCTGATTATGCAGCGCTTAAACAAGCATTGACGACTGGACAAAAAGCCACAGAAGTTGCTGCTAATATTATTCAAGAAACACTGGATAGGCGCTTTATTTCAAAAGCGGCAAGATAAATACCTTAAATAAAGTAAATAGGATTGCGAAAATAAAAATCAACAATGAAATGCGATTCATGCCATGCATGTATTTCATCCATTGTGTTCTAGGTTGATTGGGATCTCTCTTCTTAATGAATAAGTACTCTCCAAATTGTCTTAAAATACCCATTGTTAATTTTTTTTGTTGTGATGTTGCTTAAAATTAAATTAAGCTATTGAGCCATGTTCTTAAATGTGAAGTGATTTGTGCAGTTTCAATAATAAAGCCATCGTGACCATACATTGAGTCAATCGCAACCAAAGTAGCATTTGGCATATGGTCTTCCAAAAACTTTTGTTCGGCCAAAGGACATAAAATATCACTATTAATTCCAATCACTAAAGTAGGTGTTTGTATAGATGCCAAGGTTGACTTTAAATCTCCCCCACGACCTCGTGCAAGATGATGACTATCCATCGACTTTGTCAATAACCAATAACTATATCCGTTAAATCGATTCACTAATTTATCGCCTTGATAATTGATATATGACGCTGCTTTTAAATTATCTATTTTTTCAGCATCTGTATCGGTTTGTTTTTCTTTGAAGATGTCATAGTTACGATAGGTCAACATTCCTATCGCCCTTGCCGCTTTCAATCCTTTTGCTCCTGCATTTGGCTTGGCATCCTTCCATGTTGTATCTGCTTCTATCGATAATCTTTGTGCGGTATGTATGGCAATCGCCCAAGCACTTTCGGAAGCAGAAGTCGCAATTAAAAACATTTTTTGAATGACAGTAGGTTCCATCATTGCCCATTCTAAAGCCTGGTATCCACCCATGCTCCCACCTAATAAAAGGTCTATGGATTCAATACCTAAATGTTGTCTCAATAAAATATGCGCCTTCACCATATCTCGAATGGTGATCATTGGAAATTGATCAAACCTGGTGGATGCATCTAAGTCGTCCACACTCAATGGCCCTGTGGAGCCATAACATGACCCTATGATATTCGCACAAACAATAAAGTAATCATTTGGATTAATCATTGAATCCTCCCCAACAAATCCTTTCCACCAATCAGCTACATCGGAATTAGCTGTAAGTGCATGACAAACCCAGGCCACTTTTTTACTGGGTGTATATTCCCCGTAATAATGGTAGGCTATTTTGAGCTTTGGCAAACTGATACCGGATTCAAGGGTAAAAGGTTGATGGTATTTATAAATGACAGGGTCCATTTTATCGCTTTCTTGTGCTAACTAAGTGGCTATTTGAATTACCTTTGTAAAGGTACAATATTTATAATTCCAATTTACGAACCAATTATATCCTATGGCAACGATTACACTTAAGCGCACCGATAACGATTATCAATTTCAAACCTTGGACGAAACTGGCCAAGTGATGACAATGGATATTCCTGCGGACCAAGGAGGTCATGGCAATGGCGTTAGACCAATGCAAGCTTTATTAAGTGCATTAGGTGGATGTAGTGGCGTGGATGTAGTGATGATTTTAAATAAACAAAAAGAAACCCTGGAGCATTACGAAATGGTGATTAGTGGAGAACGTGCCGAAGGAAAAGAGCCCTCTTTATGGGAAACGATTCATATTGTTTTTAAATTAAAGGGCTCTATGACAAAAGAAAAAGCAGAAAAAGCTTGTGCTTTGTCTATTGATAAATATTGTTCAGTCGCTGCCACATTAAGAGCCGCTGGTGCAGTGATTACTTGGGAAGTTGAAATTTTATAATTTTTTATTTTGTATTCATGAAACACGATCAGTCTAAATTAATTCGTACACAAATTGAAAGAACTGCGGAGGGTGAACATTCAAGTCCTTTGTTTCTAACAAGTAGTTTTTGTTTTGATGAAGCAGAGACCATGCGTGCTGCGTTTGCGGATGAATCAGATGATAATATTTATAGCCGTTTCTCGAATCCAAATGTGCAAGAGTTTGTGGATCGATTGGCCGTATTGGAGCATGCAGAAGCAGGGTTCGCAACTGCAAGTGGGATGAGTGCGGTATTTGGTTCTTTCATGGCTTTGTTAAAAAAAGGAGACCACCTTTTATCTTGTAATGCCATTTTTGGAAGTACCCATAACGTTGTGTCTAAATACCTTCCAAAATACGGCATGGAATATAGTTATGTATCGGCAGGTGCGACTGCAGCTGAATGGGAAGCAGCGATACAACCGAATACTAAAATGATTTATTTGGAAAGCCCAACCAATCCGGGTCTTGAAGTTTTAGATATTGCTATGATTAGCGCGATTGCTAAAAAACACAATGTTATTTTAAATGTAGACAATTGTTTTGCAACACCAATTGGTCAAACTCCAATTGATCTTGGAGCAGACCTAGTGGTGCATTCTGCCACCAAATGGATAGATGGACAAGGACGCGTTTTAGGTGGCGCTGTATTAGGTAAAAAAGAATTGATACATGAGATTTATTTATTCTGCAGAAATACAGGACCATCCCTCTCTCCTTTCAATGCATGGTTATTGAGTAAGAGTTTAGAAACTTTAGAAGTTCGAATGGAAAGACATAGTAAGTCTGCTTTTTCGATTGCACAAAAATTAGAAGGCCATCCAAAAATTAATTTTGTAAAATATCCTTTCCTTCAATCCCATCCACAACATGCCATTGCGATCAAACAAATGAAAGATGGCGGCGGTATTGTTTGCTTTGAATTGAAAGGCGGCTTGGAAGCAGGACGACAATTTTTAAATGGTCTTAAAATGCTTTCCTTAACTGCGAACCTTGGTGATACCAGAAGCATTGCTTCGCACCCTGCAAGTACAACGCATGCTAGACTTTCCGAAGCAGAAAGACAAGCCGTTGCGATTACCCCAGGATTGATTAGAATTTCGGTAGGCTTAGAACACGAGGAAGATATCTTAAATGATATTTTACAAGCATTAGAAGCTTAAATTAAATTGATATAAAAAGCCCTGTTCATTAGACTGAGCAGGGCTTTTTTTTGTTAGATAATGGTGTATTATATTGAATTTTAGCCCCTTCATTGTGTCCTTTTTACAATATAGTTTGTATATTGAATTCGCTTAAAATAACCAACGATTAAAACAAAACCTATGAAATTAAAAACAGGTGTATTATTATCTCTTATGATGTTTCTCCAATATTACATTTGGGGTGCTTGGTATGTAACAATGGGTACTTATATGGGTGAAAAATTAGGTGCTTCAGGTGTAGCTATTGGTGCTGCTTATGGTGCCGGCGCGATTGCCACTATCATTTCTCCCTTCTTTGTAGGCATGATTGCGGATCGCTTTTTTGCTGCTCAAAAAATCATGGGGGTATTGCATCTAGTAGGTGCCGCTTTACTTTTTTACGCAACTAAAGTTGATAATACTAGTTTTTATTGGGTGATCCTTGTATACTCATTATTATACATGCCTACGATTGCTTTAAGCAATAGTGTCGCCTTTGCGCAAATGACAGATCCTGGAAAACAATTTCCATGGATTCGTGTTTTTGGAACCTTAGGTTGGATCGCTGCTGGTTTAGTGATCAGTCAATTGGGAATTGAAAAAACCGAAGGTACCTTTGTTGTTGCAGCAGGTATTTCTGCGGCATTAGGGATATTGAGTTTTGCTTTACCAAATACACCTCCAAAAGCAGCAGGTACGCCATCTTCAATGGGGGCTATTTTAGGAAAAGATGCATTTGTGTTATTAAAGAATAAATCTTTCTTAGTATTCTTTATCTCAGCCATTGCTATTTGTATTCCTTTGTCATTCTATTATGGATTTGCCAACCCTTTCTTAAATGAAGTTGGATTAGATAATGTCGCTGGAAAAATGACAATGGGACAAATGTCAGAAGCTATTTTTATATTAGCGATCCCCTTCTTATTCAATAAAATTGGCGTTAAGAATATGTTGATTTTTGGTATCACAGCATGGGTATTGCGTTATGTATGTTTTGCTTACGGTAATATGGATGCAAGCTGGATGTTGTATGCTGGTATTATTTTACACGGTATTTGTTATGACTTCTTCTTTGTAACAGGTTATATGTATACAGAAAAGAAGGCAGGTGAAAATATCAAAAACGCAGCACAAGGTTTATTTACATTTGCCACTTATGGTGTAGGTATGTTCATTGGAACCAACTACAGTGGATTTGTTGTGGAGCAAAATAAATTAGCAGATGCTACTGGACACAACTGGACAAGTATCTGGTTAACACCAGCAGCAATTGCAGGTGCAGTATTGATTGCTTTTATCTTATTCTTTAAAGAGAAAAAAGAAGTCGAAGCTGCTTAAGACATTCACTTTTCTAAAGCCTATCCCCTGGGTAGGCTTTTTTTATACTTTTTATTTTTTCATTATTCATTCTTTCAATTATGAGAATCGCAATGTTAGGTGCTGGGTTTATTGGCCGTTTTTATGCAGATGCATTACAAGGCTACAGAAGTAAAGACAAAGTTGTAAGTATTTATGCTCGTCGTGAAGAATCAGCGAAAAAATTTGCAGCAGATTACAATTGTGCACACTGGACCACCGAAATGGAAGAAGCCATTACGCATCCAGATGTAGATATTGTTTGCATCTCCTTACCTAATAATTTACATGAAGCAGCAGTGATGATGTGTTGCAAACATAAAAAAGCGGTGATGACCACTAAGCCACTTGGCCGAAATGGTGCAGAAGCAAAACGCATGTTGATTGCAGTGGAAGAAGCAGGCATTTTTAATGGTTATTTAGAAGATCTTGTCTACACTCCTAAATTTATCAAAGCCAACCAAAGCGTGAAAGAAGGTGCTTTAGGTCGCGTGTTATGGGCTAAGTCCCGTGAAACACATCCTGGCCCACATAGTGAATGGTTCTGGGATATTGAACAAGCAGGTGGTGGATGTATTTTAGATTTAGGTTGTCATTGCGTCGAGATCTCAAGATCTTATATTGGTAAGGATATCAAACCTATTGAAGTGATGTGTTGGGCAGATACGCAAGTGAAACCAATCGAAGCCGAAGACCACGCCATTGGCTTAGTGAAATATGAGAACGGCGCCATTGGTCAATTTGAAGTGAGTTGGACTTTTAGAGGTGGTTTAGATTTAAGAGACGAAGTGATGGGTACAGAAGGGACTATTTGGATCAATAGTTTTTTAAGAACAGGCTTTGAGATGTTTACAACCGGAAAAGGCGGAGATTATATTGCAGAGAAAGCAGAGAGCGATAGAGGCTGGCTGTTTCCTGTGGGAGATGAATTGAATGAACTTGGATACAATCATATGTTCATGGATATGTTCAACTCCATTGAAAAAGGTGCAGCACCAAAAGAAACATTCTACGATGGCTATGTGGTGAATTGTATTTTAGATGCGGCCTACAAATCGGCTAAAACAAAATTATGGGAACCTGTTCAATTGGATATCTGGAGAGGCAAAACTGGCTTAACCAAGGAAAGTCATTTAGTTGAATATGATGCCAATCATTATTTAGTGAAAGAAGAGATGACCCATTATGGTGCAAAGAAGTTAATTCTAAAACATAAGACCACGGGGAAGATTTCAGAACAAACAATCAATTAATTTAAAAAGCCCTTAATACAAATTAAGGGCTTTTTAATTATAGCGACATTTTAAACTTGTTAAAGTTATTCGCAGAAGTGACAATATCATCGAAGGGATTTCTTGGGAAATCTTGTTCAATAAAAAAATATTTTACCCCAGCAATATCTAAATTTTTAAAGGTTTCTTTGAAATCATATGAACCAGTACCAAATGGAACAATATTGCCATCTTTATCCATATCTTTTACATGCAATAATGGGAAACGGCCTTTGTATTTCTTGAATAGATCAACAGGATTTTTACCAGCTCTAAATACCCAGCCCAAATCCAATTCTAATTTTAAAATATCTGCAGAAATTTGAGTAGTGAAATAATCATAGGCAACAATACCATCCTTAACATCAAACTCAGTTGCATGGTTATGATAAGCAAATAGTAAACCTGCTTTTTTAGCTTGCTCCCCTGCGGTTTGTAATAAAGCTGCAGATGCTTTAATCTCATCTCCAGTTTCAATGCCAATACTTGAACATACGATATAAGGTATACCTGCTTCTGCAACTAGGTCAACTAGTTCCTGACTATTGTCTTTCAAAGTCATCATCTTAGGAAAACTCATTGGTTTGCCATCGGGACCATTTGGTATTTTGATATTAGGAGGTGGTTTCATAGGTGATCCTACGACATGATGTGAACGCCATTCCATCCCCAAATCGTGTACAAGCGACTTAAACTCTTTTGGTTTTTTACCATAAAAACTACCTGGTTTGCTAAAAGCAGATTCAATATTTTTATATCCAGCTGCAGCTAATTTTTGCAAAGAACCAACAGGATCAGATTCCATTTGCATTAAAATGGTAAATAATTGAATGCCTGTTTCAGGTATTTTGGATGCTCCATAAAAACTTTCAGCCCAACTCGAATGACTGAATAATGCCCCTCCCACTGTAAGTGCAGTGGCTTGTTGTAAGAAATCTCTTCTTGAATTCATGATAACTTATTTAAATGTGACAAGGCATTCATTGCGTTGTTTTGACACAATATAAAAAAATTAAGACATTTAATCAAAATATTTTATCTTTAAAATATGGCTAAAAGCATCCCCATTCCAAGTAATAAAAAGCTAGTTTTAGAAAAAGGTGATAAAATATACCAACCCGGTATTTCTGTAGATTGCGTTATTTTAGGATTTCATGAAAACGAACTTAAAGTGCTTTTATTAAAAGTGGAACAGCGCAATCAATGGGCATTACCAGGAGGGTTTATTAAAAAAAATGAACCCATTGAAAATGCAGCCTATAGAGTATTACAGGAAAGAACTGGTGTTCAGGATATTTTTTTACAACAGTTTAATGTTTTTGGTGCTCCTGATCGCTCTGATGCTAGTATTCATCAAAATAGATATCTTGAATATGGCATTAAAATTCCTAAAGATAACTGGCTATTACAAAGATTTATAACCATTGGGTTTTATGCATTAATTGATTTTTCAGAAGTAAATTTAAGAACTATAGTTTCAGACGAAACTGCTGAATGGATAGATATGAATAAGTTAAGCAACCTAATGATGGACCATGCTGAGATAGTACAAAAAGCATTGGATACGCTCAGAAATCAACTAGCTTATCTTCCTATTGGTAAAAATTTATTGCCTAAAAAATTCACTATGCCCGAATTACAGAAATTATACGAAACCATCCTTAATGAAAAATTGGATCGTCGAAATTTTCAACGTAAGCTTTTAAGTTTTGGCATTTTAAATAGATTAACTGAGACCAAAAAAGGGGGTGCACATAAGGCAGCCTATTTGTATACTTTCAACGAAAAGAAATACCAAAAAGCGCTTAAAGAAGGTTTATATGGTTCTTGGTAAATTTGAAAAGTGTTTTGACTAATTTACTTCACCCAATTTACTTTAACAGTTTTTACATCTATTGAATTTGGCCCCACCATTATTTGAAAATCACCTGACTCCCAGTCAAATTTTAAATCTGAATTATAAAATTTAAGTAGTTCAGGCGTGATCTCAAAAACGACTTCTTTGGAATCACCCGCTGCTAAATCAATTTTTTTGAACCCTTTTAATTCTCTAACAGGTCTTGTTATAGTGCCTACTTCGTCTCTTATATACATTTGAACCACTTCTTTACCTGCATACTTACCTGTATTCTTCACTGGAACTGTAACAGTTAACTTTTGATTGCCTTTCAATTTTGTTGAAGATAATTTCAAGTCACCATATTCAAATTGTGTATAGCTCAAGCCAAAACCAAATGGAAATAAAGGTGCATTAGACACATCTATATAATTGGATTGGAATTTAGAAAACCATTTTCCAGTTAAAGGGCGGCCAGTATTTTTATGATTGTAATACAAAGGAATTTGACCAACATTTTGAGGGAAAGTCATTGTTAATTTACCCGAAGGATTCACCTTTCCTAAAAGTGCATCTGCAATCGCATCTCCAGCCTCAGAGCCAGCAAACCATACATCCAATATGGCAGGTACATTTTCATTTTCCCAATTCAATGTCAAAGGACGACCATTGAATAAAACCAATACAACAGGCTTGCCAGTTGCAACCAATGCCTTTAATAATCGCTTTTGGGCTTCTGGCATATCGATATTGGATTTAGAGGCGCTTTCTCCACTACTTTCCGCACCTTCTCCTAATGCTGCCACAATCACATCAGCATCCGCACTGATTGTTAATGCCTCTTGTATCATTACTTCAGCAGATCGATTGTCACGTGCAATATCTTTTTCAAATAATGTTTGACGATTTTGCAATGCTACATCATCCTCTAAATTAGAACCCATTGCATAAACCACTTTACCATTATTACCTACAGCATCTGTAAGTCCTTTTAATAAAGTAATTGATTTACTATTGTCTGCACCCACACTCCATGTTCCTGTCATATTTTCTTTAGCATTGGCAAGTGGTCCAACTAAGGCAATTTTTTTTCCAGTGGCAATAGGCAAAACATGATTGTTCTTTAACAAAACAAAGCTTTGTGCAGCAATCCTTCTTGCTTCAGCTCTATTAGCGGAAGTAAATACTTCTGTGGCAGATCTTTGTTCATTGCAATATCGATATGGGTCATCAAATAAACCTAATTGATATTTAGCGATTAAAATTCTTTCACATGCTTTATTGATTTGAGCTATAGTCACTTTTCCCTCTTGTAAAGATTGCTTCATGGTATTTAAAAAACCTTCTCCCACCATATCCATATCCACACCTGCGTTCATAGACATGGCGTTTACTGTTTGGGCATCACCTACTCCATGATTCGTCATTTCTGGAATACCCGTATAATCTGACACTACAAAGCCATTGAACTTCCATTGCTTTCGTAATACATCATCTACTAACCATTTATTGCCAGAGGCTGGAATACCATCCACTTCGTTGAATGACATCATCACAGAAGCTACGCCAGCATCCACTGCCGCTTTATATGGAGGAAAATATTCATTATACATTCTCACTCGACTCATGTCGGTAGTGTTGTAATCTCTTCCGCCTTCTGCTGCGCCATACAATGCATAATGCTTTACACATGACAGGATGGTATTAGGAGCTGATAAGTCATCTCCTTGATATCCTTGAATCATGGCTTTTGCAATTGCACTACTCAAAAAAGCATCTTCTCCATTTCCTTCTGAAACTCTACCCCATCTTGGATCTCTTGTTAGATCAACCATTGGAGAAAATGTCCATTGTATCCCATCTGCACTCGCTTCGCTCGCTGCAATACTTGCAGAACGTTTTATCAATTCCATATCCCAGGTTGCAGACATACCTAATGGAATAGGAAAAATTGTCTTATAACCATGTATCACATCCATCCCAAACAACAATGGTATATGTAGTCTTGAATTGTTGACTGCAAATTGTTGTAACTCTTTAATTTTAGTGACAGAACGAATATTAAAAACACCGCCCACTTTACCAGCTTTTACCTTATCTGCAATATCAGAACTACTCACTGCTCCAGTTACAAAATCACTAGAAGCAGGCAGGTTTAATTGCCCTAATTTTTCTTCTAAAGTCATTTTAGACATTAGTGTAAGCACAAACTGATGCATTTTAGCCTCCTTATTCATTTGACCATACCCAATAGAAACAAATAAGATGCCTACTATTGTTAACTGTATTCTTTTCATAGATCCCATTTTATAATTTCATGAATTACCAGACAATCGTCGAAGCCGATTTTTCAGGAAGTGTAAAGTTATATTTTTTCTGTTCAATATCAATTGTATAGACGCACTCCTTTCCAGTGTTTAATGCAACAACCACTTTTTTACCATCGGGTCTTTTAAATGCGACAGAATGGATTTGCGCATTAGTCGATTTGGTTTGAATACGAACAGCACCTGGTGTGATAAATGGTGCCACCTGTCCAATAATATAGTAACTCACATTTCTTTTTAAATCAGACCCTGCAATGGTTAAGGCACCCAAACATTCAGTACAACCACCTTGCGTATGAGGACCATATTTGGGATCATTGGCCAAATTCCATTCCAATACCAAACTACTCCAATTGGACATTGTCCCAATGACAATATGTTCCATATGCCACATAAAATCTCCGGCAAAGTTACCCTTGGCACCTGTCCATTGTTCTGTAAAATAAATTTTCTTATCAGGATGTGCTTGATGCACTTTTGACAAAGCAGATTCATGACCTAAGTATAAATGAAAGGCTGCAGCACGGACAAAAGACCTTGCAACTGAATCATTCAAAATCTGAATAGGATATGTGGGATTGTCAGCGTTATGGTCCCAAATTACGATCTCAGTTTGAATGCTATTATATTTAAATGCAGGACCTAAATGATTTTTTATAAAACTTGTTTGCTCAGCAGCGGTCATCAACATACTTGGATTATTACCGCCATGTTCTGGTTCATTCTGAATGGTGACTGCATTTATAGTGATGCCCGCATCGCGCATTAGTTGTATATACTTCACAAAATATTGCGCATACGATTCATAATAAGTTGGTATTAAGTGTCCGCCCTTTGATTGTCCATTGTCTTTCATCCACACAGGCGGACTCCATGGCGAAGCCATGATTTTTAAACCTGGCTGAATAGTTTGAATCTCTTTTAAAATTGGAATTAAATTGACTTGATCAGGCGCAATGGACATTTTTATTAAATCAGGATCCACTTCACCTTCTTTTAAATCATCATAACTAAATACAGTTGCATCCAAATCGGAAGCCCCAATACTTATTCTTAGGTAATTTACATTCATTGAATTCGATTCTTGTCCAAATATTTCTTTTAAAATTGCATGTCTTTTTTCCTGACTCATTTTATTTAATAGGGTTGCACTTCCCCCGGTTAAGGTATAACCAAATCCCTCTATTGTTTGATATTGACTACCCTCATTTATATATACCGTATCTTTTGATGCAGCTTCATTAAATTGCTTAGGCAATAACAAGGGTTTTTCAATTTGCTTTAGTAAAAATCGCCCATCAGCAGTGGTCACTGTTTGACTAAACTGTGCCCTACTCTCTGTTATAAAAAATAGCATTGTACTCAAAATAAAAATAACTTTTTTCATACCTAAGATTTAATACAAATAAATATACAATGAAATGGCCTAAAAAATGGTAAGTTTAGGTATGCAAAGCTTGGACAATAAATTTCAGGTTCAATTACTAGGAGATCATGCCATCTTAATTAAATTAAGTAAGGGTTTAAATGCGGGTATGGATAAAGATTTACTTGCCTTAGCACAATTTTTAAAAGCACAAAAAGTACCTGGGATGAAGGATATCATTTTAGCATATGATAATTTAACCTTAGTTTATGATATCCTACATTTTGACACCAATCCCTATTTTTTTGTAAATCAACTACTAGACGCTTTTATTACTGAAGCTTCAAATAACAATGCATCCAACAATACAGCCCGATTAATCAAAGTACCTGTTTGTTACGATCCTAGTTTAGGGATTGATTTGGAGCATGCTGCGTTAATTGCTAAATGTAGTATAGATGCACTGATACAAGCACATACTACAGCAATCTATACCGTATACTGTCTCGGTTTTTTACCAGGCTTTGCCTATATGGGTGATGTGCCTAAAAAAATACAACTGCCCCGACATCCACAGCCAAGAACAAAAGTGGCTGCAGGCAGTGTGGGGATTGCAGGAAAACAAACAGGCATCTACCCTATGGATTCCCCCGGCGGTTGGCAAATTATTGGTCGTACTCCATTAAAAATATTTGACCCTGTAAAGCTCTCTCTTTTTAGTGCAGGAGATCAAGTACAATTTGATCCCATTGACTTGGCATTGTTTCATCAATTAAACAACCAAGCAGATGTCTGTTAAAATCATTAAAAAAGGATTGTCTGATCGCATCGTAGATCAAGGGAGATTTGGTTTTCAAGATCTTGGCATTCAACCATCCGGACCAATGGACTTTTTATCGGCTCAATTAGCGAATCTAATTTTAGGCAATGATATAACTGAACCAATTTTTGAATTACATTTTCCGGCTTCTGTTTTCGAGTTCGAAGAACCGATGTATATCTGTATTAGTGGTGCCAATTTTGTACCAGTCATCAATGAAAAAAGTGTAGCACTCAATACCTCTATACAAGTATATCCTAAAGACCAGCTAAGTTTTCTTCAACCACTTGAAGGTCGTTCTTGTTATCTAGCATTTAAAGGCCGTCTTGATGAAAATAAAAAATGGCTGAACAGTTATGCCAGTTTTAAAACAACTTTAAATAAAGGGGATCATTTTGCCATTGACACAGCTGCTGAAAACAATATTTCAATAGATGCATTAAAGCAAAATGTGATTCAACAGGTTCAAAAAAATCTTTTTAACGAAGATGAGATTAGGTTTATTCCAGGCCCTGCTTGGAATGATTTAGACCCAGCATCCATTCAACTATTAATGCAAGAAGCATTCACCATTGACTCAAAGTCGAATCGGATGGGCTTTTTGTTAAATGGGCCATCTCTCCAATTAGCAGCAACCAAACAATACCTTTCGAGCGCGGTGACGATGGGTACTTTACAATTGTTACCCAATGGCCAAATCATTGTCTTAATGGCTGATCATCAAACCATTGGAGGTTATGCCAATTTGGGTCAAATAATTTTGGTAGATTTACCTAGGCTTGCACAATTAAATAACCATCGTCCATTTAAGTTAAGCATCACAAATGTTCAAACAGCACATGCACTCTACCGATCAATACAGTCCTGGTTTATCCATTGACATCAATTGTGATATGGGAGAAGGCATGCATAACGATGCCTTATTAATGCCTTACATTAGTAGTGCAAATATTGCATGCGGGTATCATGCTGGGGATGTAGACACTATCAGAAGAACCATCGAATTGGCTTTAGAAAACAATGTGGCTATTGGGGCACATCCAAGCTATCATGACAGAGAAAATTTTGGGAGACTTACTCAAACCATTTCTTTAGTTGAACTTGCTGAATTAATTAGTGACCAACTTTTTTTATTTGAAAAAATAACCCATCAAATGGGTTGCAAGATCCATCATGTAAAATTACATGGTGCTTTATACAATGATTGTGCAAAAGATGCATTATCTAGTAAGATTGTAGCACAAACAATTCAAGCCATTGATCCTTCCATGATGTTATATGGACTGAGCGGAAGTCATTCCATTAAAGAAGCAAAAGCAATAGGCTTACAAACTGTGCAAGAAGTATTTGCGGATAGAACCTATCAATCCGACGGACAATTAACACCAAGATATTTAGACCATGCATTGATTACAGACCCAAATGAATCCGCACAGCAGGTATTATCGATGTTGCTAGATCAAGAAATTAAAACGCATGATGGCACCATGATTGCAGTCAATGCTGAAACGATTTGCATACATGGAGATCATCCAGGAGCAGTTGAAATAGCAAAGCACTTATTCAATACATTACAACAATACCAGATTGAAATCAAACAACCCTAATTCAAAAGCGACCATCCCCAGTTTGACAGGGATAAGTCTAGGTGCCGCTTTTTTAATGGCCAACTCATCTATTGGACCGGGCTTTCTAACACAAACCTCATTTTACACAGAACAATTACTGACTAGTTTTGGATTCGTCATTCTAGTGTCTATCCTACTTGACTTTGGTGCACAAATCAATATTTGGCGAGCCATTACATTAAGTGGTTTGCGTGCACAAGAAATTGCAAATTTATTGTTGCCTGGATTGGGGTATCTTTTATCCTTATCCATTGTAGTTGGTGGATTTGCATTCAATATTGGCAATATTGCAGGTTGTGGATTAGCTCTTAATATTTTAACTGGTATCAGCTTTGCAAAAGGCGCCATCTTAAGTGGTGTGATTGCCATTGTGATTTTTTGGGTGGATGAAATTGGAAAAATGTTAGATCGGCTCACTAAGGTTTTAGGCATCGTTAAAATAAGTTTAACCTTATTGATTGTGTATGCAGCAAACCCTCCGATTCTTGATGCAGTTCAACATAGTTTTGTCCCAGAACAAATTTCTTTACTAGCTATCGTAACGATTGTGGGCGGTACAGTGGGAGGCTATATTACCTTCTCTGGTGCTCATCGATTGGTGGATGCTGGCATGGTTGGGCCAGAACATATTGGGTTTGTGACTAAAAGTGCAAGTAGAGGGATCCTCATTTCGGCTTTCATGCGTTTTATATTGTTCTTAGCAGTGGTAGGTGTGGTGTCTCAAGGTGTGCACCTAGATAAAAATAATCCAGCAGCCACAGTGTTTGAGACCGCTGGAGGCAGATGGGGCTTATTTATTTTTGGTATTGTGTTATGGAGCGCTGCTATTTCATCGGTCATTGGCGCCTCCTATACCTCCTATTCTTTTATCAAAAAATTAGATATCCCATTTTTAAATCATGAACGATTTTCTATTAGTGGATTTATCCTTATCTCAACGAGTATTTTTATTTGGATAGGAAAACCTAAAGAGTTATTGCTTTTTGCTGGATTAATCAACGGCTTCATACTCCCATTCGCACTCGCTATTATGTTAATTGCAAGTAGAAAAATTCCTGTTTTAAAACAATACAAATACCCATTGTGGATTGAAGCTGCAGGATGGCTTGTTGTATTTTTGATGGGCTCTATGAGTATTTATGCCCTGATTGAAACAATCATGAAATAAAAATATGCTAGAAATCTAATTGACTTTGACATCTGAATCTAATAGATCCATTTTTTGCTCTTTAGGTTTAATACCAAAATTATAGCGGATATTAATTCCAAATCTTCTGGAGTCTGTTTCTCTAAATCCTACGGCATAAATACTTCCCTGCCTAAGTGTAAAAGTATTTTTATTGGTAAAGAAGATATCATTCATAGACAAAGTCACCGTTAATTTTTTATTCAAAAATTGTCTATTCAATGAACTATTCAATTGACCAAAATTATCCAATTCATAAAATTGTTGTTGCCCATTGGTTCTCCAAAATCCGTTGATGGTGAATGTGGAAAGCTTATCTAATTTCAAAGATTGAAAAGTAAAGAAAGTCCATGTGGCTTTATCAAAAACAATTGGCTTTTGTTCATACACCCCATTGTAAACATTATGGTTTAATTGAGCTCCGACCACAGCAAAAAATGCTTTACCTGGAGGAATCACTGCGATACCCCTAAAATAAGTCTCTCTGCTTTTACCAAGATTATCATAAGTACGATAAGTCAATTGCTTATTGGTTGGCGATTGATATACCACATTTGTAAATATGTCTTTGGTCTCATTCACCCCAAAAGCAAAAATTGGCTTATCGTCTACACTGATGTTCGCCTCATAATTGGAAGTGAATTGTGGCTTCAAGCTAGGGTTCCCTGTTTCATATAAAAAAGGATCAATGTATTTTGGAAAAGGATTCAGGAACTCATAACTAGGTCTGCTGATGGTTTTACGATACACTAAATATCCGCGCATTTCATAACCAGCAATTTTAAATAGTTTACGACTTAAAAACACATAAGGGAAAGCATCTGTTCGGTTCAATGAAAAAGAGGTGTCAGAAGGAATTTTTTGATTGCCTTGCATGATGGTTTGTTCTACTCTAGTACCCACTTTTAAAATGACTGCACCCCATGTTCTAGACCCTTGAATATAACCTGCATTGATTTGTTCTTTAAATGTATATTGACTTGTTCTAAAATCATCTTTGATGTTCTTTCCATTCAAGTCTTTTTGATAATTCGCCTGATTATTAAAATACAATAAACTTGATTTTACACCTGTTTCAATGGTGACCCCTTTCCACTTCTTTTTATAATCTGTTTGATAAGTATAAAAATCTCTGTCATTGGAAAAAGCACCAAACCCTTTTGAAACAAAACCACCAGCAAGTAGTGTATTATTATATTGTTGATCTGTTGAGGCTCTTATTAAGTTATACGAAAAATCAATTGTCCATTCTCCACCTAAGGAATCCAATTTAAGCTTAGACCTTACTGATTGGTTCAAATTAAAATTAGACCCATCATTGCTCACCAATGAACCAATCGCACTTAAGTTTTGCTTTCCATTTTTTTCAAGTAAGGATTCATTATTAGTGGTATTGACAAAAGATTGTCCACTTATTCTAGCATCATAGTTTAATTCAAAACGGTCTGTCCAATTTCTGCCTAAGCCAAAACCAATATAAGCTGATTGATTTGGGCTTAACGTTTTAGCAGTTTGTTTCAAAATCGTATCAATGGATAAAAAACGATCTGTATTTACAATACTATATCCATCATTTTGATTGTACTGTGTATTTAAATAGGAATTGTATTTGTCTGTGGTATTATTTAAAGTTAGTCCAATGAATTGATTCCCATATACCCCTTGATTCATTCCGGTATTCACAGACCCATTTAAACCAATCTTGATGCCTTTTTTCAAAATAATATTCACCACACC
>CAINOI010000044.1 GCA_903851465.1 uncultured Bacteroidota bacterium
GTGTAAAGTTACCCATGCCGTATTGCTCGGGGTGATAATAAATATCATTATTAACAGATTGCATTACATCTGGATCACCGTTTGCATATTCTTGTAAATAAGGATCTTCGTAAGTAAGGCGAAGTTGTTGACTAAGCTTTTCATAAGCTTCTTGTGTAGCTTGTGTGCCTTTTCTTTTTGGTGGTTCTGACAAATCAATACCCAACTCAGTTGCCTTTAAAGCAAAATCATCCGCAGTAAAAAATCTTGGGAGTAATTTTTCGTCAGTTACTTTATCAAGGAAATTTTCAACAGTATTAACATCCCAATGAGAATGGTTGTCCATAATATTGCCGATGGTATCGTAAGTACGAGTTAAATCACCTACATTAGGTAAGTGATTTAAATCCCGAACATCGGTTAGTTTGTCACCCATACTATTTAACCACTGCACCATTTGAGGAATATATTCTTCTTTAACATCCCCATTATCTTTACCTTTCATTTCTGAAATGGATTTTACATTTGCAATAGGAGATGATGCTAATACATCTCTTAATTCGTCAAATTTACTTATAGCCGAGCGTACTGCATTCTCTTGACCTCGTCTATTTATGTCAGCACTAAATTCATCAATTTGATCGGGATGGTTTTGTAAAATCCACTCATAAATAATACCTTCCCTATCTCTATTAGTTAATGATTTTTTGTCTAAATCTAATTTTATTGTAGCTTGAGAAACACCTTCGGGATCTTTTAAACTAGCAACTTCAATAGCACCATTTTTAAGACGTTTTAAATAATTATATTTGTCATACTCTACTTTGCCACGAGGAGGTTTACCTGTGTGTGGTACTAAGTATGGGCCGTGACCTTGGTAATCTTGAGTACCATGACAACCAGCACCAATACATTGATTTAAGTCAATAGTAATTTGACCTAAGTCACGAGCAGCCATGGCTTCATCAGCGTTTGCCATATCTGGTGTAATAATGGTCATTTTAGAACCATCATCAAAAGCCATAGCAGTTGGCATTGCTGCAGCACGCTTTGGAATCCATTCTTCAGCGCCTTTTTTACTCAACTGCGCTTCTTTAAATTCCGCCGCTTTATCTTTAATCATTTGGCGAGTTACTGTAGCAGGTGTGACATTGGACAACTTAGCTGGATCTAAATTACCAGACAACAAATCTTTAAACACTTGTTTTCTAATTTCTTTAAATCCAGTGCGCTCTTCTGGTTCAGTTAAAAAATCAGAAACTAACGCATTTCGATCTAATTTACCTGCAAAAGGAAAATCAGTAAAGTTAAAATCACCACCTTTATCTCTAAAAGAAGCTCGACCCTTCGGATAAAGAGAAGCATCTAAAGCATTTTCGTAATCCATTCCTCCAGGGGTAGTTGCTGTCATTTTTCCAATTGGAGAATTTTCTAAGGCAGCTCTTTTTTCGGGTGTATCGGAATAACCAAACATTTGATCTGGAAAATCTCCTCGTCTTTGAAAGCCACGTTTTTCTATACTTTCTGCTTCCCAATCCCTTGGCATTTGTTGACCAAATATTTCATGCGGAGGCATTTCACTTTCGTTAACTGCTTGTAATAGTGGATCTGTTGCTAGACCGGTACCCATTTGATTGGTGATGTACTTTTGGTATGGGCCCATTACCCACGAATTGTAAGCTGGTAATGTTTGTTCAATTTGAGAAGCTGTATATAGTTTTTTATCAGTAGGTTCAATGTCTGCAGCACCAATTCTTTTAGTATTATACAATTCTGCAAATTCATCAGCTATTTTTTTACTTAATTCTTCGTTTGAAAGATAGCGATCTGGACTATTTGGATCAAGAGCTAAACCAATACGTTTTGTGCGATA
>CAINOI010000045.1 GCA_903851465.1 uncultured Bacteroidota bacterium
CGTGAGATGATTGAAGCAGGTATCATGAAATATGGTGATGCATTCAAACATAGCATGGAAGAAGGTGGATGGGATTTAAGCAAAGTGAACTTAGAAGAATTAAAAGAATCCAAAGCAACATTCGTATTTGGTCAAATGAACGAACCTCCAGGAGCACGTGCGCGTGTGGCTTTGAGTGGTTTGACCATTGCAGAGTATTTCCGTGATGGAGATGGAACAGGAAAAGGAAAGGATATCTTATTCTTCGTAGATAATATCTTCCGTTTCACTCAAGCAGGTTCAGAGGTATCGGCTTTATTAGGTCGTATGCCATCTGCGGTAGGTTACCAACCAACTTTGGCAACCGAGATGGGATTGATGCAAGAGCGTATTACTTCAACTAAGAATGGTTCTATTACTTCGGTTCAAGCGGTATATGTTCCTGCGGATGACTTAACAGATCCGGCTCCTGCAACAACTTTCGCGCACTTAGATGCAACAACGGTATTGTCTCGTAAAATTGCCGATTTAGGTATCTATCCTGCGGTGGATCCATTGGATTCTACTTCAAGAATTTTAACGAAAGCAATTGTTGGTGATGCACACTACGATACGGCACAAAAAGTTAAAATGATTTTACAACGTTATAAGGAATTGCAAGATATCATTGCCATCTTAGGTATGGATGAATTAAGTGATGAAGATAAATTAGTGGTATCACGCGCGCGTCGTGTTCAACGTTTCTTATCTCAACCTTTCCACGTAGCTGAGCAGTTCACAGGTTTGAAAGGTGTATTCGTTTCTATCGACGATACCATCAGAGGTTTCAATGCAATCATGGATGGTCAAGTAGACGAGTATCCAGAAGCAGCATTCAACTTAGTTGGTACATTAGAAGATGCGATTGAGAAAGGCAAGAAAATGATGGCTCAAGCATAATCAATTAAAATTCCATTCATGTTATTAGAAATATTAACACCAGAGAAGAAATTATTTAGTGGAAATGTACAAGGTGTGCAATTACCTGGTGTAGATGGTTTATTTGAGATCTTAGACAAACATGCTCCATTAGTGAGTGCATTAGGCATCGGCAATGTAAAAGTCTTACAAAAAGGCGCTGCATCTGAAACCTATGCAATACAGGGCGGATTTGTAGAAGTCATTGATAATAAGGCCACCGTGTTAGTGGAAGGTGTATTATAGCCAAGTATACAATAACAAAAAATTATAACTATACCAATCCCTCTCGAACTATCGAGAGGGATTTTTTTATATATTCACACAAGCAAATTTTGCAGATTTGTACTAGTTAGATTATGAAAAAAACATTCCCTTTCTTATTTACATTAATTGGATTATCCATCCTAGGGATTCTGTTTATACAAATCACTTGGTTACAAGGTTTGTTTTTATTACAAAAAAATCAATTGATTGAAAAAGTAAATCAAGCAGGTGTAGTGGTATCTGCTGATTTAGGAAAAAAATTAAATGGGGGATTGGCTTTTCATTTTCCAAAAAAATCTTTAAGTCTATCAAGTGGAGGACATTCCCATAGTTTTGAAGAGGCCACTTTATCTGATTTATATAGCTTTCAAGATTTAGATAAAAGATTGAAAACTGCATTGGTAAAATATGGCTTACAAGACTTGTCTTACGAGTTTGCGTTACAAGACAAGAATGGGAATATAGAAATTAAAAGTAAAAAATTTGAAGATGTATTTGTAGATGAGTTAAATACGGTTCAAACCAGAATATCCATTATTCCTCAAGAAATATTAGAAACGAC